>CP019326.1:1905933-2223589 GCA_001971685.1 Halomonas sp. 1513
CGCCTGGACCACGGCGACCACCGGTCGTCCCGGCCCGGTGGTGATAGCGCTGCCCGAAGACATACTGACCTCTTTCACCGAAGTGGCGCCTCTCAGCGGGCCGCTGGAGATCCCCGAGCCGGTGCCGAGCGCCGCTGCCATGGCCAAAGCACGCGATATCCTCGCCGATGCCGAGCGGCCCGTGATCTTCTACGGCGGGGCCAATTGGAAAGGCGAGGGCACCGCTCCTATCCAGCGCTTTGCCGAAGCGTCCGGCATCCCAGTTGTCTCTGTCTTCAGATATCAGGATCAGTTTGATAACCACTCGCCGGTATTCTGTGGGGAGGCTGGGGTGGGTATGACGATGCCCGTGAAGAAGCTACTGCGGGATGCCGACGTGGTGCTGGCGATCAATGTCCGCTTCGGCGAGAACTCCACCGACGGCTACACCCTGTTCGAGGTGCCGCAGCCGAAGCAACGGATGATCCACGTGCATGGCAGCGATCACGAGATCGGTAAGATCTATCGCCCGGAGCTGGGCATCCACTGTGGTCCGAATGCTTTCGCCGAGGCGTTAGATCGCATGGAACCGCTTGATGGCGACTGGGAAGAATGGCGGGCAGAAGGGCGAGAGAGCTATGAAGCGGGGTTCACCCTCCCTGATCTGCCATCCCCTGTGGACATGGGTAAAGTCTGTGCCTATCTGCGCGAGACCCTGCCCGATGACATGATCCTCACTAACGGTGCGGGCAACTTCGCAGTGTGGCCGAGCAAGTTTTTCCACTACGGGCCAACGTCGCGTTTGCTGGGGCCGCAGTCCGGTGCAATGGGTTACGGGGTTCCGGCAGCCATAGCCGCCAAGGTGACGTATCCCCAACGCACCGTGGTCTGCTTCGCTGGGGATGGTGACTTCCAGATGAATTGCTCGGAGCTGGCTACCGCCATGCAGGCCGGTGCCCAGCCGATCATCCTAGTCCTCAATAATGGGATATACGGCACCATTCGGGCGCACCAAGAGCGTCATTACCCGGACCGCGTCTCCGGCACCACGATGGAACAGAACCCGGACTTCGTCACCCTGGGCAAGGCCTATGGTTTTCACGCCGAACGGGTCGAAACCACCCAAGACTTCCCGGCAGCCTTTGAACGCGCCCTGGCCTCCGATAGTGGCGCGCTCCTCGAACTCAACATTTCACCCGAAGCGCTCACCCCGCGTCAGACGTTGAGTCAGATGCGTGATGCAGCCTTAGCAGCAAAGGATACAGCATGACTATCGGTCAAGAGATTCGTCTCGGGGCCGATATCGGCGGGACCTTCACCGATATCGCTCTCGACGTTCACGGCACCCTTTATTCTTCCAAGGTGCTGACCAATTATACGGCGCCGGAACAATCGATTCTCGATGGAATCGAGATCGTGATCCAGGATGCGGGCATCGCATTCTCAGAGATCGACATGATCATCCATGGCACGACTTTGGCTACCAATGCTCTGATCGAGCGCCGCGGGGCGCGCACCGCTTTGATCACCACGGAAGGCTTTCGTGATGTGATCGAGATGCGTACCGAGAACCGCTTCGAGCAGTACGATCTGAACCTTAAGCTGCCAACGCCACTGATCCCACGAGAAGACCGTTTCGTGGTCAAAGGCCGAATGAGCGCTCAGGGAGAGGAGCTTCATGCCCTCGACGAGGCGGCGCTTGAGGAGATTGCCGAGACTATCAAGGCGCAGAACTTCGGCGCAGTAGCGATTGGCTTTATCCACTCTTACATGAATGATGCCCACGAGAAGCGCGCCCGCGACATTCTTGCACGTCACCTTGACCTGCCGATCTCGATCTCGGCGGAGGTCTCGCCGCAGATGCGTGAGTTTGAGCGCTTCAATACCGTCTGCGCCAATGCCTATGTGCGTCCGCAGATGGCCAGTTACCTGTCACGTCTTCAGGTGCGGCTAGAGGAGATGGGCACCGCCTGTCGGGTGTTCATGATCCACTCCGGTGGTGGGCTGATATCGGTCGAGACCGCGACTGAGTTTCCTGTACGCTTGATTGAGTCTGGGCCAGCCGGTGGGGCGATCTTCGCCGCTGACATTGCGCGGCGTTTCGATCTCGATCGCGTCGTCTCCTACGACATGGGCGGAACCACCGCTAAGGTTTGCCTGATCGATGATTTCCAGCCGCAGACCGCGCGTACCTTCGAGGTGGCGCGTACCTACCGCTTCTGCAAGGGTTCGGGCATGTCGATCTCCATCCCGGTGATTGAAATGATCGAGATAGGCGCCGGTGGCGGCTCCATCGCTTGGGTCGATGCCATGAACCGCATACAGGTGGGCCCGGAGTCCGCCTCATCCGAGCCGGGGCCGGCGTGCTACGATCGCGGCGGCGAACGCCCAGCAATTACTGACGCCGATCTGCTGTTAGGCAAGCTGGACCCCAATAACTTTGCCGGTGGCATGATCAAGCTCTCGAGTGAGGCATCGGCCAAGGCAATCTCCCAAGAGGTAGGCGAGAAGCTCGATCTCCAGCCTCAGGCGGCAGCGTTTGGTGTGTGCGACGTGGTTGATGAGAACATGGCCAACGCAGCGCGCGTTCACGCGGTCGAGAACGGCAAGAGTATCTCCGATAACACCATGATCGCCTTCGGCGGTGCGGCACCGCTGCATGCAGCGCGGTTGTGCGAAAAGCTCAACATTGAACGCTGCCTCATTCCGCAAGGGGCGGGCGTTGGGTCGGCCATCGGCTTTCTGCGCGCGCCCTTTGGATATGAAGCGGTTGCCTCACAGATCATGGGGCTCAAGGGCTTCGATGCCGCCGCTCTCAACACCATGTTGGGCGAGCTCAAGACTACTGCCGAGAGCTTTGTGCGCGAAGGCACCCAAGGCGCGATCCGGCGCGAGATTATTGCGTTCATGCGCTACGCCGGCCAGGGCTGGGAAATTCCCGTTGCGCTTCCGGACCGCGACTTCACTGCCGATGACGAGGCGATGATTGAGGCATCCTTCAAGCAACGCTACGCCGAGTTCTTCGGCCGTGCGGTCGAAGGCCCGCAGATCGAGTTCGTCACCTTCTCGGTCAAGGCGAATGACGTGCGCCCCCAGGTCGACGGATATCCGCTGACCGAAGCAGGCAAAGTGATCGAAGCGCCGGCCTCTCGCCCGGTGTTCGACCCGGCGCTGGGCGGAGAGCAGGATACCGGCATAATCCCCCGTGAGGCCTTGTCAGTCGGCGATCGCGTGTGTGGTCCGGCGGTGATCTTCGAAAGCGAAACTTCCACTGTCGTCACCTCGCCGTTCGATGCGGTGGTGCAGTTTGACGGTTCGCTACTTCTCGTGCGGAAAGGAGTTTGATCCATGAGCCAGATTGACGAAATCCGCATGCAGGTCATGTGGAACCGCCTGATTTCAGTGGTCGAAGAGCAGGCCCTGACGCTTCTGCGCACCGCATTCTCGACCTCCGTGCGTGAAGCGGGCGACCTCTCCGCGGGCGTCTATAACGCCCAAGGCGAGATGCTTGCCCAGGCCGTGACCGGTACCCCGGGTCACGTCAACACCATGGCCGAGGCGGTGATGAACTTCATTGCCGAGATCCCGTACGCGGAAATGTATCCCGGCGACACCTACGTCACTAACGACCCGTGGAAGGGCACCGGCCACCTGCACGACATCACCATGGTGTCGCCATCGTTCAGGGGCGACGAGCTGATCGGCTTCTTCGCTTGTACCGCGCACGTCGTCGACGTGGGCGGGCGTGGCTTCGGCGCCGACGGCAAGTCGGTCTACGAGGAAGGCATCCAGATCCCGATCATGAAATTCGCGGAGCGTGGCGAGGTCAACCAGGATCTGCTCAAGATCCTGCGTCTCAACGTACGCGAACCGAACCAGGTCATCGGCGACTTCTACTCGCTGGCGGCGTGTAACGATGTTGGCCACAATCGCCTGATTGCGATGCTCGATGAAGTTGGGCTCGATAACCTCGAAAGTCTGGGCGAGTTCATCCTGTCGCGGACCCATGCGGCGATCATGGAGCGCATCGCCGACCTGCCCAAGGGTGCCTGGTCAAATACCATGCTCACAGACGGCTACGATGAGGCGATTCGGCTGGCTACCGAAGTCATTATCGGCGACGACAGCGTCAACGTTGATTTCTCCGGCACTGCGGCGATGAGTCCGTGGGGGGTCAACGTGCCGCTGATATACACCAAGGCGTATGCCTGCTACGCGCTAAAATGTGTAGTAGCGCCGGATATCCCCAACAACGCCGCGTCGCTGGCGGTGTTCAATATTTCCTCACCAACCAATATCCTCAACGCCGAGCGTCCGGCTCCCGTCTCCGTTCGCCACGTGTTGGGCCACTTGGTGCCGGATCTGGTGCTTGGTGCCCTGGCTAAAGCGCTGCCTGGGCAGGTACTGGCAGAGGGCGCTGCGGCACTGTGGAATGTGCACATTTCCGCTCGCCCCACCGACGGGCAGGCGGGGCGTCGTGCCGAGGTGCTGATGTTCAACTCCGGTGGCATGGGCGCGCGTCCGCTGCTGGATGGTCTCTCTTCGACGGCGTTCCCGTCCGGGGTCCACACCATGCCGATCGAGGCCACCGAGCACACCGGTCCGATCGTGATCTGGCGAAAGGAACTTAGGCCGGACTCTGGTGGTGCCGGCAAGTACCGTGGGGGGCTAGGGCAGATCATCGAGATCGCGCCGGCTGATGGCTACGAGTTCAACTTCTCCGCTATGTTCGATCGCATTACCTCGGCGCCGCGTGGTCGCGACGGTGGCAAGCCGGGTGCATTGGGAAGCGTGCACTTGGACGACGGAACCAAGCTGCGTCCCAAGGGGTGGCAGCATGTGCCTGCCGGGCGCCGTCTAGTGCTGAATCTGCCCGGTGGCGGTGGCTTTGGAAATCCTGCCGAGCGGAGTCCAGAGGCGATGGCCGAGGATCGTGTCAGGGGGTATGTCACGGAGGATGACGCATGAGCTATATCGCGGATCGTCTGGCAGTCGTCAAGCCGTCGGCCTCGATGGCTGTCTCACAAGCCGCCAAAGAATTGGCGGCCACCGGAGTTGATGTCATCGACCTAGGGTTGGGGGAACCGGATTTCGCCGCCCCGGCCCACATTACTCAGGCCGCCTTCGCGGCGGCCAGCAGCGAGCGCATGCTCTACACCGCATCGCTGGGGACGCCGGCGCTACGTAAGGCGGTGGCGGCCAAATTCCAGCGCGAGAACGACCTAGCGTATGCACTGGACGAGATCGCGGTCGCCAATGGCGCCAAGCAGGTCATCTTCAATGCCCTGATGGCGACGCTAAATGAAGGTGACGAAGCGATCCTGCCGGCACCGTACTTCGTTTCCTATCCGGAGATGGTCAAGCTGTTCGGCGGCGTGCCGGTAACGCCAGCGTGCCCGGCGACGTCGGGTTTCCGCTTGACCCCGGAGGTGCTCGAGGCGGCGATTACGCCGAAGACCAAGTGGTTGTTTCTCAACCTTCCCGCCAATCCCTCCGGGGCGACCTATAGCGCTGCCGAATTGCAGGCACTGGGTGAGGTACTGGCCAAGCATCCGCAGGTGCTGGTGCTTTCGGATGAAATCTACGAGCATATTGTCTTCGACGCTCGTGAGTTCGTGTCCTTTGGCCAGGCCTGTCCGGCGCTGCGTGAGCGTAGCCTGATCATCAACGGCGTTTCCAAGTCCTATGCCATGACCGGCTGGCGAGTAGGCTATGCGGCCGGGCCGCGTCCGCTGATCAAGGCCATGGCCACCGTGCAGAGCCAGTCTTGCACGTCGGTCTCCAGCGTGGCGCAGGTTGCCGCGCAGGCCGCATTGGAAGGGCCACAAGACGAGGTGGTACGCTATCGCGAAGCCTTCGAGCATCGCCGGGATCTGGTGGTTGAAGGCATCGCCGGGATTGATGGCCTGACCCTCGATCCGCCGGAGGGAGCGTTTTACGCCTATATCGGCTGTCAGGCGCTGATTGGAGCGCGCACCCCTAGCGGCGATATGCTCGAAGACGATAAGGCGGTGGCCCAGTATTTGCTCCACGAGGGACATGTGGCCGCCGTCCCCGGTGCCGCCTACGGGCTGTCGCCTTTCTTCCGGATTTCGACGGCGACCTCAGAGGAGGTTCTCGATAGAGCCATTAGGCGTATAGCTTCGGCCGTCGATAATCTCCAGCGAGCCCCCGCCGTTTGATAAGACGCCCCCCGCTGGCATCACCGTGGCGACCATTGCATAGTATGCTCTATATTGTTGAACAGCCGCAAAGTGAGGGCCTCAAGAGCTTATGACTGTACGTAATGTTCGTCTCCCGCCACTGAATGCTCTCAAGGTGTTTTGGGTCGTCATGCGGCAGGGCAGTTTTCGTGGGGCAGCTGATGAATTACTGATCAGTCCGCAAGCAGTAAGTCAACAAATACGGCTGCTGGAAGATATCCTTGGTGTCCCTCTCTTCGAGCGTAAGGCCAGAGTAATTGAGCCTACTGAGCAGGCCATGATTTTGTCGCCCTTTATTCAGGCAGGTTTTGATGAGTTGAGTGAGGGGGTAAATCGTGTGACTCGCTCAAACTATCGCAACCGAATCAATATCAATGTAAGTCCCTATTTTGCCATGCACTTTTTAATGGAGCGTTTGAATAGCTTTTGTGATAAAGAGCCGGACGCTGATTTGCGGCTTACCACGATGATAAAACTGCCAGATTTTGCGAGAGATGAAGTGGACGTTTCTATTCAGTGGGGGTTTGGTCAGTGGAAAGACCTGTATGTCGAGTTGTTGGTCCGTGATCCTAAGGTCATTTGCTGCTCACCTGAGGTAGCCAAGGAGTTAAGGTCTGTCGACGAGCTGGTTAGAGTCCCCCTACTGCATCCGGTGCTTGCTCGAACCTTATGGCCACGTGTGTTGGCGCATCTGGGTCTACGTGAGCATGAGCCTGGGAATGAAATACAGTTTCAGGACGCTGCCACAATGAGGCGTGGGGCGATATCAGGGCTAGGCGTGGGCCTGGTTTCGAAGAATGATGCCTTGCGTGATTTAAGAGCGGGACGGCTCGTGGCACCACTGGGTGTCGACGCACTTGTGAATATGCCCGATGAAGATATACCAGGTTTTTACGCTGTTTTGCCCCGTGCTCATAAGCGAGTCAATATCGTCAATAGCTTCTGGGATTGGATAACCGAACATGACTGGCAAAGGGATGATATTGAAGAGTCTCATACAGACTGAGTTGGGCCGCCTCCAAGCGAAATTCAAACCCAGCTCATGCCTCGGTATAGCCCTCCAGCGCAAACGGGTTCAGAAACTGCCTGCCCCACAGGAAGTCGCGGTCGACCGGGCTCAGGTCGGCCTCATCGCAGACAACACCCCAGTGATCATGGATGATCGCAATCTGGTGATTGATGATCTCACGGGCCTGAGTTTGGCTCAGTCCAAGCCGCTCCGCGGCTGCCAGGCAGTGGACCAGCTGACTGCGGCGTTCCTGATCATGCAGCAGCATCGCCTGGGTGGCTTCGCCACCGGTACGTGACTGCGGGCAGATATCGTAGGCTGGGGTCAGTCGATAACTTATGCCATCCCAGAAGGCAGCATGGTTACGTGCATGGTCGTCGGTATTGCCGCAAAGCACGTTGAAGACGATACGGCCGAACAGCTCGTGCAGCGCTTGCCCCGGCTGGTCGAACTCGGCTCGGATCCGATGGGCGAGATCCTCATAGCTGGCATAGCGGGCCATCATCTCGTCCAGACCGAGCAGCGTGAGGGCCGAGAGCACAATGTGCCTACCCCAGCCGTCAGTGGTCTTCACTCTGTCGAAGCGTTCCACCAGCAGGACATCCTTGCCCAGTGAGCGGGCCATTTCGACGGGAGCGACATCGAGCCCTGCCTGCCTGGCGAGCCGCATGGCGACGAACTCCGCCTTCACCACGCTGTAGAGGTCATTGCTGGAAGAAAACTTTGCCACCAGCTTGTGATCCCGATCGTCCAGCAGGGCCTTGGGGCGGGCGCCACCGATACTGCTGCCGTGCTGAATGGCCTGGTCCAGGACCGGGGGCAGCGGTTCTCCTGCCTCCACATACGCTGAGGCTTCCTGCAACGCATCTAGGGTGGCAGTCTGGCACTCGCGTGGCCTGTAATCAGTGGCGGATTCTTGGAAATCCAGCGCACCGATCCTGTCCGAGCCGGATTCGAGCAGGTAGACCAGCTCGATGAAGTCGACACCATCAGCCGCCTCTTCTGCCTTCCCTGTTAGACGGTTGATGATGACGCGACGTCCCCAGGCATCCGGGGAGGCATCACGCAGGCAGGAGGGCAGTGCACCGTCGGTCTGCTCCTGGCTTCCGGGCCGAAGGGGAAGCTCGTCCGGGAAAAGGCTGATCGCATCAGGTCGCTCAAGGTAGCGACGACCATAGGTGAAGCGATAGCGATCTTGGTCATCGCGGTCGACGCGACCGGCGACCACGGGGGATGTTTGTTCGGGAAGCCAGATCCAGACATAGGCTCGTCGGCTAGAAGTCATCATCGAGGGGCTCTTGGGGGGATCGGCGAATCCGCTTGGGAAGCAACGTCAGGCGCTCTCGCTGGGTCGCCTGTTCACGTTTCAGTGTGTCCGGGTCATCGGTGAACAGCGACACACCGACCAGCGCCGCGGCTTCGAAGTAAGTCCCGATGGCCACTCGAGGAGAGCCCTTGGCGACCTGACGGATCGTGACCACGCCGACGCCAACCCGCTCAGCGAGCTCGTCGCGGGTCCACCCCTTATGTCGCCTTCCCTCTTCGATCAGTCCGGCGAACAGGCGCAGGGAGAGGGAGGCCTTAGGGCTGAGGGTGACGTGTCGCGTTTTCATGTCGACATTATAGTATCGATATGGTGCTTTATCGATACTATGAATGCAGTGATGGCCATTCGAAGCGATACGACGACGCATGCACGGCTGCGGGGGCATAAGGCCACGCTGGAGCCAGCCTCAGAAGCGGAGGGTTGGGCAATGCTCGGAACCGCTGAGCCAGAAGGACACAGCGCGGTCGTCGTCTGCCGGACGGCTATCGGGTTCACACCTTGGTGGTGGCCCATCTGCCGCTGATCCATAAAGACCCTTTCGATCGGATTCTGATTGCTCAGGCTGAGACAGAAGGGTTTCTGTTGCTGACGGCAGATGCGCTGGTGGCACAGTACTCTGGCCCTGTGCGCCGGGTGTGAGAAGCAGTAGACTCGCTGGTAATAAAAAATTACTAGTTTCATCCACGCAGGGGATTCCTTTCATGCCACTACTCAGTGTGCGGCGTCGTCGTTTGCTCGTGCCTCTCCCTTCTGCAGTGCTCGCCGCTACGCTGTGGCCGGCGGGTGCTGCCCTGGCTAGCCCCGCGGTGGTGGTGTTCCAACACGGCGAGCAGGAAGCTCAGCTGGCGGTGGCGGAGCTGCGCGAGCGTGCCGATGTGCGCTTTACCTTCTTCGATCCCTACCTGGCCGATGAGGTGGAGGTGACCGGGCTGGTGTTCCGCGAGCTGCTCAAGGAGCAGTTCGGTGCGGTGCCCGAGCAGCTGACCTTCACCGCCTGGGACGACTACGAGGTGACCCTGGGCGGCTGGGACGATCCCAACTGGATTCTGGTGACCCATCAAGATGGCGAGCCGCTGGGCGTGCGTGAACGCGGCCCGGTTCGCCTGGTGGAGCGCGACTATGGCGACCGTGACCCCGACAACCTGCGTAATTTCAACGACTGGGTGTGGATGATCCGCAGCATCGAGGCACACTAGTGACCCCTGTTCCTCGTCGGCGGCGCACTCCCGGTTGGCTATGGCTCAGCCTGATGAGCTTCACGGCGCTGATGCTGTTGATCACCTATGAAACGCGCTGGGTTCACCCCGACATTCACGCCTACTTCAGCCAGTCCGGCACTCTGACCGGCCAGCAGCTGGCGACCCGCTCGCGCCGCTACCTCGAGGAGAGCCTCGGTATCCTCCTCGAGGATGACGCCCCCGATGCCGTGCAGCGCGCCCGCTTCCAGATCGAGCTGGGTTATAGCCTGTTCGATATCGGCCTCTACCGTAACGAGTATGCCTGCACGCTGCCGAGCCTGCGTCGGTTGGATGGCCTGTCCAACACCCTTGGCCGCGATGTCCTACCGTCGCCGGCCTTGCTTAGCCAGGATCTGCTGCGGCCGATTCGCTGCCTGACCGAGATCGAGATGGACCAGCTCGACCGCCGCAGCGAGGTGACCAACCGCTTCGTCGAGGAAACCCGCCGTCATCAGACGCTGGTGCTGGTGGGCAGCCTGGTGATCTATCTGCTGGGCGTGCTGTTCTGGGGTATGCACATGTTCAAGCACCGCCTGGCGGACCGTGCTACCCGCGAGAGCTTGCGCTGGATGGCCCAGGCACTGCGCGACCCGCTTACCGGGGTCGGCAATCGCAGCGCGCTGCACGATGACGTGCTGGTCGAGCCCGGCCGCTCCCTGGGGCTGCTGCTGATCGATATCGACTACTTCAAACAGTATAACGACGCCCTTGGCCACCCGGACGGCGACCGCCTGCTGCGCGAGCTGGTGGCGCTGATCGACCGAGCGCTTGGCGGCAGCGCGCGGCTCTACCGCATGGGCGGCGACGAGTTTGCGGCACTGCTGCCTTGCGATGGTACTCAGACCTTGGAGCAGGCCTGCGATGCTGTGGTGGAGGCGGTGCGTGGCGCGACGCTCGAACACCCGGGCCATCACGGCGGCGCTTACGTCACCCTGAGCGTGGGTGGGGTCCAGTTTACCGCCCAGCGCGAGGCGTTTGCCGCTGCCTACACCGCCGCTGACCAGGCGCTGTATCGGGTCAAGGAGGAGGGGCGCGACGGCTGGCAGGTGGCGAGTGCCGTTACGCTGCCAGCGTCGCTATAGGCGCTATTGCTTAATGGCGGGGTTGCCCCGGCAGCGCTGCGCGCTGCATCGCGAATGAATTCGCTCCCACAAATCGCGAATGAATCCGCGCCCCCCTTGTTAACCGACGGTCGGCACCTCACCGAGAATATCCAGGCCGTTGCCAAGCTTGGCCTCGATGGCCTGGCCGATGGCGAGCAGTCGGGCGTCTTGCCAGGGGCCGGCCATCACCTGCAGGCCGACGGGCATGTTGGCGGCGTCGCGGCCGACCGGCAGGGTGAGCGCGCAGAGCCCCATGAAGTTGGCCATCACGGTGTTGCGCAGCGCCTTCATGTTGGCCTTGGGGTAGGCGCCCTCGGGCTCGAGGCTCTCCAGCGTCGGCGGGGTAATGGCCACGGTGGGCGTCAGCACGGCATCTACCTGCCGCAGGCGCTGTGTGGCGGCGCGGGTGAGGTCGTCGATGACCTGGCGGCGGCGCACGTACTCCCACCCCGGCATGCCGTCGGCGGCGGCGATCCGCGCGGCCACGTTGGGGTCCAGCGCGTCGATGGCATCTGGCAGCGAGGTGTGCAGGAACGCCGCGAGCTCGGCAGCCGCCAGGCCGCCCTGCTGGAACAGCGTGAAGGCGTCGTCGGTCTTGGGTAGCTCCATGCTGACGATGCGCGCACCGGCGGCTTCGAGCTGCTTGATGGCGTGGGTGACCGCTTCGGCGATGCCGGGGCTGCAGTCGTCCCAGAAGTAGTGCTCCGGCACGCCGAAGGTGAGGTCGGCAAGATCGGGCGTGGCCGGCACGCCGCCGCTACCGGGGCTAAGGCCGGGGTCGAGGGCGTCGAAGGCGAACGCCAGGTCATCCACGCGCCGGGCCAGCAGTCCCGGCGTATCCAGGGTGGAGGAGAGCGGCACGATCTGGGCGGTGGACCAGCGACCCACGGTGGTCTTGAGGCCGGCCACACCGGTCATGCTGGCGGGCACGCGAACCGAGCCGGCGGTGTCGGTGCCGAAGGCCAGGCCTGCGGTACCGCTGGCCAGCGAGACCCCGGCGCCGGAGCTCGAGCCGCCCGGGGTGCGATGAGCGACCGGGTCCCAGGGGTTGCGCGGCGCGCCGTGGTGGGCATTGGTGCCCAGGCCGCCGAAGGCGAACTCGACGGTGTGGGTCTTGCCCATCACCACCGGCAGCTGCTTGAGCAGGGTGCTGACCACCGGTCCGGGCCGTTCCCACTCGGCGGGAAGGCGGCGTGACGAGCCGGCAAAGGTGGGCAGCCCGGGCACGGCGTAGATGTCCTTGATCGATACCGGCAGGCCCATCAGCGGGCCGGCGTCGCCGCCCTGCTTGAGCAGGGCATCAGTGGCAGTGGCGAAGGCCTGGGCGGCGTCGCCGTTCCAGGTCTTGTAGGCGTGGTCGTGCTGGCCGCGAGTGCGATAGGCCTGGCTGGCGCTCTCGGCGAGGGCGGCGGCGCTCACGCTGCCGTCGCGCAGCGCCCGGTGCAGGGCCCGCAGCGGTTGTTGTAGCGGTGCTGTGGTCATGGTGGGGCTCCTGGCAATTAGCGGATTTCGAAGATCGATTCGACTTCGACGGCGGCATTACCAGGCAGGGTCGCCACGCCAATGGCGGTGCGCGCGTGGCGGCTGGCGTCACCGAACAGGTCGATAAACAGCTCCGAGGCGCCGTTGATCACCAGCGGCACGTCGTGAAACCCCGGGGCGACGTTGACGAAGCCGTTCATTCTGACACAGCGCACCACGCGGTCCATGTCGCCCTCCACGGCGTCGTTCAACGCCGCGAGCAGGTTTAGCGCGCAGGCCTGGGCGGCGAGCTTGCCGGTCTCCAGGTCGAACTCGGCACCGACCTTGCCGGGGTAGAGCACCTTGCCGTCTCGCTCGCAGATCTGCCCGGCGAGAAACAGCTGATTATCCAGCCGCGACCAGGGGCGAAAGGTGCCGCGGGGCTCGGGGATGGCGGGCAGGCTGAGGCTGCGTTGGGCCAGGGCATCGGCAAGTGACATGGTGTTCTCCTGATGGATAAAGGCTATCAACGGGCTAATAGGGTGCCGACGCTGTCGGCCAGGGCGCGCACGGCGATCTCGGCGTCGGCACGCTCGATGTGCTCGTCGGGATGGTGGCTGACCCCGTCGCGGCACGGCATGAACAGCATGGCAGTGGGGCAGCGATGGGCCAGGTGAATGGCGTCGTGGAAGGCGCCGGACACCAGCTGCGGCGCCTTGGGGGCATAGCGCTTGACGCTGGTATCGACGATCTCGACCAGGTCGTCATCGAAGTCGACCGGTGCCACCCGTGAGCTGACGCTGAGCTCGACGCTGCAGCCCGACCACGTCTCGGCGCCCAGCCGCTGGAAGCGCTCGTCGAGGGCGGCCAGCACCTCGGCGTTGGGGTGGCGCAGGTCGATGCTGAAGGTCGCTCGCTGGGGGATGGTGTTGGTGGCGTTGGGCTCAAGCGCGAACTTGCCGATGGTGAAGCGCACCTCGTCGCCGTGCTCGGCGACCGCGTGGCGCAGCGCGGTGACCAGGGCGTGGGCGCCGGTGAAGGCATCACGCCGGGCGCTTTCGGGGGTGGTGCCGGCGTGGTTGGCCTGACCCTGCACCGTAACGTTGTACCAGTTGACCCCCTGAATGCCGCTCACCGCGCACGCCGGCACTCCCATCGACTCGAGCACCGGCCCCTGCTCGATATGCAGCTCGAGAAAGGCGTGGGGCGTGAACGGCTCGGGCCGGTAACTGACCCGGTGGGCGTCGAGCCGTGCCAGGCACTCGGCCAGGGCATCGGCGAAGCGCACGCCGTCATCGTCCGTGGCGTCGAGAATCTCGGCGGCGTCGCGCTGGCCGGCGAACCACGCCGAGCCGGAGGCGCCGGGCGCAAAGCGGGCGCCTTCCTCGTTGGTCCAGGAGACCACCTCGACAGGCCGCCGGTGGCGGATGTCGCCTTCGTGCAGTGCGCGCAGCACGGCCAGGCCGGCCACCACGCCGAGGGTGCCGTCATAGCTGCCGGCGCTGGGCTGGCTGTCGAGGTGGCTGCCGATCAGCAGCGGCGCAAGGCTGGGGTCCTCGCCTTCACGGCGCAGGAAGACGTTGCCCAGGGCGTCGTAGTAGGCCTCGCAGCCCAGGTCGCGGCCCCGGTCGACCAGCCAGCAGCGCGCCTGGTTGTCGTGGTCATCCAGGGCCAGGCGGCGCAGGCCGCGGAGCGCCAGAGCGCCGATGCGGGCCTGGTCGAGCATGTCGTCCCAGAAGCACTGGCCATCGATGCTGGCGCCGAGTGATGTGAGTTCGTTCATACGCCTTTCGTTGCTCCCATCCGGTTCAGTAGATCAGCGACGGCAACCAGGTGCTGAGGAATGGCACATAGGTGAGGATGATCAGGGCGATGAACATCATCACGATCAGCGGCAGGCAGGCCTTGAAGACCTCCACCAGCGACATCCGCGAGATCGCCATGGCCACGAACAGATTGAGGCCGACCGGCGGCGTGATCATGCCCACCGAGAAGTTGACCAGGGTGATGACGCCGAAGTGCACGGAATCGACGCCGACACGGCCGGCAATCGGCTCGAGCAGCGGCGAGAGCACGATGATCGCCGAGGCGCTGTCGAGGAAGAACCCGGCCACGATCATGACCACGTTGAACAGGGCCATGACCAGTATCGGGTCGTCGGTGAGCGACAGCACCTGGTTGGCCAGCTGCGTGGGGGTGCCGGTGATCGCCAGCAGCCACGAGAAGGCCGAGGCGCCGGCGGTGATCAGTAGCAGGGTAGCCGAGGTGAGCCCCGAGCTGCGCAGCGTGCCGAGCAGGTCGCGCCAGCCGATGGTGCGGTAGATCACCATGCCCACGAACAGGCCGTACATGCAGGCCACCGCCGCCGACTCGGTGGGGGTGAAGATACCGCTGTAGATGCCACCGAGCAGAATGAAGGGCAGCCCCAGGCCCCAAGCCGCCGAGCGGAAGGCGGCAGTGATTTCCTTGAGCGAGGGGAAGGGTGCCCGCGGGTAGCCCTTGAATGACGCATAGATGATGCAGTAGGAGATCAACAGCGAGGCGATCAGGATCGCCGGGATCAGCCCGGCGGCGAACAGCCGACCCACCGAGGTGCCGGTGACGGAGCCGTAGATGATCAGCGCGATGCTCGGCGGCACGATGGGGCCGAGGGTGCCCGCGGTGGCGATCAGGCCGATGGCGAAGCGCTTGTCGTAGCCGGCGGCGAATCGTCACGCGGCCTCGGCGCTGGTCAGGGTTTTCAAGCTCGCCTCCAGTGACCCGCGTAGGGGGGAGGCGAGGAGAACGGCGAGGGCCAGCCGGGCCTTGCGGGCGCTGAGGTCCTGCAGCGGGATGGCGCCCGCGGCAGTCAGGTCGCAGAGGCTGCCGTCGAATTCGTAGACTGCTTCTATCGGCCCCCGCTGGCAGCTGCTGACGATCACGACGGGGATGCCCTTGGCGACCGCGGTGGCAATGTGGGCGGGCCAGCTGGGCGGTACATGGCCGCGCCCCAGTGCGTCGATCACCAGGGCCTGGCTACCGCGTTCGATGGCCGCGTCGACCATGTCGGGGGCGGCGCCCAGGTATGCCGGCAGGATGTCGACCCGGGGCAGCACGGCGCCCAGGGAGGCGGCCAGCGGCTGCGGGCGTACCGGCCTGGCGGCGAGGTGGATACGCGTACCGTCGATGTAGCCGAGCGGACCCGTCTCGGGGGCGGCGAAGCCAGCGAGCTGGAACGTATTGACCTTGCGCACCTGGCGGGCGGCAAACAGCGTCTGGTTGAACAGCACCAGGGTGCCCAGGCCCCGGGCCTGCGGCGAGGCCGCCAGCTGGATGGCATCGGCGATGTTACGAAAGGCGTCGGTGCCCGGCTCGTGGGGCGCGCGCTGCGACCCGGTGACCACCACGGGGATGCGGCCGGGCAGGGTGAGATCCAGGAAGTAGGCGGTCTCTTCCAGGGTGTCGGTGCCGTGGGTGATGACGATGCCGACCACCTCGGGGGATTCGCTGAGCGCCAGGCACTCTTGGCGCAGCAGCATCAGGTCGTCCAGCGAGATGGCGTTGCTGGGCTTCTGCAGGACCGAGCGAACTTCTACCTCGGCAGCCAGCCCTTGCGGCAGCGAGACCTGCGACAGTAGCGACTCGCCCTGCAGGGCACCGGAGCGGTGTCGTCCTGAGTCGGTCTGGCTACTGGCAATGGTGCCGCCGGTGGTCAGTACAACGAGCTTGGATGTTGTCATTATGGTATCCCGTCGCTCTACATGGCAGACATCTGATGTCTGATGTCATGTGGTTTATACTAGTCAGGAATTTGGCATCCTTGCAAGCTAGGCTTGGCAACGTCCTAATGTCGTTTTGGTAGCATGCGCTCTGGCGCTAACAGTGAGATACCCCATGAGTCTGAATCCCCGGCTTGCCACACGGCCCCTCTCGAACGACTCCTTCAGCGGCTCCATCGAGCGCAGCTCCGTCGCCATGCAGATCCTCGAGCGGATCAAGACCGCGTTGATCCGAGGGGAGCTTCAGCCAGGCGACTACCTGCCATCGGAGAGCGAGCTCACCCACAGCCTGGGCATCGGCAAGTCGAGTGTGCGCGAGGCGATCAAGATGCTGCAGGCGATCGGCGTGGTGGAAGTGCGCCGCGGGCAGGGCACGGTGATTCGCCGCGAGCCGGGGGACCCGCTGGTCGATCCGATGGCCTTCGGCATGATCCTCGCCCGGGGCATGACCCGCGACGTGATGGAGTTTCGCCTGATGTTCGAGCCGGCCTACACCCTCCAGGCGATGCATAACGCCACGCCGGAGGATCACGCGCGGATTCGCCAGGCCATCGAGGCCATGGAGGCGGCTATCGCCAACGGCGAACAGACCGCCCATCACGACGTAGCCTTCCATCGCGCGATCTTGGCGGCGACCCACAATCCGATGACCATCAGGGTCGGCGAGACGCTGATCCAGCTGATCGAAGCCGCACTCGAGACCCCGATGCAGACGCTGCCCGAGGTGGCCCTGAAGGACCACAAGGCAATCTATGCCGCATTCCAGGCCGGCGACGCGGCGGGGGTCCAGGCCGCCATTGAGGTGAGCAGCGAGAGCTGGGAAACCAACCTCACCTATGTGGATTAGCATGTGGCTGCAATCGCGAATAAATTCGCTCCCATAGGGATATGGCGCCAAGGCTAATCAGTGGCAGTTTTAGCCGCGATGGGGTGGGTTTGGCCTGGCAGCGCTGCGCGCTGCAATCGCGACTGAAGTCGCTCCTACACTAAAATAGAGCTATGTATGGAAATCCCTCACCAGCGCTTGATCTACTTCCAGCTGACGGTGGAGACCGGTTCGATCCGGGCGGCGGCGTCGCGGCTGGATATCGCCGCCTCGGCGGTGAGCCGGCAGATCGGGCTGCTCGAGACGGCGCTGGATGCCAGCTTGCTGGAACGCCGCCGCGACGGCGTGCGGCCGACGCCGGTGGGGGAGATGCTGCTCGACTACTGCCAGCGCCGCACGCTGCTCGACCGCGAGTTCAGCGATGCGCTGGATGCCTACCAGCGCCTGGAGACCGGGCAGATCACGCTGTGTATCGGCGAGGGCTTCGTGGGTGACGTGATCGACCACCCGCTGCGCGAATTCACCGAGGCGCACCGCGGCGTGCGCCTGGAGGTGGATACCGGCAGTACCAAGCAGATCATCGAGTCGGTGGTCAACGACGAGGCGCATATCGGCTTGATGTACCACGAGCAGGTGCATCCGCATCTGCGCTTCTGGTGCTCGACGCGACAGCCGCTGGTGCTGCTGATGTCGCCCTGCCATGCCCTGGCCGGCGACAGCACGCCGCTGACCATCGAGCAGCTGGCGACCCATTCCATGGCGCTGTGGCATCCCGGCCACGGGGTCAGGTCGCTGGTGGATGCGGCGTTTCGCGAGGCCGGCCACCGGCCGGTGGTGGGCATTCAGACCGGCTCGCTGGAGGTGCTCAAGCACTCGGCGCGGGCCTCGCTGTGCGTGACGCTACTGCCGCGCTTTGCCGCGGCCAGGGAGCTCGAGGAGGGCACCCTGGTGGCGCGCGATGTGGTGGGGCGCCGCTTCAGCGAGGCCAACGCGCACATGGTGACACGGGTCGGCCGGCGGATGCCGCGGGCGGCGCTGCAGCTGCTGCGGCACTTGCAGCACTGGATGAGCGCCTTTCGCTGCGACGACCCGCCCGCCAGGCGTTGAGCGTGACGGCCTAGTGGCTGCCGTAGCCCATGGCGGCGCTGGCCTTGGCCGCGGTCTCGACCCAGACGCTGCGCGTGGTGGTGTATTCGCGCAGCCCATCCAGTCCACTGGAGCGGCCGTAGCCGCTGTCGCCGAAGCCGCCGAAGGGTGACATCACGTTGATGCTCTTGTAGCCGTTGACCCACACCGTGCCGGCGCGCAGCTGATGGGCGACGCGCAGCGCCTTGCCGGTGTCCTGGCTCCACACCGCACCGGCGAGGCCGAACGGGCTGGCGTTGGCCAGCTCGATGGCGTCTTGCTCGTCGTCGAAGGTCATCACCACCAGCACCGGGCCGAACACCTCCTCCTGGGCGATCGCCATCTCGGGCCGCACCTTGGTGAGGATGGTGGGAGCCAGGAAGTTGCCCTCGGCGGCATCGCCCGGCAGGCCTTGTGGGAAGGTGCCGCCGCTCAGCAGCTCGGCGCCTTCGGCGATGGCTTCATCGATCAGCTGGCGTACGCGCTGGTACTGGGCGGCGTTCTGCAGGGGCCCCATGCGAGTCTCGTCTTCCCCCGGCAGGCCCACCTCGATGGTGGACGCCGCGGCGGCCAGGCGCTGGCAGAATGTTTCCGCGATGTCTTGCTGCAGCAGCAGCCGCGAGCCGGCCACGCAGCTCTGGCCGGCGGCGGCAAAGATCGCCGCCTGGGCGCCGGCCACGGCGTCGTCGAGGGCGGCGTCGGCAAACACGATATTGGCCGACTTGCCGCCCAGCTCCAGCACGCTGGGCACCAGCCGGCGGGCCCCCGCCTCGGCAATCAGCCGGCCGGTCTCGGGGGAGCCGACGAACACCAGCTTGGCGACCTGCGGATGGGTGGTGAGGGCGCTGCCGGTGGTGTGGCCGAGCCCATTGACGATATTGATCAAGCCGGCCGGCAGGCGGCCGCTGCGCTCGAGCAGCATGGCCAGCACGGCAGACGTCAATGGGGTGAGCTCCGAGGGTTTGAGCACCGCGGCGTTGCCGGCGGCCAGCGCCGGGGCGAGCTGCCAGCCGCAGGTAAACAGCGGCGCGTTCCACGGGGTGATCTGGCCCACCACGCCGTAGGGCACGCGCTGCACGTAGTTGAGGTGGGAGCTGGGCACGTCGATGACCTCGCCGTGCTGCTTGTCGCACCAGCCGGCGAAGTACTCGAACATCTCGCGGACCTTGTCGACTTCGCCGCGGCAGTCGCGAATCGGCTTGCCGGCGATCAGGCTCTCGAGCCTGGCCAGGTTCTCTTCATGGCCTTCCAGACCGCGGGAGGCGGACTGCAGGCGCCGGCCGCGCTCGCTGGCGGTGAGCGCCATCCACTCGCGCTGAGCGCGGTTGCCGGCCTCGACGGCCTGCTGCACCACCGTGGCGCCGGCATCCCGGTAGTCCAGCAGCGGCTGGTTGGTGACCGGGTCCTGCAGGGTGATGGTGTCGCCGTCACCGGCGAGGAACTGGCCGTCTACCCAGTTGGCGTGGGGCTGGTGCGGGTCGAGTCCGTAGGCATCGAGCAGCAGGCTGAGACGGTCGCGGGTCTGTTGGTTGAGGGCATTCATGCCGAGTCCTCCTGGGGCTGGCCGGCGGCGTAGCGCTGGGCGGCGTGGAGCAGGTGCTGGGTGATGCGGTTGAAGTCTTCGCCATCGTCCAGCGCCAGGCGCTCGTCGTGCCAGGCGTCGCGCACCCGCTCGAGCAGGCCGTCGTCGAGGCCCAGGCGCTGGGCGGTCTGCTGGGCGAGGCGCAGGTCCTTGCGCATCAGGCCCATGCTGAAGCCGGAGTCGAAACTCGCGTCGAGGATCCAGCGCGGGAAGTTGACCTCGCTGACCGCGCTGCGGCCCGAGCCGCTGTTGAGCCCCTGCAGGCAGGCGGCCGGGTCGACGCCGGCGCGCTGGGCCATGGCCACGGCCTCGGCGGTGGTCAGCAGGTGGGCGGCGCACAGGTAGTTGTTGGCGAGCTTGACCACGTGGCCGCTGCCGGCCTCGCCGACGTGGGTGATGCTCTTGGTCATGGCCTCGAGCATTGGCCGGGCGCGCTCCAGGGTGGCGGGCTCGCCGCCCACCAGCATGCCGAGCTGGCCGCTGTGGGCGCCGCTGGGGCCGCCGCTGACCGGGGCATCGAGCCACTCGAGCCCGGCGGCGATGATCTTGGCCGCAAGCTGGCGCGATTCGACCGGGTCGCTGGTCGAGGTGTCAACGATCAGGCTGCCCTTGGCCGCCTGTGTCAGCAGTCCCGGGGTATCTTCGAGCACCGTGCGGACATGCGCCGAGGTGGGCAGCGACAGCAGGTAGGCGTCGGTGCTGGCCAGGGCGTCCGGCGCGGCGGTGGCGACGCCCTCGGCGGCGAGGCGCTCCCGCGCTGCGCTGTCGATATCGCTGCCCTGCACCTGGAAGCCGGCCCGGTGCAGGGTCAGGGCCATGCCGCGGCCCATGTTGCCGAGGCCAATGACGGTAACGGAGTTGATCAAGGTGACCTCCAGATCAGCGGGTATCGGAGTGTTGGGCCAGCAGCGTCTGGACGAGTTGGGTCCAATAGCTCACGCCGATGGGCGACAGGGCGTCGTTGAAGTCGTAGTGGGGGTTGTGCAAGGCGGCGCTGCGTTCGCCGTTGCCGAGCCAGATGTAGGCCCCGGGGCGCTCGCGCAGCATGAAGGCGAAGTCCTCCGAGGCCATGCTGGGCGGCAGGTCGCGGTGCACGCGGGCGATCTGCGGCATCGCCTCGAGCACCTCGGCGCAGCGCTGGGCGTGTTCCGGGGTGTTGAAGGTCGCCGGGTAGCGCGGCTGGTAGTCGAGGTCGGCCTGCAGGCCGTGGAACTGGGCCAGCCCATCCACCGCCTGCGCGAAGCGCTGGGCCAGATGCTCGCGCAGCGGTTCATCGAAGCAGCGCAGCGTGCCGCGCAGCTCCAGCGTCTCGGGAATGACGTTGAAGGCGTCGCCGGCATGGATCTGGGTGACGCTTAGCACCGCCGTCTGATGCGCCGGGGTCTCGCGGCTGATCAGCCCCTGCAGTTGAGTGACCAGCTGCGAGGCGGCGAGTATCACATCGCTGCCCAGGTGGGGCATGGCGGCGTGGCAGCCGCTGCCCGTGAGCCTGAGCGTGAAGACATCGAAGGCGGCCATCACCGCGCTGTCGTGCACCGCGGCCTCGCCGACGGCAAGCCCCGGCCAGTTGTGGACGCCGTAGACGGCGTCCATCGGAAAGTCCTCGAACAGACCCTCCTCGACCATCACCCGGCCGCCGCCTTCGCTCTCCTCGGCGGGCTGGAAGATGAAGTGCACGCGCCCGGCGAACTCGGGCGCGTCGGCCAGCTGGCAGGCGGCACCCAGCAGCATGGTGGTGTGGCCGTCGTGGCCACACGCATGCATCTTGCCGGGGGTTCGGGAGGCGTAGTCGAGGCCGGTGGCCTCGGGCACGTCAAGGGCGTCGATATCGGCGCGCAGGCCGATGCTGGGCCCTTCGCCAAGGTTGCCATCGAGGGTGGCGACGATACCGGTACCGCCGCCCAGGCCGGTGACGATGTCGAGCCCGGCCCCGCGCAGGATCTCGGCGATCCGGCGGCTGGTGCGATGCTCCTCGAAGGCGGTCTCCGGGTGCTGGTGGAAGTCGTGACGCCACTCGCGCAGCGTCTCCGGGTCGATCTGGATGTCGGTCATGGTGCTGGTATTCATGGTGCTGACCTCACAGCAGCGCGTTGGCGATCAGGGCAGACGAAACGAAGGTGCCGGTGAAGACCAGCAGGGCCAGGATCACCAGCTTCCAGCCCGCCTGGCGGAACATCTTCAATTCGCGAGTGGTCAGCGCCAGGCCGGCATAGGCCAGCACCGGGGTGACGATGGCCAGGAAGTTGACCGCGCTGAGCTGTTCGACCAACCAGGCGTTGCCCGGGGTCCAGGGCAGGGTGAACAGGATGCTGACCAGCGAGACCCAGGCCACGCCGGGCAGGTAGAACGGCGCATAGCGCGTGACGGCTAGGCCGATCATGGTCATCACGTAGAGGATCAGCATGCCCGGCAGGGCCTCGATCAGGCCGGCGCCGTTGATGGTGTTGGCGACCCAGGCGACGCCACAGGCGGCGGCCATGACGATGGCGGTCTTGCCGAGGTCCTGCTCGGGGCGCGGCTCGGCGGGGATGTCGTCGTCAGCGGATGCGCTGGCGGTGACCTGGGCGCCTACCGGCTTGGCCTTGCGCTTGCCGCTGAGCAGCGAGTAGAGCTTCTCGGCGATGGGCAGCGCCACGAACAGCGTGAGGTAGAGCCCGGTGGCGTAGGTCATCAGGTTGCTGGCGCCGGAGAAGGCGAGCAGCTCATCGCGCATCTCCGGCAGCGAGCCGGCAATGGCCGCGGAGCAGGCGGCAACCATGCTGCCGCTACCCACACCGCAAGCCATGGCCAGCGCACGCGGGTCGAGAATGTCCAGCGAGGTCAGGTAGCCGGCCATCAGCGCGAACCACAGGGTACCGAACATGGTGCCGACCACGTAGGTGCCCATCACGCCGATGCCTTCCGGGCCCTTGAGGCCGTACTTGTCGGAGATCACGGCAATATTGGGTTCGCGGGCTATCGAGTAGGTGGCACCGATCGACTCGCGACCCATCTTGAACACCAGCACGGCGACGGGCAGCGCGATCAGCATGGTGCCGAGATTGCCCAGCTCCTGAAGGATCAGCGCCGGGCCGGCATCGATGAGGTCTTCGATGGCCGGGCCGATAGTGGTACCGAAGCGCGCGATGAACGGCATGATCGACAGCAGGATCAGCGGGCCGGCGGCCACACTGATGCGCTGAGGAAAGACCTTTGCCGCGGTGCGCGTAACGTTGGGGTTGAGCAGCACGCCGAGAATGAAGGCGTAGAACAGCGGCAGCAGCAGCAGGGAGCCGGGCCCCATGGGAATCTGCTGGATACCGATGAATTCGGAGAGTAGCGAAACGAGGATCACCAGCGCATGCAGGCGCCAGTCGAGTAGCGTCGAGAGAGGCATGGGACGTCCTTCCTGATCGGATTGTGATTGTTGATATGCCTGCGGTGTACGTCCCTGAGTATTGTGAAGCCCCCTGCGCTAATGAAAGGTGAAGCGCGTTCTGATTTTTAGGCCACAGATGCAGGGCTTTGCGGTAGGGCGCTAAAGCGGATCACTTATAGGCCGACGTGACCGTTACACCTTCTACAAGATGCTCCAGGTAATCATCCAGGGGCATGGGATGGGCGATACCAAAGCCTTGGAGAAAGTCGACACCCAGGCCGGCAAGAATATCGATCTGGGCCTGATTCTCAACGAACTCGGCCACTACCCGAACGTTGAGATAGTTGGCTAGCGCGCAGGTGCTTCTGACTATTTCCTGCCGACCCGTTTGACGATGCGCACTGCCTACCGTAGTAGCGGGGCGTACTGCCGAACGGCGCGATAGCCCTCGTCGACCAGCGCCTGGCTCTCGTCGGGCGAGACCCAGGCGGCGCCGATGCCTGCCTCGCTGGCCCAGGCCTGGAATTCATCGCTCTCCAGGGTTTCCCGATAGGCCTGGATCAGGCGCTCGTAGCGCTCGGGATACGCTTCCTGGAGCGCGGCGTGAACGATCAGTCCGGTGACATTGCCGCCAATCAGCGGCAGCGGATCGACGCCGAGATGCTGCATTTCGTCATTGAACAGCGGTGCGTCCCAATTGTCGCTGGGCGCGTCATTGACCACTGCCAGGGCGCGCACCTCGTCGCTGATCGACAGCGCGGCTTCGGCGGCGAGGATCTCGAAGTCGACCTGGTTGCCGGCCAGCGCCGCGCGCAGCGGGGCGCCGCCGCTGTAGGTGGCGAAGCGCACGTTATCGTGTTCGATCTCCAGCGCATCCATCATCACCAGGGTCTGCAGGTGGCCGCCGTTGCCGACGATGATCCCGGAGCTGACCTCGCCGGGCTCGCGCATCGCCTCGATCAACTCCTCCAGGGAGTGATAGGGGCTAACGTTGTGTACTGCCACGATGCCGTAGTCATTCCACTGGGCGCTGAGCAGTTGGAAGTCTTCCCACGCTACCGGGGCGCCGCCGACTTCGATGGCGCTGGCGAGATAGGGCGTAGCTTGCATGACCAGCAGGGTCTGGCCGTCCGCGGCCTGCCGCTGGAAGTAGGTGGCGCCCAGTGCGCCGGCGCCGCCGGGGCGGTTGATGATGCTGATCGGCACCTCGAGGCGTGGCGACATATGCTCGGCCAGGCCGCGCGCCATGCGGTCCGCGCTGCCACCGGCGTCGAAGGGCACCACGATCTCGATCGGATCTTGTGGCCAGTCGGCGTGGGCGGCGCTGATCACGCCGGCGCTCACTACCAGGCATGAGAGACCGGCGCTGACGGCGGGCAGGCAGTGCTTGATGGCTGGGCGGTAGGCGTGGTTCATGGGGGCGTCTCTGGTGTTGTTGTTAGGGCGCAACACTCATGACAATAAGCGCATCTGGGGCGCGTGATAATCATTATTCGTGGATGGGACTGGTCATTAGTCGCGCCTGGCGCTCCAGAATTAGTTGAACAGCGAGACCCTGGCCAACGTCAGAGTAGCCCCGCGAACGGCGGCTTTTCGACGCTTTGACCATTAGCCGCCTGGTTATCATGGCAGCCTGAACGAGGTCTCTTTCGAGTCATCTACCACGGGCGAGCGCATGAATCCTTCCACGCTTATCGGCATCGCCGCCAGTATCTTGATGCTGGCCAGTGTGCTTCTGCTGAGCGCCGAGTCGGCGGCCAGCTTCATCAACCTGCCGGGCTTGGCCATCGTGCTGACCGGCACCCTGGCGGCAACCTTTATCAGCTATCCGCTCAAGGAGGTGGTGCGGGTGGTGCGGCTGGTGGCGCTGGTGTTTCGCCGCGAGAACAGCCGCGTGCAGGAGGATATCCAGGAGCTGGTGCGGCTGTCGCGGCTGTGGTTCAAGGGCGATATCCACGCCGTTGAGCATGCCCTGGAGAACGACGTGCGCAACCCCTTCCTGCGCACCGGGGTGCAGCTGGTGATCGACAACACCCGCGAAGAGGAGATCCTCGACCTGCTGCGCTGGCGGGTGGCGCGCATGAAGGCCCGCGAGCGGGCCGAGGCGCAGATCTTTCGCACCATGGCGCTCTACGCCCCGGCCTTCGGCATGATCGGCACCCTGGTGGGGCTGGTGAATATGCTCGAAGTGATGGATACCGACCAGATCGGAGTGATCGGCGAGAAGATGGCGGTGGCGCTGCTGACCACCTTCTACGGCATCGTGCTGGCCAATCTGGTATTCAAGCCGATTGCCGTCAAGCTGGAGCGGCGCACCGAGGAGCGGCTGATCGCCATGAACATGGTGCTCGAGGGGGTGTCACTGATGTCGCGGCGTCGCCTGCCGTCGTTCATCGAGGAGACCCTCAAGTCGTTCATGGCCAACCACCACGACGAACTGCGCGACCAGGTGCTGCTCGACGAGCCGCTGGAGAAGACCGGACGGCGCCTGCAGTGGCCGGCGAGGCTACGCAAGCATGCCTGATACCACGCGCTACGATGCGCTGCTCGAGGAGGCGGGCGACGTCGAGTCGAGCAGCGGCTGGATGGTCAGCTACATCGATGTGATGACGCTACTGGTGGCGCTGTTCGTGCTGCTTTTCGCGCTGTCGTTTCGCCTCGGTAGCGACGCCGACCCCGCACCGGTGACGCTCTATGCGGAGGTGGATGCCACGCCAGCCTCGCAGCTGGGGGTGCCGCTGCCGGAGGAGATGCTGGCGGCGATGCAGCCCCAGGCGCCGTACTTGAACGGTGCCGCCCCCGCTATCGATCCGGCTGCGGTGGTGGTGGCCCTGGGTGTGGCGCGACGCACGCAGCCGGCCCCGCCGCCCGCGACGCCGGCCAGGCCGTTCCCCTCCGAACCGATGATGGCCGATTGGCAGCCGCCGTCGCCGCAGGTGGTGGCGGCCAACGGCGCCAATCTCGATGTGCCGCTTGAGGAGTTGGTGGTGGTGGTGACCGACACGGCCCCGCAGCGCGCCCGAGAGATCGACCCCGAGGCAGTGGCGGTGGCTTCCACGCTTGCCGAGACCCTGGAGCAGCGCGTCGCCGAGGCGCCGCATCTACCCGATCTCGAGGGGGTGGCGGTGTCGCGGGTGGCCGAGGGCATCAGCCTGCGGGTCGAGGACAACCTGCTGTTCTCCACCGCCGAAGCCGAACTGACCGGCGCCGGTCGCGACGTGATCGAGAGCCTGGTCGCGCTGATTCAGCGCCACGATGGCGAGGTCTCGGTGGAAGGCCACACCGATAGCCGGCCGATCAACACCCCGCAGTTCCCTTCCAACTGGGAGCTCTCAAGCGCCCGGGCCACGGCGATTCTACGCTACCTGGCGGATGAAGGGGTGTCGCCTTCGCGGCTGCGTGCAGTGGGCTTTGGTGACACACGCCCGTTGGCCAGCAACGATTCCCAGGAAGGGCGCGCCAAGAATCGCCGCGTCGAGGTGATCATTCACCTCTAGCTCAAAAGTGGTAGGCGATCATGGCGGTGGTGAGGTTGAGGTGCTCGAGCCTTGGCGCGTCGATACGCTCGTACTGCAGATGCGCCACGGTGCGCGGCGTGAAGTTCATCCGCGCGCCGAAGCCGTGGACCCGGGCGGTGCCACCCATGGCCATGTCGACCTCTTGGGCATCGCTGCCCGACAGGGTGGTCTCGAGATCGCCGCTCCAGTCGGTCAGGCCCGACTTGGCGAACAGGCTGAACCTGCCAAGGTGCAGACCGGCGGTCACCGCGCCTTGCAGGCTGGTGGTATTGAGCAGCACCGACTGGTCGTCGATGGCAGTAGGGGTCTCGTCGGTGACCAGGTAGGTGATTTCTGCACCGACACCGAGTCGGGGCAGATTGGGCAGCAGGTAGCCCGCCAGCAGGCGAAAGCCGGAGGTGGCGCCGTCGGGCATGGACATCTCCGCCCCCTCCAGCACCACGCCATTCTCCAGACTCGCCAGCTCGGTAAAATCGCCGTTGACCTGAACCGGCATGCCCTCATCATCGGCCAGAGCGCTGCCCATGGCCAATGCCATGACGGGTACCAGCGCGAAGCGCGTGAGGCGGGAGGGTAGAGTATGCATGAGCTAGATAAGGTTCTCGGCGAGTCGCCTGCAAGCGACACAATGCTTCTACCTTAGTCGTTTTCAGGATGCTCTGCCAACCGAGGCCGCTCCCTCAGCGCCCCTTGAAGCGGAACAGCAGGTACTTGATGATCAGCGTCAAGGCAAAGACCAGCCAGCCCGAGGTGGCCAGCACGTTGTACATCAGCATTTTCTGCTGGCCGCTGAGAGGCGTTAGCAGGCTCTCGATCAGCACCCCGAAGAGTAGCGCCAGCAGCAGCGGCAGGGCGATGATGTGCATCAGCATCTCGGTGCGCCGCCGACGGATGCGATAGCGCTGCAGGGTGAGGCGAAAGGGCCGATGCGCCCAGCACACGAACACCAGGGTGGCGGCGATGCTAAGCATGGCAACGCTGGGCAGGGGTTCGCCGATTGCAGCCGAGTAGCTGGCCGACCAGGCCAGCAGCAGCCATATGGCCCCTTCGAGCAGGGCGACGAAGTCGCCCGATGTGCGTACCGCTAGCATTCACGTGTCCTGTTCTAGCCAATTCTTGCCCGTTGCCACCAGCCTACCTCATGTCGCCGGGCGTTTATGCCATAAGCGGCGTATCCAGTGCCAGCGATTGATCAACAGCGCGGTGAAAATCAGCGCACAGCCTAGCCACTGCAGCTGGCTCATGGTTTCCCGAAACCATAGCGCGGCGAGCATCGCGGTCCATACCGCTTCGAGCATCATAATTACTGCGCCGTTGCTGGAGCTGGTCAGTCGCTGGGCATAGAGCTGCACCCAGAAGCGCATCACGCTGGCAATCACCACGCTGGCCAGCAGCCAGCCCAGGGTGGGAGAGGCCACTTGCCTGGGCCAGGGTTCGCTGAGCGCTGATATCAGCGTCAGGCCGGCACCCAGCACCAGCATCTGGATGATGGTAAAGGGCAGCGGCGGCACGCGCTTGACTACCTGGCTGTTGACGTTGAACAGCAGAGCGAACAGCGTCGCCGAGGCGAGAAACAGCCACTGGCTGGGTTCGACCCGAAAGCCGTTATTGAGCGACAGGCAGGCGAAACCCAGCATCGCCACCGGCAGTGCCAGCCAGGTGGCGGCGGGCGGCCGGTCGCCGAACAGGAAGCGTGCCATGAACGGCACCATCAGGATCCACAGGCTGTTGATGAAGGCGCTCTCGCCAAGGTGGCTAGAGGCATCGAGCCCCAGCACCCAGAGCGTGATGGCGCCAATGAACAGCACGCCTACCGCACCTGCCTGGCGCCACTGATGGGCGCTCAGCGCAAACAGGGGCCGCCAGCCGACAAGGCCCAGCAGCGCTGCGGCAAGCAGAAAGCGCGTGCCGATGAACAGCAGCGGTGGTAGGCCTTCGAGCGCCTCCTTGGAGAAGATCCACCCGGCAGCGGCCATCATGGTGACCGCCAGCAGCAGGGCGTCTGCCTTGAGCGAGGGCCTTGCGGCAACGGAGGTGGGCATCAACGGTTCCTTGAGACTAAAGGCGTAATGTTACCAGGCTAATGGAGTCGCTCGCCACGCCATGGCTCTCGGCTGACCGTGGGGCCAGCGTTCGTCTATAATGGCCGGGTTTTGCCATCGCGATGGTGCAACGACAGCGTACTCTCTCAATAAGGCCTGCCCGTGAACCAGATTACCCTGACCCAACCCGACGACTGGCACCTGCATCTGCGTGACGGTGCCGCCCTGGCCGCGGTGGTGGCCTATACGGCGCGCCAATGCGGCCGCGCCATCATCATGCCCAACCTGACGCCGCCGGTGACCACCACCGAGCAGGCCCGCGCCTATCGCGATCGGATCCTGGCGGCGCTGCCCGAGGGCAGCGACTTCGAGCCGCTGATGACGCTGTATCTCACCGACAACACGCCGCCGGAGGAGATCGAGCGGGCCAAGGCCAGCGGCATCGTGCATGCGGTCAAGCTCTACCCGGCCGGGGCCACCACCAACTCCGACTCCGGGGTCACCGACATCGACCACTGTTCGCGGGCCATCGAGGCCATGGAGCGGGTTGGCCTGCCGCTGCTGGTGCACGGCGAGGTGACCAGCCCCGAGATCGATATCTTCGATCGCGAGGCCGTCTTCATCGAACGGGTGATGGCGCCGCTGCTGATCCGCTTCCCGCAGCTCAGGGTGGTGTTCGAGCACATCACCACCGAAGACGCGGTGAACTTCGTGCGCGAGTCGTCGGCCAATATCGCCGCCACCATCACCGCCCACCATCTGCTGTTCAACCGTAACCATATGCTGGTCGGGGGCATCAAGCCGCACTACTACTGCCTGCCCGTGCTCAAGCGGGAGCGCCATCGCGATGCACTGCTGGCGGCAGCCACCTCGGGTAGCGGCAAGTTCTTCCTGGGCACCGATAGCGCGCCCCACGCCCGCGGCGACAAGGAGTCCGCCTGCGGCTGTGCCGGGGCCTTCACCGCGCCCGCGGCCATCGAGCTCTACGCCATGGCCTTCGAGCAGGCCGGACGGCTGGAGCAGCTGGAAGGGTTTGCCAGCCATCACGGCCCGGACTTCTATGGCGTGCCGCGCAATTCGCGCCAGGTGACGCTGCTGCGCGAGAGCTGGCAGCTCCCCGAGACGCTGCCCTACGCCGAGGATGGCGTGATCGTGCCGCTCATGGCGGGGCAGACGCTTCCCTGGCGCCTGGCCTGAGTGCCGCCTGCAGGACGCCCTTGGTCACACTGGGGCCTGCTGATCAGCCTGGTGATGCTGTGGGGCAGCTCGTTCTCGCTGACCCGCATCGCCGTGGCGCAGTTGACGCCCTCCATGGTGGTGATGGGGCGCAACGCGGTGGCGGCACTGCTGCTCGGCGTCCTGCTGCTGGTGTGGCGCCGTGGCCTGCCGCGGGGGCGCCGCGTATGGGCCTATATGGCGGTCATCGCGGTGATCGGCAACGCCATGCCGTTCCTGCTGATCAGTTGGGGGCAGCAGCGCATCGACAGCGGCCTGGCGGGGATCCTGATGGCGGCGATGCCGCTGGTCACGCTGGTGCTGGCGCACTTCTACATCGACGGAGAGCGCCTGGCGCGGCATAAGGTGACCGGCTTCGTGGTGGGATTCGTGGGGATCGTGGTGCTGATCGGCCCCGCCGCGCTCGCCGAGCTCGGTGGCCAGGGCGAGACCCTGGTGGCGCAACTGGCGGTCCTGGGTGCATCGATCTGCTATGCGGTGAATACCATCGTCGCGCGTCGCAAACCGGCGAGCGACGTGTATGCCACCTCGGCGGTGGTGCTGGGGATGGCGATGCTGTTGACCTTGCCCATGGCGCTGGCGCCCGTGTGGCAAGCAACGCTGCCGATGCCTGAGCCGTCAGCCACGGCCGTATGGGCGGTGCTGCTGCTGGGGGTGATGAGTACGGCGGCGGGTAGCGTGGTCTATTTCAAGCTGATCGCCGCCGCTGGGCCGACCTTCCTGTCCCTGATCAACTACCTGATCCCACTATGGGCGGTGATGATCGGCACGCTGTTCATGGCCGAGCGTCTGGCGTGGAACCATCTGTTGGCGCTGGCGCTGATCCTGCTTGGGGTAGCGGTGTCGCAGCGGCGCCTCAGCGTTCCCGGCGGGTAACCAGCCGGCCCTGTTCGAGGTCGAGGCGATGCTGGCGGCCGGCGAGCATGGCACAGCTCGCTGCCACGCCGACGATGACCATCAGCAGCAGGCTGATGGTGCGATTGCCGGCGCCGAACTGCAGCATCAGGCCGACGCTCAGCGGCCCGGCGGCGGCCATGCAGTAGCCGAGGCCCTGGACCATCCCCGACAGCTGGCCGGCCAGCTGGTGGGTGCCGCTGCGCAGCACGATCATGGTCAGGGCCATGCTGAAGCAGCCGCCCTGGCCAATGCCCAGCAGCGCGGCGCCCAGCCAGCGAGCCTGCAGCGGCCCGAGCAGCAGGACCAGCATGCCGGCGGCGCTGGCGCCCAGCAGCAGCAGCGTGGCAAGGCGCTGATCGCGTCCCAGCCGTGCCAGCCAGGGGGCGGCCAGCGCCGCCAGCAGCTGCGACATCACCGACATCGCCAACAGCCAGCCGGCTTCGCCCTCGCTGAGGCCGCGGCGCTGCATCAATACCGGCAGCCAGCCGAACACGATATAGGCCAGCGACGACTGGCTGCCCATGAAGCCGGTGACCTGCCACGCGAGTGGCGAGCGGAACAGCGACACCGGCGGCGCAGGCGGTTCATCGGGCTGCGATGCCGGGCGTGGTTGCGGCATCCCCAGCCGCCATGCCAGCAGCGCGGCCAGGGCCAGCAGTGCCCAGCTGGCCAGGCTGAGGGGCCAACTGCCCAGCAGGTCGGCCAGCGGCACGCTGATCCCTGCTCCGAGCGCACCGCCCAGGCAGAGCGCCATGGTGTAGACGCCGGTCATTAGGTCGGCGCCGCGGGGCAGTTCGCGCTTGACCAGCGCCGGCAGCAGGCTGCCGCAGACGCCGATGGCAGCGCCCACCATGAGCGTGCCGAGGAACAGCAGCCACAGGCTGGGGAGGGCGCGGATGGTCAGCGCCACGGCGAGCGCTAGCAGGCCCAGGGAGAGGGCACGCTCCGCGCCCAGACGGCGCGAAAGGCGCGGGGCCAGCGGGGCGAACAGGCCAAGACAAAGGACCGGTAGCGTGGTCAAGGCGCCCACGCCGAGCGGGCTTAGCCCGGTGTCTTGCTGGATACGGCCAAGCAGCGGTGCCAGCGACGACAGCGCGGGACGCAGGTTGAGCCCGACCAGCACCATCAGGCAGATGAACAGCGTCAGGCGGCGACCGCGTCGCGCGGTGGGCAGGGCGACGTCACTCATCGGCGTCGATCTGGGTCCACGTCGATGGGAGGAAGGTCTTGCAGGGCGTCGAGGGCGCCGAAGTGAGTGCCGGCGTCGTCGCCCTCGGCGGCGGCTGCCTTGTCGCGAATCGCGGAGGTGTCCTCGACGCTGACCCGCTGTGGCACGCCGTTGAGTTCGGTGAAGGTGGCGATGAGACGACCCTCATACACCCAGCAGCGCTGAGGTACCCAGGAGATACGATACAGCCGCTCTTGCCACTCGGCCTGATCCTGGCCGATCAGGCCGAAGGCTTCGACCGGGGCCAGCGCCACGAACAGGCCGGCATTGAGCACCAGCGCGCTGTCGTGCATGCGGATCGCCCCCTCGAAGCGGTTTTCCTGCAGCGCCTGGAGCGCCTTGGCGGGGCGCTCGCGGGACTCCAACTGGCCACGCCCGCACACATGCACCAGATCGCCGTCGATCTGCTTGATGGCCCAGACCTCGGGCAGTTTGGTGCGCTTGAACCAGTCGAGCATGTACGGGCTCTATGCAATATCGGGGGGTTAATTCTACCACGCGTCAGGAGCTTGGCTCGTGTCGAGATGTAAACAGGTGTTCGTTAGCCAAAATGCATAAATGCGACACCGGTAATATTCAACGTTGATTGTCCCCTGGCAGGGTTGTGGTCGCCCCCTAGATGCGACTAATGTCGACGCAGTGCTTTACAAAACAACGACAAACTCAGGGAAGTGGCATGACCGATACCTCCGAAGCGCAATCGGCGACCTCTGCGGTGTCTGCCCAGGGTGATGGCGATGCAACCTTTGCACGGTTTACCAACGTCCAGAAGAGCTATGACGGCGTCGAACTGGTGGTCAAGGATTTCAATCTTGACATTCGCAAGGGTGAATTCGTCACCCTGCTGGGGCCGTCGGGCTCCGGTAAGACCACCTGTCTGATGATGATGGCCGGCTTCGAAACCCCTACCCACGGTGAAATTCTGCTCAAGGGCGAACCGATCAGCGGCCTGCCGCCGCACAAGCGCGGTATCGGCATGGTGTTCCAGAACTATGCGCTGTTCCCGCATATGACGGTGGCCGAGAATCTCGCCTTTCCGCTCGAAGTGCGACATCTCAGCAAGGCGCAGATCAAGGAGAAGGTGGCACGGGCGCTTGCCATGGTGCGCCTCGAGGAGTTCGGCGACCGCCGCCCGGCGCAGCTCTCCGGTGGCCAGCAGCAGCGGGTGGCGCTGGCCCGGGCGCTGGTGTTCGAGCCCGAGCTGGTGCTGATGGATGAACCGCTTGGGGCGCTGGACAAGAACCTTCGCGAGGAGATGCAGTACGAGATCAAGCGCATTCACGCCAGCCTCGGCGTGACCATGATCTATGTCACCCACGACCAGACCGAAGCGCTAACCATGTCCGACCGCATCGCCGTGTTCAACGACGGCGTGGTACAGCAGCTGGCGTCGCCGGACGAGCTCTACGAGCGTCCGGAAAATGCCTTCGTGGCCTACTTCATCGGCGAGAACAACCGCCTGACCGGTGAGGTGAGTGAGCGCCTCGGCGATGACTGCAAGGTGCGTCTGGATAGCGGCGATACGGTGATCGCCAAGCCGGTGGCCGTGGGCGGCGTGGGGTCACGCACCACGCTATCGCTGCGCCCCGAGCGGGTCAGCATCCTGCGCGAGGATGCGGCCGAGCAGTTCGACAATCAGTTTACCGCGACGGTGCAGGAGGTGATCTACCTCGGCGACCACCTGAGGACGCGGGTATCGGTCTGTGGCAACGACGATTTCATTCTCAAGACGCCCAATGCGCAAGGGTTTGGCGTCATGCGCCCCGGTCAGCAGATTCAGGTCGGCTGGTCGAGCGCCGACTGTCGCGCCCTGGACGCCTGAGGGGGGGCAGTCAAGATCGCCGTCTTGCGGCATCCAACGATGCCGGCGGCAAGTGCAACAACAACAATCGGAGAATCAGCATGAAAACCATTATTCGCAAACGTGTCATCAAAGGTACCGGTGTCGCCGTAGCAGGTCTCTCGGCGCTGGCGGTGGCGGTCGCTGCCCACGCCGAGGGTCAGACCCTCAACGTGGTCTCCTGGGGCGGCGCCTACAGCATGAGCCAGCAGCGCGCCTACCATGAGCCGTGGATGGAGATGACCGGCGACGAAATCGTCAACATCGACCAGAGTGCCAACGCGCTGGCGGGGCTGCGTTCCCAGTCCCAGGCCGGCAACGTCACCTGGGACCTGGTCGATATGCTGCCGGCGGACGCCATGATTGCCTGTGCCGAAGGCCTCATCGAGCCCCTCGACCACGACGAGCTGCTGGCCGATGCGCCGGACGGCACGCCGCCCAGCGAGGACTTCGTCGACGGCGCGCTGGGCGAGTGCTTCGTGGCCTCGATCGTCTATTCGAACATCGTCGCTTTCAACAGCGACATGTTCCCCGAAGATAATCAGCCCAGCACCATCGAGGATGTCTTCGACCTCGAGAACTACCCCGGCCAGCGCGCCCTGATGCGCCGCCCGATCAACAACCTCGAGTGGGCACTGATCGCCGATGGCGTCGACCGTGACGATGTCTACGACATGCTCGAGACCGAAGAGGGCATCCAGCGCGCCTTCGACAAGCTCGATACCATCAAGGACAGCGTGATCTGGTGGGAAGAGGGCGCCCAGCCGCCGCAGCTGCTGGCCGACCGTGAGGTTGCCTTCGCCTCGGCCTACAACGGCCGGATCTTCGATGCCATGGTCAGCGAGAATCAGCCGTTCGAGATCATCTGGGACGCCCAGGTATTCGAGCTCGACGGTTGGGTGGTGCCCACCGGCAAGATGGACAAGGTGCGCGATTTCCTCTACTTCGCCACCGACACCCAGCGTCTTGCCGACCAGGCCCAGTACATCTCCTATGGCCCGGCGCGGATGTCCTCCTCCGACCTCGTCTCGACGCATGCCGAAACCGGCATCGAGATGGAAACCCACATGCCCACCTATGAGCCCAACTTCGCCACAGCGATCCAGAAGGATGACGAGTTCTGGGCCGACTACCTCGACGAGTTGAGCCAGCGCTTCGACGCCTGGCTGGCACGGTAAGACCTCTCGCCGCACCGCTCATCGAGTGGTGCGGCGTCTATTTCCTGCCGACTGACTGATGGTGAGGTCCGCGTGTCCGACTCTTCTGCTCCGCTGACCACGGCCGATGGCGTGCCGCTCAAGGTCAGCCTGCGTCGCGCGGTGCGACGTTCGAAAATCAAGGCGCTGCTGCTGGTGGCGCCACTGCTGCTTTTTCTGGTGATTGCCTTCGTGATCCCGATCTTCGAGATGCTGACGCGCAGCGTCGCCAATCCCGAGGTCAGCAATCACCTTCCGCGAACCGTGGCCGCCCTTGAAGACTGGGACCGACAGGACGTCCCCGGTGAGCCGGCGTTCGCGGCATTGGTCGAAGACCTGTTGGAGGGCCAGGAGGCGCGCAATCTGGGCCTGCTGGCCAGCCGCTTGAACTATGAGCGCTCCGGCATGCGTTCGGCGATCAACCGCACGGCCCGCGGTCTGCGTACCATGGAGCCGCCGTATCGCGAGGCGGTGATCGAGGCCAATGCGCGCTGGGGCGAGCTCGACACCTGGAAGATCATCCAGCGCGAGGCGCGCCTATATACGCCGTCCTACTACCTGGCGGCGGTCGACCGTCAGCTGACGCCGGATGGCGAGATCACCCGTGCGCCGGACAACCAGCAGATCCACGTCAGCCTGTTCTGGCGGACCTTCTGGATGAGCGGGCTGATCACCCTGATGACGCTGCTGCTCGGCTATCCCATCGCCTTCCTGCTGGCCAGCCTGCCGCTGCGCCACTCCAACCTGTTGATGATCCTGGTGCTGCTGCCGTTCTGGACGTCGCTGCTGGTGCGTACCACCACCTGGATCGCCATCCTGCAGTCCCAGGGGGTGTTGAACGATGTGATGGTGTTCCTCGGCGTGATTGCCGACGATGCGCGCTGGCAGATGATTCACAACAAGATCGGCACGGTGGTGGCGATGACGCATATCCTGCTGCCGTTCATGATCCTGCCACTCTATTCGGTAATGAAGACCATCCCGCCGAGCTATATGCGCGCGGCACGCTCGTTGGGCGGTCGGCCGTTCCTGTGTTTCCGACGCGTCTATTTCCCATTGACGATTCCCGGCATGGCAGCCGGCGGGATCCTGGTCTTTATCCTGTCGATCGGCTACTACATCACGCCGGCGCTGGTGGGCGGACAGTCGGGTCGCTTCATCACCAACTACATCGCCTATCACATGCAGACCTCGCTCAACTGGGGGCTTGCGGCGGCGATTGCGTCGATCCTGCTGTTCGTGGTGGTGGTGTTCTACATGGTCTTCAATCGCCTAGTCGGCGTCGACAAGGTCAAACTGGGGTAACTCATGGCGATTCCTTCCTATGCCACCCGCGGCGAGCGCATCTGGCACTACGCGTTCCGCGGGATCTGTGCGCTGATCTTCCTGTTCCTGGTCGGCCCGCTGCTGGTGATCATCCCGCTGTCGTTCAACGCGGCACCCTACTTCACCTTTACCCAGGAGATGCTGACCTTCGATCCGGCGGGTTACTCGCTACGCTGGTACCAGGACTTCTTCACCTCCAGCGCCTGGCTCAACGCGATCAAGAACAGCTTCATCATCGGCATCGCCTCGACGATCCTGGCCACCGTGCTGGGGACCATCGCGGCATTGGGGCTCTCGAGCCGCTACATGCCGGCGCGGGGGCTGGTGATGGCGCTGCTGATCTCGCCGATGATCGTGCCGCTGATCATCTCGGCGGCGGCGATGTTCTTCTTCTTCTCGCGGGTCAACCTGGCGCAGACCTATCTCGGGGTGATATTGGCGCATACCGCGCTGGGCATTCCGTTCGTGGTGATCACGGTGACCGCTACGCTGTCGAGTTTCGACACCACCCTGATTCGTGCCGCCCACAGCCTGGGCGCCAACCCCACCCGCACCTTCTTCAAGGTGGTACTGCCGCTGGTGACCCCGGGCGTGGTGTCCGGGGCGCTGTTCGCTTTCATCACCTCGTTCGATGAAGTGGTGGTGGTGTTGTTCATTGCCGGGCCCGAGCAGCGCACCATGCCGATTCAGATGTGGTCGGGGATTCGTGAGCAGATCAGCCCGACGATCCTGGCCGTGGCCACCCTGCTGGTGCTGCTGTCGATGCTGATGCTGACCACGCTGGAGCTGCTGAGGCGGCGCAGCGAGCGCCTGCGCGGCGTGACTCCGGGGTAAGTCCTCCACCAACTGCTGTGAGTGACCGCACCTGCGCCCGGCCTTGGCCGGGCGCAGGTGTTTTATGCGGCAAAATGGCTAAAGATCGTCGCGTCGGCGCCGATAGTTTGAATTGAGCACCAACGCCAAGCCTTTTCCCGCGACCTCTGGTCTCCGGGGCTGGTAAAAAGGTAGCCATCGAAAAAGAGGATTCAGGACATGAGTGCGATGCGCGGAGCGGCCGCCTATGGTCGCGGGGCCAATGCCTACGCCAAGGTCGGCGTCGAGAGCGGCGTAATGTCGGCCAGCCCACATCAACTGATCGTGATGCTGTTCGACGGCGCCCAGGCGTCGATTCGGGCGGCGCGGATTCATATGCAGAGCGGCAATACGGTGGAGAAGGGCAAGTCGATCTCCAAGGCGCTGGATATCGTCAACAACGGCCTGATGGCAGCCCTCGATGCCGAACGCGGTGGCGAAGTCGCCCAGCGGTTGGCGTCGCTGTATGACTACATCGCGCGCCTGCTGCTGGCCGCCAACCTGCGTAACGACGAGCAGAGCCTCGATGAGGCGGCCAAGCTGCTCGACGACATCGGCACTGCCTGGCGTGAGATCGGTGGCCAGCCCGGCGCGCAAGCGAGCGGGCAGTGAGCGCCGGCGAACTCTCCGCCGCCGACAAGCAAGCGCTGGTGATCAAGTGCTACCAGGCGCTGCGCGTTCAGGCGGATGAGATGCGCGAGCTGGCGCGAGCCGAGGCTTGGGACGAGCTGATTCAGCATCAGGCACGCTATGTGGTGGAGGTCGAGCGGCTGGCACGCATGGAGCAGGAGCTCGAACTCGATGCCGCGCATCGCGAGCGCAAGGCAGCGCTGCTCGAAGCGATTCTGGAGCGCGATCACGAGGTGCGCGAGCGCTTGGTGGCGCGCCGCGATGAGCTGGGCGAGTTGATTGGTACCAGCCAGCGTCGCCGCGACCTGAGCCGCGCCTACCGCACCGCCAGTGGCGGCAACGTGGTGGACGCCGAATCCGCGTTTGCCGGCGAGGCCAGGCGTCACCCGCCAGGTAGCTCGTGAGTGGTATCACGCCGCTGCTCGACACCCTCTTGCACCAGGTACTGGGCAAGCGGGTGGATGTGCCGGTGCAGCGTGACCTGAACGAGCCGGTGCGGCCGACCGACCCAAGCCGCGCTCCGCGAGCGGTGCACAGCGATTCGCGACTGGATGCACGCCAGCCCAGCCTGCAAGGACTGAGCGGTGCCGTGGCGCGCGAGGGCGGGCGACTGTCGGGGCCGGCGCTGCCCGCTGGTGATGCGCCAGCCTCCACCCATACCCACTTCAGCCAGGCAGCGCGTACCATCGCCGATATCCTGGTCAAGTTCCCCGCGCCACCCTCGACGCTGCGCCCGGCCGTGCCGCTGGTGGCGGCGTCTCAGGCCGCAAGCCCTTCCGCCGGTCAACTGGCCAGCCAGCTGCAAGCCTCGATCAACTACAGTGGGTTGTTCTATGAATCCCACCTGGGGCGCTGGTTTCGCGGCGACCTGCCGCGCCAGGTGCTGGAGGCGCAGCCCCAGATGCAGTTCACGCAAGGGGCCAGAGCGCAAGCCATGCCCACTGCCGGCGCGGCGAGCTTGGCGCCCGCTGCTGCCAGTGTGCTGCAGTGGCCAGCGGTGCCGGTATCGCCGCGCGGTGGGCTGGTGATCACCGGGCCCTTCGTGCCGCTCGCCATGCCTGCCGCGTCGACGCTGGCGCCAGCACCCTCGGCCGCTGGCGGTGCTGCCAGCCAGGCGGGCGGGTATATACCGTTATCTTCACAGCCTGCACTCTCGGCGTCGCTCTCTCCATCGTCAGCGCCGCCCCTCTCCAGGAGTGCGCCGGCGCTTCCGGCACAGGCCGCCGCGGCCTTTGCTAGCCAGGCGGCGGAGGTCGCCGAGCCGGCTACCATGCGTAGCGCAGGGCCGCTGACCGAGTCGGCAAACGAACTGCTGCAGGGCTTGATTCGTCATCAGTTGGAGGTGCTGGTGTCGCCGGTGCTGCGCTGGGAGGGCGACGTATGGTCGGGGATCTTCATGGCGTTGATGATTCACCTGCCCGACGAGCGAGAGCGTTCGCCACGCGGCGAGCAGGACGGCACCCAGGATGACCAGGAGCCCGCCTGGCACTCGACGCTATCGCTGACGCTACCCGCGCTGGGCGAGATCCATGTCGATCTGCGCCTAAAGGGGGAGCGGGTGGCACTGACCCTTGAGAGCATGTCGCGTGACGTGGTCCAGCGCCTGGAGGAGGGCAAGGAAAGCCTGCGTGACCGATTGACGGCGCGAGGCTTTAGCGAGGTGGCGCTGCTGGCGCGGCTGCGCGTCGTTGAGGGAGATCGCCATGAGTGAGCGTACGCCGCCTTCGCGTCGTCGCCAGGCCGTGGCGCTGGCCTATCAGGAGCGCGAGGGGGCCCCACGAGTGCTGGCGCGAGGCTATGGTGACCTGGCCGAGCGCATCATCGCCGAGGCGCGTCGTCAGGGGGTGTTCGTGCATGACGCCCCGGAGCTGGTCAGCCTGCTGATGCAGCTGGATATCGATGAACGCATCCCCGAAAACCTCTATGCCGTGATAGCCGAGCTGCTGATCTGGGCCCGCGAGCTGTCGTTGGAGGAGGAAAAAGCGTCAGTAATGGGAGACAAATTGTAATAAATTGTCTCTGCATGCGGGCCTGGATGTCTCCAATGCGATACGCCAATATTTTGCTATTTCGCTTAACTCGCTGTTTTAGCGATTTAATGTTCTTGTTGACCCAGGTCAAGTGCTGCAGCGATTTCAGCAGGTCGTCGAAGGTAGGTGTTGAAAGACATCATGAAAAAGTCTCAAACTGTGCTCAACTTGGCTTGTGTCGATGACTGACATCTAGCCGGCGCCTCGGGGGTTGACGCAGGGGCGGACAAGAATAAAGGCATAACAACGCAAGGCGAATTGCCCAGAGCCACAAGAGCTCGGCCTGATAACGAACCGCAGGGAACACCGAACATGACCATCGATACCATTCTGGACGAAATCCAGGACCTCAATCTGTCCTACCTGCTGCTGGTCCAGCGCTTGCTGAATGAAGATCGCGCGTCGGCGATGTTCCGCCTCAAGCTCACCGAAGAGATGGCCGAACTGCTGGCCACGCTTTCTGCCAAGCAGCTCAGCAAGCTTTCACGCACCAACCAGCTGCTGTGCCGGCTGTGCTACGAGGATGCCGATCAGCTGCGCAAACTGACCCACAATCAGCGTGAGCAGGGTCTTTCCCAGACCCATGCATCGCTATTGATGGCGGTTCCGCTGAGCGGCAATGTGCTGCGGGAGGGCTAGGAGATGGCGGACAAGAGCCTCGTCAGTGAAATGCTGCAGGTGCAGATGGCCATCGAGCTGATCGAGCTCGGGGCGCGCCTGCAGGTGCTTGAGACCGAGACCGATCTGAGTCGCGCGCGCCTGATTCGCCTCTACAAGGAGGTGCGCGGCATGTCCCCCCCCAAGGGCATGCTGCCGTTCTCTACCGACTGGTTCATCACCTGGATGCCCAACGTCCACTCCTCGCTGTTCTACAACATTTATCTGCGGCTGAAGCATGACTACGGTTGCCAGCGTATGGAGGCCTTCGTCAAGGCGTTTCGCTTGTATCTCGAACAGGTCGAGCTGGACGAGGCCGAGCCGGTGCTGGGGCTGACCCGGGCCTGGACGCTGATCCGTTTCTTCGAAAGCGACATGCTCGAGCTCAATCCCTGCACCAGCTGCGGCGGGCACTTCGTGGCCCATGCCCACACGCCGAGTCACGACTTTGTGTGCGGCATCTGCCAGCCGCCGTCGCGCGCCGGCAAGACCCGCAAGCGCCTGGCCGAGGCCAAGGCGGCTGCATCCACCGTTCAGGCCGCCGTCGCCGCACGTTAACCGCGTGGCTGTGTCGCTTACCCCGCGCCGTCCGGTGCGGGGTTTTTCATGCCCGCATGACCCAGCCGTAGCACAAGTTTTTGTCGATTGGCCCTCAAGCCAGCGCGGTGCGTGCCGATAACTGTGTTGAAGCCACCCATGCCGTAGCAAAGGATACCGGTCGTGCTGATACCTATTGGATTTTTGATCGTTGCATTTTCCGTATTCGGCGGCTTCGCGCTTGCCGGCGGCCACCTCGGCCCGCTCTACCAGCCCACCGAGATCCTGATGATCTGTGGTGCGGCGGTGGGTGCCTTCATAGCCGCCAACAACGGCAAGGCGATGATCGCGACCCTGCGCACTACCTCCAAGCTCAAGCGCACGGTGAAGTACAACAAGGAAACCTACATGGAGCTGATGGCGCTGCAGTACAAGCTGCTGGCCAAGGCTCGTCGCGATGGCATGTTGGCCATCGAGCGCGACATCGACAACCCCCAGGAGAGCCCGCTGTTCTCCGAGTACCCGAAGATCCAGGCCGACCCCATGATCATGGGCTTTCTCACCGACTATCTGCGCCTGATGATCAGCGGCAACATGGACCCGCACCAGATCGATGAACTCATGGAGCATGAGATCGAGGCCTTCGAGCATGAGGCGCACATCCCCGCCGATGCCCTGGCCAAGGTCGGCGATGCGCTGCCGGCGTTCGGTATCGTGGCCGCCGTGCTGGGGGTCATCAAGGCGCTGAGCGCCGCCGATGCCGGCCCCGACGAGATGGGCTACATGATCGCCCACGCCCTGGTCGGCACCTTCCTCGGCATTCTGCTCGCCTACGGCTTCGTCAATCCGCTAGCCAGTCGTATCGACCGCCAGGTCAACGAGGCGGTCAAGATGCTGCAATGCATCCGCGTCACGCTGTTGGCTAGCCTCAACGGCTATGCGCCTCAGTTGGCGGTAGAGTTCGGCCGCAAGGCGCTGCATACCGCCGAGCGTCCCACCTTCAATGAGCTCGAGGATCATGTTCGCGCTGCCAAGAGCACCGGTACGGGGGGCGCATGAGCGACGATCGCCGCCCCATCATCATCAAGCGCAAGAAGGTCGTACATGCGCACCATGGCGGCAGCTGGAAGATTGCGCTGGCCGACTTCATGACCGCGATGATGGCGCTGTTCCTGGTGCTGTGGATTCTGGCCACCGCCAGCGAGGAGCAGTTGCAGAGCGTCGCCGAGTACTTCAGCACGCCGCTGTCGGTGGCGATCGCCGGCGGCGACCGCACCTCGTCGAGCGACAGCGCCATCCCCGGCGGCGGTCCGGACCCGGTGCACGAAGAGGGCGAGCGGATGCGCATCGACATGCGTACCCAGAGTCGCAGCAGCGACGAGATTCGCCGTTTCCGCAATCTCCAGCAGCGCATGGAGACGCTGATAGAGGGTGACCCCCAGCTGCGCGAGCTGCGCCGCCAGATCCGTTTCGACATGACCCCCGAGGGGTTGCGGGTACAGCTGGTGGATACCGAGCAGCGCCCGATGTTCGAACTCGGCAGCGATGCGGTAGCGCCCTATATGCGTGACCTGCTGCGCGCCATCGCGCCACTGCTCAACGACATGGACAACCCGCTCAGCCTTAGCGGCCATACCGACAGCATTCCCTATTCCGGGGGATATCGCGGCTACAGCAACTGGGAGCTCTCCAGCGACCGTGCCAATGCCTCGCGACGCGAGCTGGTCGCCGGCGGGCTCGATCCCGACAAGCTACTGCGGGTGGCCGGCATGGGCGATCGTGTACCGCTGTCGGATACCCAGCCCGACGACCCGGTCAACCGGCGTATCGCCATCGTGGTGCTTGACGAGCGGGCAGCCGAGGGTATTCGTTCCCAGGGCATGCCGGGTGGCGGCAGCGTCCCTTCGCCGGCCGCCTCACGGCTGGCCGAGGAGATCGATACCTCGCCGGTAGAAGACTTCCGCCAGGGGCTTGAAGACACGCTGAGCGACGAATAGCGGCTCAATCATTCAGGGAATGCGCATGGATATCACCGACTTTTACGACACGTTTTTCGAAGAGGCCGAAGAGCTTCTCGGCGATATGGAGCGGCACCTGCTGGAGCTGGATCTCGACGATCCCGACGCCGAGCAGCTCAATGCCATCTTCCGAGCCGCTCACTCGATCAAGGGCGGCGCCGGCACCTTCGGCTTCGATGTGCTGCAGCACACCACCCACCTGTTCGAGAACATCCTGGATTACACCCGTCGTGGCGAGCTGGCGCTGCGCCGCGACATCGTCGACACCTTTCTGGAAACCAAGGATATGCTGCACGACCAGCTCGATGCCTACCGCAACGGCCAGCAGCCCGACGCCGAGGCCTATGCGCGAATCTGCCAGACCCTACAGCAGATGGCGCTCGACGAGATGGGCGTGGCGGTCGACGAGGGCGCACCGGCCCCCGCTGCCAAGCCCCAACCCGACCCTGAGCCGCAACCCGAGTCGTCAGCGGCCGATGACGGCGGCGCTGCGCTCGAGGTGGCGCTGATCAAGGTCGCCGACAAGGATCGCGAGCTGTTGGTCGAAGAGCTGGGGCAGCTCGGCGAGGTGCTGTCCCAGCGCCGCGACGGTGAACGCTACCTGGTGACGCTCGAGACCAACGCCAGTGCCGACGATATCGAGGCGGTGATGTGCTTTATCATCGACGCCGACCAGATCGAGGTGCGCGCGCTGCCGGCCGCGCAGCAGGACGCCGGAGAGGCTCAGGCCGAGCACAGCGCATCGGCTGCCGAGCCGCTAGCTGCCGAGCCGCCAGTGCCGGCGACCACGGCATCCAAGGCCGTTGCCGCCCAGGCGCCGAGCGGCAAGCCCAAGGCCAAGGCGGCCGGCGGCGAGTCGACCTCGATTCGCGTGCCGGTGGACAAGGTCGACCAGATCATCAATCTGGTCGGCGAGCTGATCATCACCCAGTCGATGCTCGACCAGACCGCCAGCGAGCTCGACGGCGTGGCCCACGGCGCGATGGTCAATGGCATGAGCCTGCTGCAGCGCAATGCGCGGGACCTGCAGGAGGCGGTGATGTCGATCCGCATGGTGCCCATGGACTACGTGTTCAGTCGCTTCCCGCGACTGGTGCGCGATCTGGCCGCCAAGCTCGACAAGGACGTGGAACTGGTCACCGAAGGCAAGTCCACCGAACTCGACAAGAGTCTTACCGAGCGCATCATCGATCCGCTGACCCACCTGGTGCGCAACAGCCTCGACCACGGCATCGAGACCCCCGACAAGCGCGAAGCCGCGGGCAAGCCACGCACCGGGCGGCTGACGCTCTCTGCCCAGCACCAGGGCGGCAACATCCTGATCGAAGTGATCGACGACGGCGCCGGCCTCAACCGCGACAAGCTGTTGACCAAGGCCCGCGAGAACGGCCTCAGCGTCTCCGACAGCATGAGCGACGACGAGGTTTGGCAACTGATCTTCGCGCCGGGCTTCTCCACCGCCCAGGAAGTCAGCGACGTCTCCGGGCGCGGGGTGGGCATGGACGTGGTCAAGCGCAACATCCAGGGCATGGGCGGCCACGTCGAGATCCTCTCGCGCCCCGGCGAGGGCACCACCACGCGCATCGTGCTGCCGCTGACCCTGGCGATCCTCGACGGCATGTCGATCAAGGTCGGCGAAGAGATCTTCATCCTGCCGCTGGGGGCGGTGCTCGAGTCGCTGCAGCCCACCGAGGAGGAGCTCTACGCCATGGCCGGCGACGACATCCTGCTCAAGGTGCGCGACGAATACCTGCCGGTGATCGCCGTGCACGAAGTGCTCGACGTCGCCAATGCGCGCACCAAGCTCACCGAGTCGATTGCGGTGATCGTGCAGGGCGAAGGGCGCCGCTATGCGCTGCTGGTGGACGACCTGGTCGGCCAGCAGCAGGTGGTGGTCAAGAACCTTGAAACCAACTATCGCAAGGTGCCCGGCGTTTCTGCGGCGACCATTCTCGGCGACGGTAGCGTCGCGCTGATCCTGGATATCGCCGACATGCATCGCCTGAGTCGAACCAAGAAAGAGGCACGTCACGCCTCGCGCTTTCCCTCGGGCGTCAACGCGCCCGTGCCTTTCAAGGAGGTAGAACCGTCATGACCAGCAACCTCAACGCCGCCAATGTCGCTGCCGCCGAGGCCCACAGCCGCGAATTTCTGGTCTTCTCGCTGGGCGAGGAGGAGTACGCGGTGGATATCCTCAAGGTGCAGGAGATCCGTGGCTACGAGAACGTCACGCGGATCGCCAATGCCCCGGATTTCATCAAGGGCGTGACCAATCTGCGCGGCGTGATCGTGCCGATCGTCGACCTGCGCATCAAGTTCCATCTCGACAGCGTCGAGTACGGCGGCCAGACCGTGGTCATCGTGGTCAACGTCGGCGAGCGCGTGGTCGGCATCGTGGTCGACGGCGTCTCCGATGTGATGAGCCTGACGCCGGAGCAGATCAAGCCGGCACCCGAGTTTGGTGTGACCCTGTCGTCGGACTATCTCAGCGGCCTGGGGAGTCTCGAGGATCGCATGCTGGTGCTGGTCGACATCGAGAAGCTGCTGACCAGTGAAGAGATGGCGCTGGTCGATCACGTCGCCGAATAGGCGCCGTGACGTCCTGACGCTGCCGTCACCACAACGATAACAAAGCGAAAGACCCTACGACCCGGGGAGCCGCCGGCCACTACGCTGCCGCGCGGATGATTTTCTGGTGAAAGCCTGCTTTCACCGCGTTGAGAGAGAGATGTCGTGAAGCTTCTGGACAATATGACAGTACGCGTGAGCTGGGGCCTGGTGCTGGCCATGTTTGCGCTGCTGGTGGTACTGCTGAGCGGACTTGGGCTGTATGCCGTCAATCATGGCCAGGGTGCCATGGCGACCTTCAACCAGGTCAATGTCGACCAGCAGTCGACGCTCAATCGTGCCAATTCACAGCTGTTGTCCGCGCGTTTGGCGATGGCCGACGTGGGCGATGCGCTGGAGTTCGCCTCCGGCCGCCGCGAGGTCGACGCGGCTCGCGAGCGAGCGACCGGCATGGCCGTCGAGCTCGAGCGCGTCGATGCCACCTTCAGCGAGTTCCTGGCGCTGCCGGCCCGCGAGGAGCATGCCGCCTTGATCGCCGATGTCGAGACCAGCTATCGGGCATTGATGGAGGAGGGGCTGCGCCCCCAGCAGTCGGCGCTGGCCGGCAACGACGTCGCGGCGTATCTCGACCTTCAGGCCGACAGCAATCGCCTGACCGAGCGATTCTATGCCGATTCGGTGGCGTTCTTTCATACCGCCGAGGCGGAAGGGGCAGCGCTCTACGACGGCTTCTACCAGATCGCTGACCTGGTCAAGTACGCCATCATCGCAGTGCTGCTGGTCTCTGCGGCGACCATCGTGGTCGTGTTGTGGGGCGTGACCGTCAATGTGATTCGTCCGCTCAAACGGGTGGTGGCGCACTTCGAGCAGATGGCCAAGGGCGACCTGTCGGCGGCCATCGAACGGCGCGGCAACAACGAGATCGGCCAGCTGTTTGCCTCGCTCAAGCATATGCAGGAAGGGCTCTCGACCACGGTCAGCAGCGTGCGCAGCAGCAGCCAGTCGATCTTCGTCGGTGCTCAGGAGATCGCTCAGGGCAACAACGATCTCTCGGCGCGTACCGAGCAGCAGGCCGCGTCCATCGAGGAGACCGCCTCGAGCATGGAGCAGTTGACCGCGACCGTCAGCCAGAACGCCGACAATGCCCGCCAGGCCAGCCAACTGGCCAGCACCGCCTCGCAGACCGCCAGCCGCGGTGGCGAAGTGGTGGGCGACGTGGTCAGCACCATGCGCGAGATCAGCGACAGTTCGCATCAGGTCACCGAGATCATCAAGGTGATCGACTCGATCGCCTTCCAGACCAATATCCTCGCGCTCAATGCCTCGGTAGAGGCGGCGCGGGCCGGCGAGCAGGGCCGTGGCTTCGCGGTGGTGGCCGGCGAGGTGCGCAACCTGGCCGGGCGCAGCGGCGACGCGGCCAGCGAGATCCGCAAGCTGATCGAGGCATCGGTGAACAAGGTCGAGGCGGGTACCGCGCTGGTCGACCAGGCCGGCAAGACCATGGACGAGATCGTCGCTTCGGTGCACAAGGTCACCGACATCATGGACGAGATCGCCTCGGCCTCCCAGGAGCAGAGCAACGGCATCGGCCAGGTCAATCAGGCGATCACCCAGCTCGACCAGGTAACCCAGCAGAACGCCGCGCTGGTGCAGCAGGCGGCAGGTGCCGCCAGCGAGCTGGAGCTCGAATCGAGCCGCCTGCGCGAAGCGGTGGCAGCCTTCCGCTTGGCTCAGGGCGCCGAGCAGGCCAGCGGCGCCCGCTTGGAAAAGTCGCGGCCGGCGCTCGGCGCGCCCCGCCAGGCAGCGTCAGCGCCGGCAAGCCGTCAGCCTGAGGCCGAGTGGGAAACCTTCTGAGTATCGTCCGCTATCATCGTCGAGGCAGTTCCAGGGGAATAGAATGAAGAATAATCAGCCAGTTACGCAGCGTGAATTCGTGCTCGACGATGAGCACTTCCTGATTTCGCGAACCGATCTCAAGGGCCGGATCAGCTATGCCAACCCGGCGTTTATCGAGGTCAGCGGCTTTACCCATGAAGAGCTGATCGGTGCCCCCCACAATCTGGTGCGTCACCCGGACATGCCCCCCGAGGCGTTTGCCAACCTCTGGCAGACCCTGCAGGAGGGCGAGACCTGGCGCGGGTTGGTCAAGAACCGTCGCAAGAACGGTGATCACTACTGGGTCGATGCCAACGTCACGCCGATCGTCGAGAACGGCGAGGTGGCGGGTTTCACCTCGGTGCGGGTCAAGGCGAGCCGCGAGGCCATCGAGGCCGCCGAGGCCGCCTATCGCCAGATTCGTCAGGGTGAGGGCAAGCATCTGACCCTGGAGCGCGGCAAGCTGCGCCGGCGCGGCCTGGTCGGCCTGGCATCAAAGGTCAACCTGCGCACCATGCGCGCCCGTATGACCACCATGGTGGTGGTGGCAGTGGCGCTGCTGGTGGTCAGCGGGAGCCTGGGGCTCTACGGGCTGCAGGTCTCCGGTGAGCGCCTGCAGACCCTCAACCGGGACGGGCTCGAGGACGTGGCACGCCTGCAGCAGGTCGACCAGTTGCTGACCCAGGCGAGGCAGTCGATGGATAGGCCAATCAACGATGCCATGGGTGCCGATGTAGCGGCATTGCGTCAAAACGCCGAGGCGGCGGTTGAAACGATTGAACAAGTATGGGCCGATTTCATTGTGCGTGAGGTCAACCAGACCCCTGAGGTTGCAGAGTTTGATGAACGCTTGAATCAGGTCTTGCACGACGGTTTGTTGATGTCAGTCCAGCATCTAGAGGCACGTGATTTCTATCAAGCCCATACCGCCCATAACACCGTTAGCCATGAGATCGGCCAAACATTGAGCGGTGATATCAATGCGCTGATCGATGACAAGCGTTCTGACGCCCAAATCTTGGCCGCCGAGGCCGAGGCGGGCCAGCAACTGATGCTGGTGGCCCAGGCCGGGGTGCTGCTGGCCGGACTGCTGCTGCTGATCGGCATGGGCATGATGACCATTCGTGCGGTGGTCAGGCCGCTGCGCGAGGCGATGAACTTCACGCTGCAGATCGCCGGCGGCAACCTTGCCGCCGAAGTGCCGGCACGCCGCAACGATGAGGTGGGACGGCTGCTCGGCGCCTTGGACACCATGCGCAAGAGCCTGGGCAGCATCGTTGGCGACGTCAACCAGGGCGTCAAGGTCGTGACCCCGGCGGCACGCGATATCGCCAGCGGTAACGAGGATCTCTCGTCGCGCACCGAGCAGCAGGCCGCCTCGCTGCAGCAGACCGCCTCGAGCATGGAGGAGATGACTGCCACGGTGCGCCAGAATGCCGACAACGCGCGCCAGGCCAGCGGCCTGGCGGTGGAGAATGCCGACAGCGTGCGCAACACCGGCGAAGTGATGAACGACGTGGTCGAGACCATGCAGCGCATCACCGAGAGCTCGCGCAAGATGAGCGAGATCATCGGCGTGATCGATTCGATCGCCTTTCAGACCAATATCCTGGCGCTCAACGCCTCGGTGGAGGCGGCGCGGGCCGGCGAGCAGGGCCGTGGCTTTGCGGTGGTGGCCGGCGAAGTGCGCAGCCTGGCCGGGCGCAGCGCCGATGCCGCCCGCGAGATTCGCCAGCTTATCGACGGCTCCAACGCCGAAATCGACAGCGGCGCCAAGCTGGTCAAGCGCGCCGAGACCTCGATCGGCGAGGTGGTGGCCTCGGCGACCCGGGTCAACGACATCATGGGCGAAATCACCGCCGCCTCGGAAGAGCAGAGCGGGGGCATCACCCAGATCAATCAGGCCATCGCGCAGATGGATGAGGTGACCCAGCAGAACGCCGCCCGGGTCCAGGCCTCGGCGCGGGCTGCCGCCGAGCTCGAAAGCCAGGCGCTGATGCTGGCCAATGCGGTGGCTGCCTTCCGCCTGCGCGGCGCCGGCATGGAGCAGGTGCAGCGCGCCGAAGCGACGATCGCCTCGCTGCAGCATCAGGAGCAGCGCGTTGAGGCCCGCGCCAAACGGGTCAGCCAGCGCATGACGCGCATCGATGACGCCGAGCCGCATGACCCCCAGGCGCACCGTAAACCCGCCGCCAAGGCGACGAAGCCGGCCACCGCCGATGAGTGGGAGGAATTTTGAGCAGACAGCCGCCGGGACAGGAGGCCAGCGGATCCGGCTGGTCCTCCGCCAGCAGCCTGCTGGAGCGCGATCTGGAGCTGACCGACAGCGACTTTACGCGTATCCGCCAGCTGATCTACGAGCGTGCCGGTATCGTACTCGCCGAGCACAAGCGCGAGATGGTCTACAGCCGCCTTGCCAAGCGACTGCGCCACCATGGCTTGACGCGCTTCGGTGACTACCTGGCACGCCTCGAGCGTCAGCCGGCGGCCAAGGAGTGGGAGGCCTTCACCAACGCCTTGACCACCAACCTCACCGCCTTCTTCCGCGAAGCCCACCACTTCCCGCTGCTGGCCGAGCACGTCGCACGCCAGAGCGGCCCGGTGCGGGTATGGAGCGCCGCCGCCTCCACCGGCGAGGAGCCCTATTCGATTGCCATGTGCCTGACCGAGGCGCTGGGGGCGCGCGCCAAGGAGGCGCGGGTGGTGGCGACCGATATCGATACCGATGCGCTGGCCCGCGCCCGGGCCGGTATCTATCCCATGGAGCAGGTACGCAAGCTCGAGGAGTCGCGGGTCAAGCGCTTCTTCCTCAAGGGCGGCGGCGAGCGGGCGGGGTTCGCCAAGGTGCGCCCCGAGTTGACCGAGATGGTGGCGTTCGAGTCGCTCAACCTGCTGGCGCCGAACTGGGCGGTGAAGGGGCCTTTCGACGCCATCTTCTGCCGCAACGTGATGATCTATTTCGACAAGGCGACCCAGGCCAAGATACTGGCGCGTTTTGCGCCGCTGTTGAAGCCCGATGGCCTGCTGTTCGCCGGTCATTCCGAGAATTTTTCCTACATCAGCGAGGCGTTCCGGCTGCGCGGCCAGACCGTCTATGTGCTGACCCCGAAACGTTGAACGTGCCGCTAAAGTCTCGCCGTTTTGCGCCGATATCTCATGCATGACGCCTCGTCAGGCGAGGCAGTGGCTCGTTGTTGTAAAGGAGGTCTGCCTTGAGTGCAGCCAAGATCAAGGTGCTGTGTGTCGATGACTCGGCGCTGATTCGCGATCTGCTCAGCGAGATCATCAATGAGCATGACGATATGGAAGTGGTCGCGGTGGCGCCCGATCCGCTCGCCGCGCGCGATCTGATCAAGCAGCACAACCCCGATGTGCTGACCCTCGACGTCGAGATGCCGCGCATGGATGGCCTGGACTTTCTCGAGCGCCTGATGCGCTTGCGGCCGATGCCGGTACTGATGGTCTCGTCGCTGACCCAGGCCGGCTCCGAGGTCACGCTCAGGGCCCTCGAGCTGGGCGCGGTGGACTTCGTGGCCAAGCCGGCGCTGGGGATCCGTAGCGGGATGCTAGAGTATGCGGAGCTGATCGCCGACAAGATTCGTGCCGCGGCGCGCTCGCGTCCGCGCCAGGCCCGGCGCAGCGATGCGCCGGCCCCCAAGGCCCTCAAGGCGCCGCTGATCACCAGCGAGAAGCTGCTGATCATCGGTGCCTCGACCGGCGGTACCGAGGCGATTCGCCAGGTGCTCGAGCCGCTACCCGCCAACAGCCCGGCGATTCTGATCACTCAGCACATGCCCGGGGGCTTTACCCGCTCGTTTGCCGAGCGCCTCGACAAGCTGTGTCGGATCACCGTCAAGGAAGCCCAGGACGGCGAGCGAGTACTGCCAGGGCACGCCTATATTGCCCCGGGCGACCAGCATCTGGAGCTGGTGCGCAGCGGCGCCAACTACGTGGCGCGCCTCAACGACGGTCCGCCGGTCAATCGCCACCGCCCCTCGGTTGACGTGCTGTTCGACTCGGCGGCCAAGCACGCCGGGCGCAATGCCATTGGCGTGCTGCTCACCGGTATGGGCAAGGACGGTGCCAGGGGGCTCTTGACAATGCGGCAGGCGGGGGCGGTGACGCTGGCCCAGGACGAGGCCAGCTGCGTGGTGTTCGGTATGCCCCGGGAGGCCATCGCGCTGGGCGGAGCCAGCGAGGTGGTCAGCCTGGATGAGATCGCCCCGCGGCTGATGGCGCTGGTGGCGGCGTCGGGTCGGGCGCAGCGCGTGTAGATGCTCCGAGAAACTGCCGTAAGCAACGCCAATCCGTTGGATGGCGGGCGGGGTTAAAAAATTACCATTAAGGATACGCCGGGATGATGGGACTACTTCGCAACCTCAAGATCAGCTTGCTGGTAAATGTGGTATTGGCTGCCTTTATCGTGATGTTTGGCGCGCTGCTGGTGCTCAGCTCGCTGGCGTCACGCAGCGCCAACCAGACCATCGAGCTGCAGACGCAGATCAGCGATCACCAGCTCAACGAGTTCAACCGCGCCGAAGCGCTCCTCAACCAGGGGCGGGTCAATCTCGAGTCGGGCCTGGGGCATATGATGGTCGGTCGCATGGGCGAGGCGCGTGAGGCCGGCGAGGCGGCTGAAGGGTTCCTGGACCGTGCCCAGACGCGTTTCCAGAGCTTCGTCGATAGCCCGAAAACGCCCCAGGGTGAGGCGCTGGCCGAGCCGGTCGTCGAACACTTTGCCACCTTGATGGATATGGCCCGAGAGCAGGTCGTGACCCTGGATCAGATGGATACCAGCGGCTTTGCCCGGGTGCGCTCCGATATGCAGGAGCCCGGCGAGCAGTTGGCCGAGGCCTCGGCGGCCTTCGTCAGCCATGCGGGGAGTCGCGTGACAGAACAGCGCGCCGCCTACGACCGCCAGGCGCAGCTCTTTTCCTGGCTCGCGCTTGGCATGCTGGCGCTGGTGGTAGTGCTGGTGATCGCCCTGTTCGTGGTGCTGCGCGCCCTGCTGGTGCAGCCGCTAGGCCGGGCGGTGGAGAGCCTGGAGCGGATTGCCGAGGCAGACCTCTCGGAGGAGATCCAGGTCAAAGGACGCAACGAGATCGGTCAGCTGTTCAACGCCATGCGCAATATGCAGCAGAGCCTGATGCGCATCGTCGGCGACGTGCGCCAGAGCAGCAACTCGATCCACGTCGGCACCCGCGAGATCGCCACGGGCAACGCCGACCTCTCCTCGCGCACCGAGCAGCAGGCCGCGTCGCTCGAGGAGACCGCCACCAGCATGGAAGAGCTGACCGCGACCGTGAAGCAGAATGCCGACAACGCGCGCCAGGCCAGCGGGCTGGCCCTGGATGCCTCGAGCACCGCTAGCCGCGGCGGCGAGGTGGTCGACCGGGTGATTACCACCATGCACGGTATCTCCGGCAGCTCGCAGAAGATCGCCGATATCACCGGGGTGATCGATTCGATCGCCTTCCAGACCAATATCCTGGCGCTCAATGCCTCGGTGGAGGCGGCGCGGGCCGGCGAGCAGGGCCGCGGTTTTGCGGTGGTGGCCGGCGAGGTGCGCAACCTGGCGGGGCGCAGCGCGGATGCCGCCAAGGAGATCAAGACCCTGATCGAGAGCTCGGTGTCCCAGGTACAGGAAGGCTCGACGCTGGTCGAACAGGCCGGCGAGACCATGCAGGAGGTGGTCGCCGCGGTCAAGCGCGTCACCGACATCATGGATGAGATCTCGGCCGCCTCTCAGGAGCAGAGCGATGGCATCGAGCAGGTCAGCCAGGCCGTCAGCCAGATGGACGAGGTGACGCAGCAGAACGCCGCCCTCGTACAGCAGGCGGCGGCCGCGGCCGTCTCGCTGGAGGATCAGGCTAACCGGCTCGAGCAGGCAGTCGCGGTATTCCGCCTGCACGGCGCCGCGCAGCATGAGGCCCTGCCGCAGGCGGAAGGCGGCGCGCGGCGCGAGGCGCCCGCCCAGTTGGCCCGCCCGCCCGCAGAAACACCGGCGCCGGCCGCTCGCAAACGCCGCGAGCCGGTGACCGAGGATGACTGGGAAGAATTCTGAACGCGTCGCCCGCGACGTAACGCCCCTAGCGGGCCGGCCGCGCCGGCCCTGATCGACCGCCATGACGTAACGAGGAACACCGATGGCCGACAAGAACATGAGTATTCTGGTGGTGGACGACTTTCCGACCATGCGCCGCATCGTGCGTAGCCTGCTCAAGGAGCTGGGCTTCACCAACGTGGAAGAGGCCGAGGACGGCCAGGATGGACTGGCCAAGTTGCGCAGCGGCAACTTCGAGTTCGTGGTGTCGGACTGGAACATGCCCAATCTCGATGGCCTGGAGATGCTTAAGCAGATCCGCGCCGATGACGCCCTCAAGGACCTGCCGGTGCTGATGGTGACCGCCGAGGCCAAGAAAGAGAACATCATCGCTGCCGCCCAGGCCGGCGCCAACGGCTATGTGGTCAAGCCGTTCACCGCCGCGACCCTCGAAGAGAAGCTCAACAAGATCTTCGAGAAGCTGGGCATGTGAGCAGGCTGATTTCACTCATCGATGGCCAACAGCCGGCCTCAAGGAGATGACGATTATGAGCGATGCACAGCGTGCGTCTGCCCAGGGGGCGGCCGGCGGCGACGACCTGGTTCACCGCATTGGCCACCTGACGCGTATGCTGCGCGAGAGCATGCGCGAGCTGGGCCTCGACAAGGAGATCGAGCGCGCCGCCGAGGCGATTCCCGATGCTCGTGACCGCTTGAGCTACGTGGCGTCGATGACCGAGCAGGCCGCCGACCGCGCGCTCAATGCCATCGATCGCGCCCAACCCATCCAGGATACGCTGGGCAGTGAGGCCGAGGCGCTCGACAAGCAGTGGCAGGCGTGGTTCGAGAACCCCATGGAGCTCGACGAGGCCAAGGCGCTGGTTCAGGAGACCCGCAGCTATCTGGGCAAGGTGCCGGCCCAGACCCAGGCCACCAGCGCCGAGCTGATGGAAATCATGATGGCCCAGGATTTCCAGGACCTCACCGGCCAGGTCATCAAGAAGATGATGGAGGTGATCCGCGAGATCGAGCATCAGCTGGTGCAGGTGCTGCTCGACAGCGTGCCCGAAGGCGAGGAGCGCGAGAAGATGCAGCGCCGCGCCGAGGGCCAGTGGCAAGCGGACGCCAAGAAGCGTGAGGAGTCGCTGCTCAACGGACCGCAGATCAAGCCCGAGGGCGCCGATGTGGTCAGTTCCCAGGACCAGGTCGACGACCTGCTCGACGAGCTGGGGTTCTAGCCTCTCCGTCAGTACGCCCTTGCCCAATGCCGACAGCGCGGTAGTCGTGAATAACGCCACGATTGCCGCGCTGTTTGGCGTATCACCCTTGCCTCCCTTTCCCGACAATGGCCAGCGTCCACCCCTCAGCCTCGTGAAGACGCCCACGCGCCATGGCCGAACAGAGCAGCGATCAGGAAAAGACCGAAGAAGCCACGCCGCGACGCCTGCAGAAGGCCCGCGACGATGGCCAGGTTGCGCGTTCCCGTGAGTTGACCACCTTCATGCTGCTGCTGGGCGGGGTGATAGGGCTCTACACCATGGGCGCGATGCTCTACGACCAGTTGGGCCTGGCCATGGAGCAGGCGTTCCTGTTCGAGCGCCGGCACGCCTTCGAAGTGATGCCGATGCTGACGCATATCTTCAACATCGGCCAGCACACCCTGCTGACCATGCTGCCACTGTTCCTGCTGCTGATGGTGGTGGCGCTGGTGGCGCCGGCACTGCTCGGCGGCTGGCTGATCTCCGCCAAGTCGCTCAAGCCGCAGCTGTCGAAGCTCAATCCGCTCAAGGGGCTCAAGCGGATGTTCGGTGTCCAGGCGGTGATCGAGCTGCTCAAGGCGATCGCCAAGTCGCTGCTGGTGGGAGGCGTGGCCTTGACCTTCCTGTATACCAACCGCGGTCGCTACCTGAGCCTGATGGACATGCCGATCCAGCAGGCGCTGGCCAGCGCCATGCAGCTGGCGGCACTGGCCTGCGGGCTGATCGTCCTGGCGCTGGTGGTGGTGATCCTGATCGACGTGCCTTACCAGCTGTGGAGCCACGCCAAGAAGCTGCGCATGAGCAAGGAAGAGGTCAAGCGTGAGCACAAGGAGTCGGAGGGTGACCCGCACCTCAAGGCGCGGATTCGCTCGCAGCAGCAGTCGATGGCGCGCAATCGCATGATGAGCAAAGTCCCCGAAGCGGACGTGATCGTCACCAACCCGACCCACTACGCGGTGGCGCTGAGCTACGACGATGGCCTGATGTCGGCGCCGCGGGTGGTGGCCAAGGGCGCCGACATGGTGGCTGCCAGAATCCGCGAGATGGGCGAAGCGCACGGCGTGCCGCTGCTCGAGGCGCCGCCGCTGGCCCGCGCGCTCTACCACCACGTCGACCTCGACCGCGAGATCCCCGCAGCGCTGTATACCGCGGTGGCCGAGGTCCTGGCCTGGGCCTTCCGCCTCAAGCGCGCCCAGGACGGCGTGGAGGCGATGCCCGAGACGCCCACTGACCTGGCGGTCCCGGCCGAACTCGATGCCAAGGCGCCTAACGCCGCGGCGTCTGGAGAGAATGATGCAACCGAGGAGCCTCGATGAGAGCGCTGACTGATCTGCTGGGCCGTCGCGACTGGATGGGCGACGTGCGCATGAAACTGCTGGCCGGCCCGATCCTGATCCTCATGATCCTGTCGATGATGATCCTGCCGCTGCCGCCGTTCGCACTGGACATGTTCTTCACCTTCAATATCGCGCTGGCGGTGATGGTGCTGCTGGTCAGCATGTTTACCCAGAAACCCCTCGACTTCGCCGCCTTTCCGGCGATTCTGCTGTTCACCACGCTGCTGCGGCTGTCGCTGAACGTCGCCTCGACCCGGGTGATCCTGATGGAAGGGCACAGCGGCGGCGACTCGGCGGGCAAGGTCATCGAGGCGTTCGGCCAGTTCCTGGTCGGTGGCAACTTCGCGGTGGGCCTGGTGGTGTTCCTGATCCTGATCGTCATCAATTTCATGGTCATCACCAAGGGCGCCGGGCGCATTGCCGAGGTAGGGGCGCGCTTCATGCTCGACGCCATGCCCGGCAAGCAGATGGCCATCGATGCCGACCTCAACGCCGGCCTGATCGGCGAGGACGATGCGCGCAAGCGGCGCGCTGAGGTGGCCCAGGAGGCCGACTTCTACGGCTCGATGGACGGTGCCAGCAAGTTCGTGCGTGGCGACGCCATGGCCGGCCTGGTGATCATGGTGGTCAATATCATCGGTGGCCTGCTGATCGGCATGCTGCAGCACGGCATGGACTTCGGCAGCGCGGCGCGCACCTATACCCTGATGACCATCGGCGATGGCCTGGTGGCGCAGATCCCGGCGCTGGTGATCTCCACCGCGGCGGGCGTGACGGTGTCGCGGGTCAACACCGATGAAGACGTCGGCCAGCAGATGATCAGCCAGCTGTTCGTCAATCCCCAGGTACTGATCCTGTCGGCCTGCGTAATGGGCTTGCTGGGCATGGTGCCGGGGATGCCCAACTTCGTGTTCCTGTTCTTCACCGCGCTGCTGGGCAGCTTGGCCTGGTGGCTGATGCGCCGCGAGGAGAGCGCCATCGCCGAGCAGGAGATCAGCGCGGCACCGCCGCCGGCGCCCGAGGCGCCAGAGGCCAGTTGGGACGATGTCCAACTGGTCGATACGTTGGGCCTGGAGGTCGGCCACCGGCTGATTCCGCTGGTCGACCATCGCCAGCAGGGCGAGCTGCTGGGACGGATCAAGAGCGTGCGCAAGAAATTCGCCCAGGACGTCGGCTTCCTGCCGGCGGTGGTGCATATCCGCGACAACCTGGAGCTGGGGCCCAATACCTACGTGATCTCGCTCAAGGGCGTGGAAGTGGGCCGCGGCGACGCCTTCCCGGGCAAGTGGCTGGCCATCGACCCGGGGCAGGTGTCGGGGCACGTCGAGGGTACCGAAACCACCGATCCGGCCTTTGGCCTGCCGGCGGTATGGATCGATACGGCGCAGCGCGAGCACGCTCAGGTCTACGGCTATACCGTGGTCGATGCCGGCACCGTGGTGGCCACCCATCTCAATCACCTGCTGCACCGCCACGCCAGCGAGATGCTGGGCCGCGGCGAGGTGCAGCAGCTGCTCGACAAGCTCGGCGAGGACAACAAGGCGCTGGTCGAGGACGTGGTGCCCAAGGCGATCACCCTCACCACCCTGCAGCGACTGCTGCAGAACCTGCTCGACGAGGAGGTGTCGATCCGCGACATGCGCACCATCCTCGACACCCTGGCCGAGCACGCCGGCCCGCAGAGCGATGCGGCGAGCCTCACCGAGGTGGTGCGCGTGGCGCTGGGCCGCTCGATCACCCAGCAGTGGTTCCCCGGTGGCGAGGAGCTGCACGTGATCGGACTGGATGCCAACCTCGAGCAGGTGCTGATGCAGGCCATGAACAACGGCGGTGCACTCGAGCCGGGGCTCGCCGATACCCTGATGCGCGAGGCCGAGGAGGCGCTCAGCCGTCAGGAAATGGCCGGCGAGCCGCCGGTGCTGGTGGTGCAGCACAGCCTGCGCGCGGTGCTGTCGCGCTTCCTGCGGCGTCGACTTCGTCATCTGGTGGTGCTGTCCCAGGCCGAGATTCCCGATGACCGCACCCTGCGTGTGACCAGTACGGTAGGGGCGCGCGGATGAGCCGGCGCCTTGAATCTGCCATTGAATTCCAGCCTGTGAGGGGCGTGCGATGAGTGTTCAACGTTTTCTCGGCGTCAACAGCCGTGAGGCCATGCGCCAGGTGCGTGCTGCGCTGGGCGACGACGCCCTGATTCTTTCCAATCGCAACGTCGACGGCGGCGTGGAGGTCCTCGCCCTGGCCGACGATGCCCATGGCCGCATGACGGCATCGACGCCTGCCGAGGCGGCGTCGCCGGTGCCCGGGTTGCGCTCGCCCGCCGATGCCTCGCGCCAGGCTCAAGCCTATGCCAGCCAGGCGGCGGTGCGCCGGCCGCCGTCAACGCCTCAGCACCACACCGAGCCGTCGCCGGCGGCCGAGGCGCCGGCAGCGGCGCAGCCCGACTTTGCTGCGCTCAGCGCACGACTGCTCGGCGAAATGCAGGAGATGCGCGACATGCTGGGGCGCCAGCAGCGTGACCAGCGCGGCGACCGCGATCCTCTGACGCGGCTGCACCAGCGGCTGTGGTCGGCGGGGGTCGGTCCCCGCCTGTCCGCCGAGCTGCTCGCCGAGCTGCCGCCCGAACTGGCGTCGGCGGCTGATACGCAGGCGCAGGATGCCTGGCTGGGCCGCCAGCTTGCTGCACGGCTCAGCACGCCCGGCGACGAGGCGGCGCTGCTGGATGCGGGAGGCATCATCGCGCTGGTCGGCCCGACCGGCGTCGGCAAGACCACCACCACCGCCAAGCTGGCGGCGCGCTATGTGATGCGCCATGGCAGTGAAGGCGTGGCGCTGGTGACCACCGACAGCTACCGCATCGGCGCCCACGAGCAGCTGCGCATCTATGCCCGGCTGCTGGGCGTCGAGGTGCATGCCCAGGACGCCGATGCGCCCCTCGACGAGACCCTGGCACGGCTCGCCGACAAGCGGCTGGTGATCATCGACACCGTGGGCATGAGCCAGCGCGACCAGCGCCTGGTGCACCAGATCGAGCAGCTCTCCGCTAGCGGGCGCCGGGTGCGGCTGCTGCTGCTGCTCAACGCCGCTAGCCACGGCGACACCCTGGAGGACGTGATTCTCAGCTACCGCCAGGCGGCGCGGGCGGCCAACAATCGCCTCGACGACTGCATCCTCACCAAGCGCGATGAAGCGGCGCGACTCGGGCCGCTGCTGGACAGCGTGATTCGCCACGGGCTGCGTCTGCACTATGTCTCCCACGGCCAGCAGGTACCTGAGGACCTCAGCCTGGCCGAGGCCGGGGCACTGGTGGACGATGCCTTGACGGTCGAGGGCGATTCGCCCTTTACGCCGGAGTTCAGCGCCCTGCGCGAACCGTTGGCGAGCGGCCAGAAACGTCTTACGGCGCTGTCGCGGGGACTACTGGGGCAGGGGCGTGCCCTGCGCGCGGCACTCGATGCTCTGCATGCCCACCAGCCTGGCTTCGCGCTGGTGGAGGCGGCCTGGCAGCTGGCCGCTGAGCCGTTGGCGCGTCAGCGCCACGCGCTCGAAGGGCTGCATGCGGCTCAGCTGACGGTGGCTCGCGAGGCCGGTGAAAGCAGCGCCCTGACCCTGCTGTGGGGCACCCAGCGAGTCAACGGCTGCGACTGGCGGCTGCCGTGCGGGGCGGTCACTGGGCAGGGCCAACTGCTGGCCGGCGGCTGGCAGGCCCAGCGACTGCCGGCCGGCGACGCCGAGCGACTCGAGTGGAGTGCTCAGCAGCTCGGCCCCCAGGCCCACGTGATGGGCTCGCTTCCGGCACCCGATGCGCTGGCCTGGCTGAGCGCCTGGCAGCAACCGTGGTTGGCGGCGGCCAAGCCCAATCAGCGGGTGCTGGTCGACGACCGGCGGGTGGCCGTTGCGGAGCTGGCGACGCTGGCGACGCTGCACGACGAACTGGCGTGCCGTCACCAGGGCCGGCGGTTGACGCTTGCCCTGCAGCAGGTGTCGGTGGGCTATGCTCCCCGGCGTGGCAGCGAGACGGCGATGCCGCTGTCGCTGTTCACCGCCACGCCGGTCGACCGCGACAGCGGCAAGCGCCTGGCACAGCGCTACTGGTTGGCGCCCCAGCCGCATGAGGCGCGCCCCGCGGGGCTGATCGCCCAGCAGCTGCTGCTCAGCGAGATGCCGGGTATGACGCGCCGCGCCTGGCAGGGGCTGGCCGATGCCGGCCTCGATGGCATGGACGTCGAGCTGCGCCTGCAGCTCGCCCACGGGCTGGCCAGCGTGGCCTTGAACCTGGCCGCTGACGACGGCGACTGGGCGATGGACGTGCGCGCACAGCTGCTCGCCCTGCTCGGCAGCCAGCGCAGCCGCCAGGCGGCGACCCTGCTCGATGCCCTGATTCATCTGTTCACGGCGCGGGATGTGTTCCGCGAGGTGGCCGCCTGAGATGTCGAGCACGCCGTTCAGGGACCAGGCTGCAGGCCTGCGACAGTGGGCCGGTGAGCACGCCGAGACGTCACCCTCTGCGGATACCCCAAGCCGTGCGCCGGCGCCGTGCGCTGATTCGTCGCCGGCGTCTGCCCCGCAGCGCACGCTGATGGTGGTGGGGATGCCCGATGCTGACACCGCCCGGGTCTATCGCTTGCTCGAGGAGTGGCGGCGCCTGGGCCAGGCCTGGGTCGGTGATGCCAGCGCCTGGCGGGTGGTGGCGCTTGCCGAGGACAGCCCCCACCTCATGACCCTGGCGACCCAGCAAACGCGCTGGGCGCTGTGGGTCGACAGCGACCCGGATGCCTTCCGCCGCAGCTATCGCCTGCTCAGGCGGCTGGCGGAGCGCGGCGGTCCGAGTGGCCTGCTGGTGCTGCATCCGCGGCCGCGCAGCGCGCGCGGCCTGCTCAACAACCTGCGCCAGGCTGCCGCCGAGTTCCTCGGGATTCGCCTGCTGATGGTGCGTCACCCGGAGCCGTCCTCATGAGCGCCCGGCGATCCTGCTGGGGGCTGCTGGCACTCCTGCTTGTCTGCGTCTCCGAGGCAGCGGCGGGGCCTGCGCCGGTGTCGGGCAGTTGGGTGGCCCAGGCCGAGGGCGTGCGGGTGGCTGTGCCCGGTCGCGATACCCAGAGTCAGGCGCTGGTTGGCGCCGTGCCGCCCGGGGCCCAGGTCGCAGGCGTTGCCTGGCAGTACAGCGTGCCGCCGGGCGCGCAGCTGGACGCCTGGCTATGCCATCCCCAGCGCTGTGTGCGTCTCAACGCCCCGCGCGGGCGCAGCGAGTCGCTGGCGGGGCTGTCGGCGGACGCGCAGCTACGCTTCCGCTTCCGGCTGGCGCAGGGGCGGCCGGTGCAGGTGAGCGGGTTGCAGGTGATCGTTGACCATCGTCGTGCTGGCGAGCCAAAGGCGCAAAAAACCCTCGGCCATTGAGGCTATTCACGGCATGGCGCTGGTTGTCGACGCGCGATAATGCCAGCGTGATGCAATTGCCCAACGGGCATGATCCGATTTCCAGGTGACTGAGGCCGCAACGACAGCGATGTATACGGCAAAGGGCAAGATCGACCAAGGCGCACTGCTCGAGCAGTACCTGCCGCTGGTGCGCCGCCAGGCGCTGGCGCTGCAGGTCAAACTGCCGGCCAGCGTCGAACTCGACGACCTGATCCAGGCCGGCATGGTAGGGCTGCTCGACTGCTTGAACCGTTTCGATGCGGGGCAGGGCGCGAGCTTCACCACCTATGCCAGCCAGCGTATTCGCGGTGCGATGATCGACGAGCTGCGTAGCCGTGACTGGGTGCCACGCAGCGTGCGCCGCAACGCGCGGGCACTGGACGAAGCCATGCGCCGCACCGAGCAGCGCCTGGGGCGTGCCGCCGACGAGCAGGAGATCGCCGACGAGCTGGGCATCGAGCTTGCCGAGTACCATCAGCAGCTGGCCGATGCCAACGGCGGCCAATTGCTGCCCTACGAGGAGTTGGTAGCGGAAGGCGTCGAGCCGGGCAGCGGTGAGGGCGCTCCACCGTCGCCGTTCGCCGCACTGGTAGACGGCGAGCAGCGCCAGCGGCTGGTAGACGCCATCGAGCTGCTGCCCGAGCGCGAAAAATTGCTGCTCGGGCTCTACTACCAGGAAGAGCTCAACCTCAAGGAGATCGGCGCGGTCCTGGGAGTCAGCGAGTCGCGGGTCTGCCAGCTACATAGTCAGGCGGTGACCCGGCTGCGCGCACGCTTGACCTAGCGGGTACGCCACGGCTGAGACGCTCCCCGCGCGGCATGTCGTCGACCACTATTTTTCCTCCGTGAAGCGCCAGCTGGCTGGGTGCCTGCCGCATCAATGGTAGGCTGTGAGATGGAGTGCTGCATTCAGCCGCTATCTTTACCAGAGCGCTGCGCTCTGGCGCTGTCCAGGAGGGACTGCCTTATGCGCGTCTTTGCCAACCCGGTCGGTCCCGGGTCTCTGTGGTTCGATAACCTCGCCACTGCCACCGGCACGCCCGTCGCCTATGACCCGCAGGCCAGGGCCATGATTACCATGCCGCCGTTCTGCGCCAACCGCGATGTTATTGGCTGCAATTGGATCGCCCCCAAGCAGGGGGCGTTCTGTCGCGCCTGCGCCATGACCGCGCTGGCCCCGGATCCCGCGATTCCCGATGCCATGCCCCACTGGGCCAAGACCGAGGCCGCCAAGCGCTGGGTGCTGGATAACCTGGGTCGCTGGAACTGGTTCCGCCCGGAGGACCCCGGCGCGCCGCCGGTGTTCTACATGCTGGCCGAGGGGCCGACGCCGGTTGCCATGGGGCACGCGGGGGGCGTGGTGACCATCAGCGTGGCGGAAGCGGATCCGGTGCTGCGCGCGACCCGCCGTGAGGCCCTCGAAGAGCCGTATCGAACCATGATCGGCCATATGCGCCATGAAATTTCGCACATGCTGTGGTGGCGTCTCAGCCTGCGCGAAGATTTTCTCGATGCCTTCCGCGAGATGTTCGGCGACGAGCGCGAGGATTACGCCGAGGCCCTGCAGCGGCACTATGTCAATGGACCGCCGGCGGGATGGCGCTCTAGCTACGTCAGCACCTATGCCTCCGCGCACCCACACGAGGACTGGGCCGAAACCGCTGCCCATCTGCTGCACCTCACCGATATCGCCGATAGCTTCGTTGCCGCCGGGCTGTCCTCCAACGAGCTGCCCTACCACGGCTGGGATCCCTACATGGAGGCGGATGCCGAACGCTTGATTCATGTCGCGACTCACCAGGTCCTGGCGGTTAATCACATCAATCGTGCGATGGGGCTGTCGGATCTTTATCCCTTCGTGCTTTCCGAAACAACGCGCCGCAAGTTGGTCTTCATGCACGATTGGCTGCGTCGCGGTGCTCAGGGGCTATAACCGCTTTATCCGCTAGCTGTCGTCCTGCAGGCTGTTCATCAGTGCCTGGGTCTCCTGCACGGCCCCCAGATAGGCGGCACGCAGCTGGGCATTGGGGGGGAGCGCTTGACGAGCCTGCTCGCTCTCATCGAGGGCGTCGAACGCCTGATAGTCGCGTGCGATGGTCAGAATCGCCCCGAGCTGGCCGCTGCCGTCGCGAATGGCGGCGGTAATCGCCGCGTTGAGTTCGACCTCAGCGAGCAGGTCGGCCATGTCGACCCCCAGCATGGTGTCCATCAACGAAAATAGCCCGGTGGTAAAGGCGTCTTCCGCGTCGAGCTGTGAGAAGGGCGCGGCGAGGTGCTTGCACATGGTGGCACGGGTCAGGGCGTGCTTGAGGGTGAGGCGCGAGACCGGACCGTTCTGCGCCAGCATCACCGTGGCCACCAGCGTGCGCAGTTCGTTGATGCCGAGCACCTGGAGGCTGCGGCGCAGGCTGCTGCCGCCGCTCTGGGCATAGTAGCTGGAGTTGGCACGCTTGATGACGATCAAATAGAGGTGCGGATCCTGGGCGATCATATCGGCCAGACGGTCGATATTGACCATCTCGCGGTAGAGTTCGCGGATCAGCTTGATCTGAATGCTGGGATTGCTTCGGCGACTCGCGGTGGGCGGCGCGACGTTACTCGGTTGGGCGAAGAAGAAGCCCTGCAACAGTGTGCAGCCGGCTTGCTTGGCCGTCTCGACGTCCTCGCGGGTCTCGAGGCGCTGGGCCAGCAGCTGGCAGTCGGCGGCGCCAAAGGCCTCGAGCTGCGCGGCGGGGATGGCATCATCCAGGCGCAGCTTGATGATATCGGCCAGGCTGCTCAGCGCAGCGACATCGCCCTGCAGTACCGCGCTGGCATCCAGGGCCAGGCGATAGCCACGCTGCTTGATCAGCACCAGGGCTTCCATCAGGTCGTCGAGGAGGGTGCCGTCGTCGAGCACCTCGATGACCACATTGTCGGACGGAAACGGCAGCAGTTCCGGGCGCTCGAGCCACTCCCGCGAGACCTTGAGGAACAGCAGTCGATCGCCGATCAGCTTATCGAGTCCGATCTCGTAGATGGCCATGCTGCTGGCACGCGCGGTGGCCAGCAGTGGATCGCCGACGCTGGTTTGGGCGTCGCTGGCGCTGGCCCGGTAGAGCAGCTCATCGCCGACGTGCTGGAAGTCGGCATCGCATATCGGCTGCAGCGCAATGCAGTAGCCGTCATCGGAGTTGGCGCCGCTGGCGCTGATTGGAGGAGTGTCGCTGCTTGATAGCACGGTGGTTCCCTGCATTCGATCCTGGCGGACCCTGGGGGCGGGCTATGATGCCTCGTTCTCATCCCGGGGGTATGGCTAGGATAGTACTCGCCGCCGTCGGCACTGACAATTTAGCAGCAGCGCCACGGGCGGATGGCTAACGAAAATGGCCACCCCTGGGGGTGGCCATTCGTGGAGTGGCGCATCACGCTCAGGCCTGCTTGGAGCGGCCACCGCGGCGCCGGCGCGGTGCGCGGGCGTCGTCGCTACTGCGGCGCGGCTGGTCGCTGCGGTTGCCGCTGGCACGCTGGCCGCCGGCGTTGCCTCGGCCACCGCCGCCGCTGCGCTTCTGCTGGCCGCGACGACCGTTCTCGATCGGCTCGGGCTTGGCGTTGGGATCGGGTTCGAAGCCGGGCTCAATGTGCTTCTCGAGATCGCGCTTGATCAGCCGCTCGATGCCCTTGAGCAGGCCGTGCTCGTCGACACACACCAGCGATACCGCCTTGCCTTCACTGCCGGCACGGCCGGTACGGCCGATACGGTGCACGTAGTCCTCGGCGACATTGGGCAGCTCGAAGTTGACCACGTGGGGCAGCTCGCTGATGTCCAGGCCGCGGGCGGCGATATCGGTGGCGACCAGCACCTGCAGGTCACCCGCCTTGAACGAGGCCAGCGCCTTGGTGCGCGCCGACTGGCTCTTGTTGCCATGGATCGCCATGGCCGGAATGTCCTGCTTGGAGAGCTGCTCGGCCAGGCGGTTGGCGCCGTGCTTGGTGCGCGTGAAGACCAGTACCTGGTACCACTTTTGCGTGCTGATCAGGTGCGCCAGAAGCTCACGCTTCTTCTCGCGATCGACCTTGTAGACGGCTTGGTCGACCAGCTCGGCGGTGGTGTTGCGGCGCGCCACCTCGATCATGGTGGGGTTGTCGAGCAGACCGCCGGCCAGGCGCTGGATTTCGTCGGAGAAGGTCGCCGAGAACAGCAGGTTCTGGCGCTTCTGCGGCAGCACGCGCAGGATCTTCTTGATGTCGTGGATGAAGCCCATATCGAGCATGCGGTCGGCTTCGTCGAGCACCAGGGTCTCGACCTGGGAGAGGTCGATGTGCTTCTGCTGGTGCAGGTCGAGCAGTCGGCCGGGGGTGGCCACCAGGATATCCAGGCCGCCGCGAATGGCGTCGACCTGGGGCTGCTGGCCGACGCCGCCGAAGATCACGTGCGAGCGCAGCTTGAGGTAGCGGCCGTAACCGGTAACGTTCTCGCCGATCTGTGCGGCCAGCTCACGGGTCGGGGTCAGCACCAGGGCGCGGATCTGGCGCGGCTTGGGGCGCGGGCCGTCGGCCAGGCGCTGCAGCAGCGGCAGGGTGAAGCCGGCGGTCTTGCCGGTACCGGTCTGGGCGCTGGCGAGAAGGTCGCCACCCTGGAGTACCGCAGGGATCGCCTTTAGCTGGATCGGGGTAGGGGTGGTATAGCCCTGTTCGTCGACAGCGCGCAGCAGTTCGGCCCGCAGGCCGAGGTCGGAAAAGCTCATGCAAACTCCGGATAGCACGACGTGACCGCTCGCCTCTGTATCAGGTGAGAGGCGTGAGTCCCGGGGCACGACGTGAAAAAAATCGATGACAGGTGCGGCAAGAGGGGACCGTAAAGTGCCGCAGCGCAATATGATGACAGACATCGCCCCCTCTTGCACTCTTCTTCGGCCTGTCCCCGGCGCCCTTCGCTTAGGGGCAGTTGCATCCTTTACTGACTAAGACCGGCCTGGAGGCGTGCCAGGGTGGCGTTGGTAATGCCTGGGATGGCCTCGAGCTGTTCGCGGGACAGCGCACGCAGTGCCTCGACGCTGGTCACGCCGGCCAGCAGCAGGCGCCTGGCGGTCACCGTACCGACGCCATCCACGGCGGTCAGCGGTGCCGCGTGGGCGTCGAGGAAGGCGTGCTGCTGGTCGTCGCTCAGGCCATCGCAGGCGCCCTGCCGGTAGAGCATCAGCGCCAGCCCGGCCATCCCTTGGCGAATCCGTGCCAGCGGCGGCAGCTGGATGTCGGGGTGCGTCTCGGTCAGAGCCTCGAGGGCGACGATATCTTCGAGTGCCTGGCCCAGCAGCGCACGCTTCTCGGTGGCATCCTGGCTGTCGATGGCCTGGGTGAGTGCATGCTCGACACGTTCGGCGCGGTCCTTGAGGTCGAGGGCCAGGGCATGCCGCTGTTGCTGCTGATCGTCCATGTCATGATTCCTGTGCGGGATGAAGGCGTGGGTCGTCAGACGCTCTTACGTCAGCCTAGCGCAATTCGCGCAGGCGGTCGGCCAACTGGTCGGCCACGGCGTCCCAGCTGTGGCCCAGGGCGCGCACCAGTGCCGGATAGCCATCGGCATCGAGGGTGGTGCTCGCCGAGAACGGCTCCAGGGCGATGACCTCGCCGCTGGCATCGCGCAGCTGCCACTCGCCGCGGGCAATGGCCCGGCCGTCGTGCCGGCCCTGGAAGTGGGTGACGTCGAGGCGCAGCTCGTAAGCCCCGTCACGACGGCTATCGTCCCCCAGTACCTGGGTGTCGGGAAGGCGCTCGGCGAGACGCTGGCGCAAGCCGCGCTGCAGCTGGCGCGGCAGGTCCTCGGCCCACAGATGCTGGCGGGCGCGGTTGAGGGTGATGTCGTCGAGCTGCATGACGATGCCCTCGGCGTCGAGGTAGTCGGTGACCCGCACCCGCGATACCACCAAGCGCTCGGCGGGTGCCTCGCCGCGGCTGAGCGGGCTGGGCTGGGCGCCCTCCGGCAGGCTGTAGCGCTGGGCGCCGTTGCCGCCACCGCTGGCGCAGCCGGTCAGCAGGGCAAGAAGCAGCAGGACGGCGATAGCCCGCCAGCGGCATGGGATGAAACGGTTGCGTGAACGAAACGTCGACACGTGGCGATCTCCCTGTCAGGCGGCACGGCCGGAGCCGTGCCGGTGGGCGCTATGATGGTCTATCGTGCGCGAAGTTTCACCTAGTCGCGGGGTGCCCGTGGTTCGGGGTCATCACCGCTGCGACGATCGAAGATCAGCGCACTGGGCTGCTCGCTGATGGTGCGCGCCGCGGGCTGCAGGTCGCGCATCAGGCGCTCGAGGCGCTGCATGGCGCCGGTCAGTTCGCGATAGGCATCGGACTCCGGCGACAGCCCCGAGAGCGTCTCGCGCAGCTCGATCAGGCTGCGATTGAGGTTGTCGGGCATCTCGCGGGTCGCCGGATCGTCGACGATGGCCTGGAAGGTGCCGGTCAGCTCACGCACCTCTTCCAGCATCGCCTCGGACTGTGCCAGGTTGCGGTCGAGCCCGCTGAGGAGCGGTTCTATCTCGAGGTTGTTGAGCTTGTCGAGCAGGTTGCCGACCTGGGCCTCGATTTGCGCGAAGCCGCCGGTGGTGGTCGGGAACACGCGACGCTCCTCGAAGACCTCGGCAACGTACTCGCCCTCCAGGTCGCGCTGGAAATTGAGATCGACGAACATGGCCCCGGTGAGCAGGTTGCCCGACTTCAGCGAGGCGCGCAGGCCCATGTCGAAGAGGCGTTCGAAGCGCGTTTCCCACTCTTCCAGGTCGAAGCGCGCATCGTCATCGTCATTGCCTATGCGCTGCGGCTCGATGCGCACCAGCACGGGGATGGCGAAGCCCTGGCGTCCCTCGGGCTGGGTCGCGCTGAAGTTCCACGGCACGCTGGCCACGGTGCCGATGCGTACCCCGCGGAACTCGACTGGGGCGCCGCGCGACAGGCCGCGGACGGTGCCATCGATCAGCAGCACATACTCCAGGTAACGGTTGAAGCTGCCCTGCTGGGCACTGTCTTCGTCGGGATACAGGCTGAAGGTGGTGTCGGGCTCGACCATCGGGCCCAGCGGCACGTCCTCGGGGACGCCGAAGGTCACGCCGCCGCCCAGCAGCGCCTCCAGCGACTCGACGTTGACGCGCACCCCTTCCGAATCGAGGCGCAGGTCGATACCGCTGGCCGACCAGAAGCGCGTGCTCTCGGTGACCAGCACGTCATAGGGGCTCTCGATGAACAGCCGCTGACGCATCTGACGATTGGCGGCGTCGAACTGGGCGTCTTCGACACGTCCCACGGTATAGCCCTGGTAGGTGACCGGGTCGCCGACGCGCAGCGAGTTACCCAGCTGGCTGACCAGGTTGATGCGAATCCCTTCGGCGTCCTGGGCGGCGATCGGCGGCTGGTCGAGCACCTCGAAGTCGCGCCGCGGCGACTCGCTGCTGCCCGGCTGCAGCTGGATGTAGGCGCCCGACAGTACGGTGCCCAAGCCGCTGATGCCCTCGCGGCCGATGCGCGGCTTGACCACCCAGAAGCGTGTGTCGTCGACCAGCATGCGCTCGGCGTCGGGGCTGATGCGCGCCACGATCTCGGTGCTGCGCAGGTCATCCGACAGGCCGACCCGCTCGACCCGGCCGATCTCGACGTTGCGGGTCTTGATCAGGGTGCTGCCGGCTTCGATGCCCTCCGCGTTGTCCATCACCAGGGTGATCTGGGTGCCGCGCTGCAGATAGTTGTCATAGGCCAGCCACAGGCCGATCAGCACGGCCACGATGGGCACGATCCAGATCGGCGAGATACGCCGCTGGCGCCGGCGCTTGGCCTTGTGGGGGAGAGCAGCGGGGCGGTCTTCTGACATCAGGCGGTTCCTCGAGCAGCGGGCTCGGTGGTGGCGCGGCGGGGCGGATCGTCCCAGATCAGGCGCGGATCGAAGGTCATGGCGGCGAGCATGGTGAGCACCACCACTGCGCCGAAGGCGAGCGCGGCAGGCCCGGGTGTGATCGACATCAGGGCGCCGGCGCGGATCAGTGCCACCAGCATGGCGACCACGAAGACGTCGATCATCGACCAGCGGCCAATGAACTCGGTGATTCGGTATAGGGTGGTGCGCGTGGCGTTGCTCAACTCGTCGCTGCGATTGATCATCAGACACAGCCAGGCCAGGGCCAGGATCTTGCCCACCGGCACGACCACGCTGGCGACGAAGATCACCGTGGCCACCGGCCAGTCGCCCATCTGCCACAGCTCCACCACGCCGCCGATGATCGTCGACTGGGAGGTGTGGCCCAGGGTGGTGGTGGTCATGATCGGATAGACGTTGGCCGGGACATACATCACCACCGAGGCGGCGAGCAGCGCCCAGGTGCGCTGCAGGCTGTGCGGCAGCCGGGCATGAAGCCGCTCGCCGCAGCGTCGGCACTGGCCATGGCCGTCGGCGGTGAGGCGGTTGACCAGGCCGCAGGTGGGGCAGCCGGTGACCCGCTGGGGTGCCGCGGTCTCGCCGGTGCGCACGCCGCGCGGGGCCAGCGGCTCGCCGGCCAGCGAGAACCACATCCAGTCCGAGTCCACCGACTGGGTGGTGTAGAGCAGCAGGATGGCGAAGACGCAGAACGCCCAGAAGGCCACGCCGAATTCTATCTGCGCCATGCCGGCGACCTTGATCAGGCTGACCAGGGCACCAATGATGAACACGTCGGCCATCATCCACGGATGCAGGTGAGACAGCGAACGGGCGATGCCGCGGCTGAACGGCATCGGTTGGCGCCTGAGCAGCCCATACTGCAGCCAGATCATGCCGCACAGATAGACCGCCGGCAGCACGATGATGGTCAGCGCTACGGCAATCGCCACCAGCGGCTGATGGAAGCCGAGCATGGTCGAGGCGGTCTCGGAGAGTTCGATGCGATTGCCGACGCCGCCGACCTGAAAACTGATGAACGGAAAGCTCACCGCCATCATCAGCGCTATCAGGGCACTGCAGGCCAGCGCCATGCTGCGCTGGGCCGGGCGATAGTGACGCTTGCTGAGGGTATGGCCGCAGCGCGGGCAGTCGGCGCGCTCGCGGGCGCGCAGCGGCGGCAACGCCACCACCAGGTCGCATTCATGACAGGCGCGCAGGCGCCGCCGCGTGCGGGGCGGTGATCCTGATGCCTGAGGCGTGTCGATGGCGGTGTCGGTCATGGTCAGCGTTACCGTCGAGGGGTGGGCCGGCAATCACTGAATTAGTGCCGTGCTGCCCATCCAGTCTGGCATTATGCCGACTGTGATACCACAGTTAAACATTCAATCGTGAATGTTCGATGCAAGTGGTCTCCGGGGTTATGAAGAGGACGGCATATGGAGATTTGGCTGCCGCTGGCGGCGATCGTGGTTGGGCTGGTGATTCTGGTGTGGAGCGCCGAGCGCTTCGTCGATGGCGCGGTGGCCACGTCGCGACGCCTGGGGCTGTCGCCGCTGCTGATCGGCATGCTGGTGATCGGCTTCGGCACCTCGGCCCCGGAGCTGATGGTCTCGGCGCTGGCCTCGCTGGAGGGCAGTCCGGGACTGGCACTGGGCAACGCCTACGGTTCCAACATCACCAATATTGGCCTGATCCTGGGGCTGGTGGCGCTGATCTCGCCGCTGGCAGTGCACTCTCAGGTGCTGCGCCAGGAGCTGCCGATGCTGGGCGCGGTGACCCTGCTGGCGGCCTGGCAGCTGCGCGACGGGGTGATCAGCGGCATTGATGCCGCCGTGCTGCTGGTGGCGCTGGCGCTGTTCATCGGCTTCAGCATCTGGCGCAGCCGCCAGCGCGCGGGCCGCGAGGATGCGCTGGCCAGCGACACCGCCGACAGCCTCGAGCAGCAGGCGATGTCGCTGTCGCGCGGCGTGCTGTGGACCCTGCTGGGATTGACGCTGCTGATCGTCAGCTCGCGGATCCTGGTGTGGGGCGCGGTGGAGATTGCAGCGGCCTTCGGCGTCAGCGACCTGATCATTGGCCTGACGGTGGTGGCGGTAGGGACCTCGCTGCCCGAGCTCGCGGCGTCGATCAGCGCGCTGCGCCGTCGCGAGCACGACCTGGTGCTGGGCAATGTGGTCGGCTCCAACCTGTTCAATACCCTGGCGGTAGTCGGGCTCGCCGGCGTGATCACGCCTATCGACGCGGGCCCCGAGGTGTTGGCCCGCGACTGGCTGGCGATGGCCGTGATGACTGGCCTGCTGGCGCTGTTTGCGCTGGGCTGGCGGGGTCGCCCGGGCCGCATCAATCGCTACGAGGGCGCGACGCTGCTGGCGCTGTTCGTCGCCTATACCGGTTATCTGGTCGGCAGCGTACTGGTTCCCTGAGTGTCATCGCACTGTCGTTGAAACGACACGCAACCGTTGCCTGAGTGTCATCCACGCCGCCTAGGGTAGTGCCTCGTAGACCCTACCAAGACGAGGCACTCCCATGGCATTTCCCCATGCAATGTATCGCACCCTGCTAGGCACTGGCGCCGCCGGCCTGGTGCTCTTTTCGAGCCTGGCCAGCGCCGATTTGGCGCAGCGCTTCAGCGACGCCGATGGCGACCTGGTGGCCGACGCACCCAGCGATGAGTCGCAGTGGGTCGACCCGGATACGCTGGTATTTGCCTACACGCCGGTCGAAGACCCAGCGGTCTACGCCGAGGTGTGGGCGGGTTTCCTCGAGCATATGGAGGAAGTCACCGGCAAAAGCGTGCAGTTCTTCCCGGTGCAGTCCAACTCGGCCCAGCTCGAGGCGATGCGCGCCGGCCGACTTCACGTGGCGGGCTTCAATACCGGCGGCGTGCCGGTGGCGGTCAACTGTTCAGGCTTCGTGCCCTTCACCATGATGGCTTCCGAGGATGGCTCCTTCGGCTATGAGATGGAGATCATCACCTACCCGGGCAGCGGTATCGAGAGCGTCGAGGACCTTGCCGGACGCAATCTGGCCTTCACCTCGGAAACCTCCAATTCGGGCTTCCGCGCCCCCTCCGCGCTGCTGCGCTCCGAGTACGGCCTGGAGGCCGACGAGGACTACGAAACGGCGTTTTCTGGTAGCCACGACAATTCCATCCTCGGTGTGGTCAACCAAGACTACGATGCCGCCGCCATTGCCAACTCGGTGGCCGCGCGGATGATTTCCCGCGGCGTGGTCGACGAGGGCGACTACGACATCGTCTATACCTCGGAGACTTTCCCGACCACCGCCTACGGCCACGTCTACAACTTGCACCCCGAGCTCGCCGACAGCGTCAAGGAGGCCTTTGAGACCTTCGATTGGGAGGGCAGCGCGCTGGAGGAGGAGTTCGCCAACTCCGGTGAATCGCAGTTCATCCCGATCACCTATCAAGAGCACTGGGCGGTGATCCGCACCATCGCCGATGCCAACGACGTCACCTACGACTGCGACTGATCGCTGCCATTACATGACGGCCGCCAACGGGAGAGCCAATGCTCTCCCGTTGGCGTGACGCGACGGGAGATACTCTGATGCTTACCCTAAGCGCGGTGACCAAGCGCTATGCCACCGGCGACCTGGCCCTCAACGATATTCATCTATCGCTGCCCCGCGGCCAGGTGATGGCGCTGATCGGCCCCTCGGGGGCCGGCAAGAGCACCCTGATTCGCTGCGTCAATCGGCTGGTCGAGCCCAGCGGCGGCAGCATAGATCTCGAAGGTGTCGAATTGATCGGCCTCTCCTCGAGCCGCCTGCGCCAGGCACGCCGGACGATGGCGATGATCTTCCAGGAGTACGCGCTGGTCGATCGACTCACGGTGATGGAGAACGTGCTCTCCGGGCGGCTCGGCTACGTCGGCTTCTGGCGCAGCTTTCTGCGCCGCTACCCCGCGGCGGACGTGGTCGAGGCGTTTCGCCTGCTCGAACGTGTCGGCCTGACTCACGCGCTCGACAAGCGCGCCGACGCGCTGTCCGGCGGTCAGCGCCAGCGGGTGGGGATCGCCCGTGCCCTGCTGCAGGACCCGCGGCTGCTGCTGGTCGATGAGCCCACCGCAAGCCTCGATCCCAAGACCTCGCGCCAGATCATGCGTTTGATCCGTGAGCTGTGTGCCGAGCGCAACCTGGCCGCGATCATCAATATTCACGACGTGGCCCTGGCGCGGCAGTTTGCCGATCGCATCGTCGGGCTGCGCGCCGGCGAGATCGTCTTCGACGGCAAGCCCGGCGAACTCAACGCCGAGATTCTCACCACCATCTACGGTGAGGAGGATTGGAGTAGCGACGAGGAGGGCGCCGCCGACGATGTCCCCCAGGCGTCTCAAGCGCCCAGGCCGCTGCTGGCCGTGGGAGGCGAGTGATGAGTGCGCTGCGTGAGCAACGGGCGCAGCAGGGCGAGTGGCGCCCGCTGCCGCTGATCGGCGATGCGCGGCTGCGCTGGCTGCTGGTGCTCGGCGTACTGGTGTATCTGGTGCTGGCGCTGAGCTCGATCAGCGTCAACTGGGCGCGGGTCGCCGAAGGCATGAGCCGCGGGCTCAACTTCCTGGCCGCCTTTACCCAACCGGATTTCGTCAGCCGCCGCGGCGATATCGTCAACGGCCTGCTGGAAAGCCTGACCATGACCCTGACCTCGACGGTGATCGGTATCGCGCTGGCGATTCCGGTGGGGCTAGGGGCGGCGCGTAATATCTCCCCGCTGCCGGTTTATCTGCTGTGTCGCGGCATCATCACCGTGTCGCGGACTTTCCAGGAGATCATCATCGCCATCCTGTTCGTGGTGATGTTCGGCTTCGGCCCCCTGGCGGGGATGATCACCCTGGCGTTTGCCACCATCGGCTTCATGGCCAAGCTGCTCGCCGAGGACATCGAGGATCTCGACTGGCGTCAGGTCGAGGCGGTACGGGCGACCGGCGCCAGCTGGTGGCAGACCATGAATCACTCGGTGCAGCCACAGGTGATGCCACGTCTGATCGGTCTCTCCATGTACCGTCTGGACATCAACTTCCGAGAATCAGCAGTGATCGGCATCGTCGGCGCGGGCGGCATCGGCGCGACCCTCAATACCTCGATCAGCCGCTACGAGTACGACACCTCGGCGGCGATCCTACTGATCATCATTGGCATCGTGCTGCTGTGTGAGTACAGCTCCAGCCACGTGCGCCGCTGGACCCAATAACCGAGGATATCCAATGCCTGTTTCGACTAATCAGCAGGGCGAACCGATCTGGCGCCTGCGCACCAGTCGCGCCCAGTGGCTGGGCTATCTCGGCTGGCTGGTGGGCATGTCGCTGTTCCTGCTGTGCTGGAAGCTGATTTCCGACAGCACCATGTGGGTATTCGTCCATGATGCCGGCCGCCAGGGTAGCGATCTGATCAGCCGTATGCTGCCGCCGCAGTGGGCCTATGCCCATCGGCTGTGGAAGCCGATGTGGGACACCATCAATATCGCCACCCTGGGTACGCTGCTGGGTATCGCCATGGCGTTTCCGGTGGCCTTCCTGGCCGCGCGTAATACCACCCCGCACCCCCTGATCCGCAGCGCGGCCCTGGTGATCATCGTCGCCTCGCGTTCGATCAACTCGCTGATCTGGGCGATGCTGCTGGTCACTATCCTGGGGCCGGGGGTGCTGGCGGGTATCATCGCCATTGCGCTTCGCTCCATCGGCTTCGTCGGCAAGCTGCTCTATGAGGCCATCGAGGAGATCCACCCCACGCCGGGGGAGGCGATCAGCGCCACCGGGGCCAGTCGCATGCAGGTGATGAACTACGCCGTGCTGCCCCAGGTCATGCCGGCCTTCGCCGGGATCAGCGTGTATCGCTGGGACATCAACATCCGCGAATCGACAGTACTCGGCCTGGTCGGTGCCGGGGGCATCGGGCTGCAGCTCAACTCGGCGATCAACAGCCTGGCCTGGAATCAGGTCAGCGTGATCTTCGTGATGATCTTCGTCACGGTACTGGCCTCGGAGTGGGTGTCGGCCAGGGTGCGCCGCGCCATCATCTAAGCTGCGGCAACGCGACACACCGTTAGCGAAGAAACCTTCTTTAGTTGTACGGCTCCTATACGTAACATGACCCCAGCGGCGCCAACCGGCGCCGGACATGGGTGCTAATGCCGCTAAGCGTCTAGGCTTAGGGCGGTAATGCCCCGCCGGTCGCAGAGGAATGCGCAACGGCCTGTTTGGCCCGAGTGACAAGACGTGGTGGCGCGGCGCCACCTGCTCGCATCAACCGCGGCGTTCCGAGTCAGTGTCTTCGTAGGGAGTATGATGATGGAGCTTGATCCGCTCGTCCTGTCACGCATCCAATTCGCCTTCGTGGTCTCGTTCCACGCTATCTTTCCGGTGTTCACCATCGGGCTGGCGTCCTATATCGCCTTGCTGCACGGCCTGTTCTACAAGACCGAGAACCCCGCCTGGGAGCGTCTGGCGGTATTCTGGACCAAGGTCTTCGCGGTGGTGTTCGGCATGGGGGTGGTGTCGGGCATCGTGATGTCGTTTCAGTTCGGTACCAACTGGAGCAACTTCTCCCAGGCCGCTGCCAACTTCCTGGGGCCGGTGCTCAGCTACGAGGTGGTGACCGCCTTCTTCCTCGAGGCCGCGTTCCTCGGGGTGCTGCTCTTCGGCCGCGGCAAGGTGCCCCAGGGGGTTCACCTGTTCGCCGCGATCATGGTCGCCATCGGTACCTTCATCTCGACCTTCTGGATCCTCTCTGCCAATAGCTGGATGCACACCCCGGCGGGCGTCGAGTTCACCGACAACTCGTTTTTCGTGGTGTCGTGGATGGAGGCGATCTTCAATCCGTCGTTCCCGTATCGCTTTGGGCACATGGCGCTGGCGTCGTTCATCACCGGCGGTTTCGTGGTCGCCGGGGTCAGCGCCTGGTACCTGCTCAAGGGGCGCGACGTGGAGGCCAACAAGCGCGCGCTGTCGATGTGCCTGTGGCTGCTACTGTTCCTGACCCCGGCCCAGGCGCTGATGGGCGACTTCCACGGCCTCAATACCCTGGAGTACCAGCCGACCAAGGTGGCGGCGATGGAGGGCAACTGGGAGACTAGTGAGGGGGTGCCGTTGCTACTCTTCGCGCTGCCTGACCAGGCGGCCCAGGAAAACCGTTTCGAGGTCGGGATCCCGCGCCTGGCGAGCCTGATCCTGACCCACGACCTCGACGGCGAGGTGCCGGGCCTCAACGAGGTCAGCGCCGAGGAGCAGCCGCCGGTAGCGCTGGTGTTCTGGGCCTTCCGGGTGATGGTTGGCATCGGCCTGCTGATGATTGCGGTGTCGCTTGCGGGGCTGGTGCTGCGGCGCGGCGGCCGTGTCTATGAGCATCGCGGCTTTCTGCAGCTGCTGCGACTGATGAGCGTAACGCCCTTCATCGCGGTGCTGGCGGGCTGGATCGTTACCGAAGCGGGCCGTGCGCCGTGGCTGGTCTACGGCATCATGACCCACGCCGAAGGCCTGACGCCCTCGCTGACCGGCGGCATGGCGCTGTTCACCTTGATCGGCTACGCCGCGGTCTACGGCGTGGTGTTCTATGCCGGGGTCTACTACCTGACCCGGGTGGTGCGCAACGGCATGGTACCCAAGGAGGAAGAGCGGTTGATCGATGAAGTGGAGCGGCCCATGCGCCCGTGGTCGGCCACGCACATCCCGTTCGATGACGATCCGGCACCGGCGGAGAGGAGCTAAATCATGGAGATGTTCGATCTGTCACTGATCTGGGCGCTGATCATCGGCTTCGGGATCATGATGTACGTGCTCATGGATGGCTTCGATCTGGGCCTGGGGATCCTGTTCCCGTTCGCCCCGGACGAAGATGCCCGCGACGTGATGATGAACTCGGTGGCGCCGGTGTGGGACGGCAACGAGACCTGGCTGGTGCTGGGCGGGGCCGGCCTGCTGGGGGCCTTCCCGCTGGTCTACTCGGTGTTTCTGCCGGCGCTGTATATCGGCGTGTTCCTAATGCTAGCGGGGCTGGTATTCCGCGGCGTGGCCTTCGAGCTGCGCTTCAAGTCGCGCAAGAACCGCCACTGGTGGAACCGCGCCTTCTGCTGGGGCTCGTCGGTGGCGGCCTTCGCCCAGGGTGCGGTGGTCGGCACTTATATCCAGGGCTTCGAGACCGAGAACTTCGCCTACGTCGGCGGCGCCTTCGACTGGCTGACGCCGTTCACCGTGCTCACCGGCATCGGCATGATGATCGGCTATGCGCTGCTGGGGACTACCTGGCTGATCCTCAAGTCGGAGGGCTACATCCAGGACTGGGCCTACCGGATCACGCCCCGACTGCTGATTGGCGTGGTGGCGATCTTCTTCGCCATTAGCCTGTGGACGCCGTTCGTCAATCCTGTCGTCTGGGAGCGCTGGTTCGGCAACATCCAGATCATCTGGATACTGCCGGGGCTTGCCACGCTGTGCATGGCGCTGCTGGTGATGTCGATCAGGCAGCGCCGCGAGCTGCTACCGTTCATGTCGACGCTGGGCATCTTCCTGTTCACCTACCTCGGCCTGGTGGTCAGCAAGTGGCCGGTAATCGTGCCGCCCGACTACACCATCTGGGACGCCGCCTCGGCGCCGGAGTCGCAGCTGTTCCTGCTGATCGGCGTGCTGTTCGTGATACCCATCATCCTGACCTATACCGCCTGGACCTACTGGGTGTTCCGCGGCAAGGTCAAGGTGGGTGAGGGCTATCACTAAGGCAGCGGCGATGCAGCAAGACGATACGCCGCTGACACCGCGGCTGTGGCTGCAGCGCCTGGCAAGGCCGCAGCGACGGCTGACGGGGCTCGCCATCGCCGCGGGACTGTTCGCGGGGCTGGCCACCATCGCCCAGATGGCGCTACTGGCATGGTGGGTCAGTGCGCTGCTGGTCGGCGGTGCCAGCGTGGCGGATCTGACCGCGGTGGCCGCGGCGCTGATTGCCGTGCTGCTGCTGCGCGCTGGCGCCCAGTGGGGGCAGGACGTGGCCGGCCAGGAAGCCAGCCTGCGGATTCGACAGGCGGCGCGGCGGGAGCTGCTGGCACACGTCGAGGCGCTGGGGCCTATACGCCTCGGCGGACGCCACAGCGCTGCCCTGGGGAGCCAGCTGGTCGAGCAGGTCGAGGCGCTGGACGGCTACTTTGCGCGCTTCCTGCCGCAGCTGCGCCTGGCCGTGGCGATCCCCGCGCTGATTGCCGTGCTGGTGCTGTGGCTCGACTGGCTGGCGGCGCTGTTCCTGCTGCTGGCGGCGCCCATGATCCCGCTGTTCATGGCGCTGGTGGGGATCGGCGCCGAACGCCTCAATCGACGCCAGTTCGCCGCCGTCAGCCGGCTCTCCGGCCACTTCCTCGACCGCGTACGCGGCATCACCACCCTGCAGCTCTTCAACCGTGCCGACCAGGCCACCGCCGAGGTGCATGCCGCGGCAGATGACTATCGTCGCCTGAGCATGCGTACGCTGCGGCTGGCGTTTCTCTCCTCGGCGGTACTCGAGTTCTTCGCCGCGGTGGCCATTGCGGTGCTGGCGATCTATATCGGCTTCGGTCTGCTCGGCTATATCGACTACGGCCCCTCGCCGCAGCTGACGCTGTTCAGTGGCCTGCTGATCCTGCTGCTGGCGCCGGAGTTCTTCCAGCCGCTGCGCACTCTGTCCCAGCACTACCACGACCGAGCCGCGGCGCTGGGTGCCGCCGATGCGCTGGTGGCGCTGCTCAATCTGCCTTCGCCGAAAGGCGACGCCCGGCGCCAGCCAAGCGACGACCAGTCGGGGGTGTCGCTGGATGGGGCGAGCGTCAGCTTTGCCGGTCGCGGGCGGGTGCTGGGGCCGTTGGCTCTCACCATCGCGCCCGGCGAGTGCGTGGCGCTGGTGGGTCCCTCTGGCGCCGGCAAGTCGACGCTGCTGCAGCTGATCGCCGGCTTCGTGGATAGCGATGGCGGTCGGGTGAAGGCGCCCTGCGGCGAGATCGCCTGGATGGATCAGCGCCCGCTGCTGATCCACGGCAGCCTGGCCGACAACCTGCGCCTGGCGTCGCCGCAGGCAAGCGACGCGGATATCGAGCGCGCGCTCGAGCAGGCCGGGCTCGGCGAGTTGCTGGCGGCCCTGCCGGAGGGCATCGATACGCGATTGGGCGAGCGTGGTGCCGGCCTCTCCGGCGGCCAGGCCCAGCGCCTGGCGCTGGCGCGGGTGTTTCTGTCGCCTGCCTCGCTGGTGCTGCTCGACGAGCCCACCGCGAGTCTCGACGACGACACCGAGGCGGCGGTGATCCTGGCCCTGCAAACCCTCAGGCGGGAGGGGAGGACGCTGGTCCTGGCCACCCACCATCCGGCGCTGATGGCGATGGCCGATCGGGTAGTCCGCCTGGTGGATGGCCGGCTCGATGAGGAGGTGCGCCCATGAGCCTCTACCGCGAACTGCGCCCCTGGCTCAAGCTGCTGGGCCGGCGGCGCGGACGACTGGCGATGGGCGCGCTGCTGATGGCGATCACCGCCTTCGCCGGCATCGGCCTGCTGGCCCTGTCGGGGTGGTTCATCACCGCCACCGCCTTGACCGGCATGCTGCTGGCGGCCGGGGTGGCGGCGAGTCTCGATGTCTATGTCCCCGGCGGCGGGATACGCTTCTTTGCGGTGACCCGCACCGTGGCCCGCTATCTCGAACGGCTCTATAACCACGATACGGTGCTGCGTCTGCTGGCCGACCTGCGCGGCGGCATGTTCCAGGTGCTGGTGCGGCTCGACGGCCAGGCGCTGTCGAGGCGTCGCGCCAGCGAGTGGTTGAACCGTCTGACCGCCGATATCGATACCCTCGACAGCCTCTATCTGCGACTGCTGGCCCCGCCGCTGGTGGCGCTGCTGGCGATCCTGGGGCTGACGCTGCTGATCGGGGTGTTCCTGCCGCTGGCCGGTATGGTCGCCGGGGGCATGCTATTGCTGCTGTGGGCGCTGCTGACGCTGGGACAGGCGCGCCTGGGCATGGCCGCCAGTCAGCGCCGCGTGGCGGCGCTGGACCGGCTGCGCAGCCGTGGTATTGAGCATGTGCAGGGCCTGGCGGAGCTCAGCGCCTATGCCAGCCTGGCAGCCCATCGCAGCGAGCTGGCGCGGCAGGAGCAGCGGCTGTACGACGACCAGCGCCTGCTGGGACGGCGTGCCGCCCTCGGCAATGCGCTGGTGGGGCTGGGGATCGGCGTGACGCTGCTGGCGGTGCTGTGGTTGGCCAGCCTGGCCTATGCCCGAGGTGCCTTGAGTGGGCCGCTGATGGTGATGATGCCGCTGGCGGTGCTGGCGCTGGCCGAGACCCTGGGCCTGTTGCCGACCGCCTTCACCCAGCTGGGCGCGACCCGCGCCGCGGCCCGGCGCCTCAATGCCATGGGCGCCGCGCAAGCGGCGATTGCCGACCCCCAGCAGCCGTCTAACCTGGGCTCGGCGACCCCGTGCCTCGCGTTCCACGCTGTGTCGCTGCACTACCCCGGGGCGCTGCAGCCGGCGCTCGATGGGGTCTCGCTGCGCCTGGCTGGCGGTCAGCGGTTGGCGCTACTCGGTGCGTCGGGGTCAGGCAAGTCGAGCCTGGCCCAGCTGGCCACCCGGCTGATCGATCCCCAGGCGGGGCGGGTGACTCTAGACGGCCAGCCGCTGGCGGAACTGCGACTGCGCGAGGTGCGAGGGTGCGTCGGGCTGCTGACCCAGCAGGGTGAGCTGTTCGATGACAGCCTGGCCGCCAACCTGCGGCTGGGCGCTGCCCAGGCCAGCGACCAGCAGCTGTGGCAGGCGCTGGCGACGGTCGAGCTGGATGCCTGGGCGGAGCAGGCGCAGGGCCTGGCAACGCGGGTCGGCGAGGGCGGCCGTCAGCTCTCGGGTGGCCAGGCACGTCGCCTGTGCCTGGCGCGGCTGCTGCTGGCCGAGCCGCGCATCGTGATCCTCGACGAGCCCTTCGCCGGGCTCGATGCGGCCCTCGCCGAGCGCATCGCCGCGCGCCTCGACCACTGGCTTGCCGGACGCAGCCTGCTGCTGCTCTGCCACCAGCGCGACGGCCAGCCGCTGGCGACGCTAGGCGTGAGCGACTGGACGCAGTTAGCGGCGGGGCGGGTGGTGGCCTCGAATCACGCTTGGCCTCGATAACGCCCTGTGAGGCTTGCTGACCGAATCGTCCCGAACGGTGCTTCGATCGCTAACGTTGGCATACGTCGCACAGGCTGATTTTGCGCAAACGGTCAAAGTGTCGCAGGATGGAATAAATCCGCGCCGATGCCTGATCAGGAACTCATCATGCAAGACTTCATCACCCGCCTACCCAAGGCCGAACTGCACCTGCATATCGAGGGCTCATTGGAGCCCGAGCTGATGTTTGCCCTCGCCGAGCGCAACGGCATCACGCTGCCCTACGCAAGCGTCGAGGAGGTGCGTGCGGCCTACCAGTTCGATGACCTGCAGTCGTTCCTGGATCTCTACTATCAGGGCATGAGCGTGTTGCGCACCGCCGAGGATTTCTTCGACCTGGCCATGGACTACTTCCGCCGCGCCAGCGCCGAAGGCGTGGTCCACGTTGAGCTGCACTTCGACCCTCAGGCGCACCTGGCGCGGGGCATCCAGCTGGGGGTGGTAATCGAGGGGCTGGCCCGGGCCTGCCGGCTGGCGATGCGCGAGCTCGATCTCAGCACTGCCCTGATCATGGCATTCCTGCGCGACCGCCCGGCCGACGAGGCGATGCAGGTACTCGAGCGCGCCGCCCCTTACTGGGAGATGCTCGACGCGATAGGCCTGGACAGCGCCGAACACGGCCATCCACCGGAGAAGTTCGTCGAGGTCTTCGAGCGCGCCCGGGCGCTGGGTATCGCACGGGTGGCCCACGCCGGCGAGGAGGGGCCGCCGGCCTATATCACTCAGGCGCTGGACCTGCTCGACGTGTGCCGCATCGATCACGGCGTGCGCTGCCTGGAGGACCCGGCGCTGGTGGAGCGGCTGCGTGAGCTAAAGATGCCGCTCACCGTCTGCCCGCTCTCCAACGTCAAACTCAAGGTGGTCGAGCGCATCGACGACCACCCGCTGCCGCAGCTGCTCGACGCGGGCCTGCTGCTGACCATCAACTCCGATGACCCGGCCTATTTCGGCGGCGGCATGCATGACAACTTCAGCGCCTGCCAGCGCGCCTTCGGCTGGTCCGAGGCGACCCTGCTGGGGCTGGCGCGCAATGCCATCGAGGTGGCCTTCATGGACGACGCGCGACGCGCCGAGCTGCTGGCGCGCCTCGACGCCCTCGCTGAGTAAGTCACCAGGCGCTACTCGAGATTGCGCATCCACTGCTTGACCAGGCGCCGGTCGCGGCGCCGGGTCAGGCGCTGGGTGTCGAGCTGGGCCGGGGTGATCGAGCAGGCATCGCCATCATTGTCGAGAATGAAGCGGCGTCGTGCGCCCACCGGCTGGTCCTCAGAACCGTAGATGGCGATGACGCGCAGCTCGATGACCTTGAAGGTCAACTCGCCGCTGGGGCGATGACCGTCGAGCTCGATATCGTGGTCCTCGGCAACCCGCTGTATCAGCTCCTTGAAGCTGCCGATATGCAGGTAGCCGCCGGATGACAAGGGCCCCTGGTGGCTGCGATATTCGGTTTGACCGTCGTCGTTGGACTGCTGGTAGTCGCTGACATCGAGCAGCAGCGGCTCTTGCGAGGTCTCGATACGTACCACGATATGCTGGATGAAGATCGCCTCGGCGCTCATGTTGCTGATCAGGCAGAGTGAGTCGATGTCCTTGCCCTGGCCGCGGTTGATGATCAACCGCGCACGGCGCTGGCGAACATAGCCGTTGTAGAGCAGCTGGGCGTAGAACACCCAGACGAAGAGGGTGAGGACACCGGCGATCGCATTGATCGCCGGGGCGTGATCGCTGATCCATTGCATGCGGTGAACGTCCTGTTCGCGTTGCTGGTTTACTGGGTGTCGAGCTGATAGGTCTGCCAGTCGCTGTGCGTGGCGTGGCGGTCGTATACGGCGCGACCGCGATAGTTCTGCTCGCGGGTGATCCAGCGCACGAACGGCCAGCCGTGGCCGCGCGCCTCCTCACGTAGCGTCTCGAGCATGGTGTCGACCGCGCCGCTGCCGCGATGGGCCGGGTCGACATAGAGGTCGTCAAGGAAGCCGATATGCGTGCCGCGCAGCGGCGACGGCATGGCGCGGTAGTGCATCAGGCCGATGGCCTGTCCGTCCTCGCTCTTCGCCAGCCGGCAGAAGAAGGCCATGTCCGGCTGCTGAATCCAGTCCCAGACGGTGTCCAGCGTCTGCTCGGTCATCGGCACGCCGTAGTAGTCGGCGTAGCCGCGGTAGAGGCGCGTCCATTCGGGGCGGTCGGCGGCCTGGGGGGATACCAGGGTGACGGTCATGGCGATACTCCGCTGGGTAAAGGCATTGGCACAGCGACCAGACTACCATCGGTCGCCGAGATCGCCAGCGTATCGCTTGCCCGGAACGACACCGGCCGCAGCCGGTGCCGTCATGCGGGTTGCTGCGAGGGTCGCTGTTACGGCAGCGCCGGCACCTCGAACTTACGGCCGAGTATTTCACTGCCCAAGATGGCGACGGTGTCCTCGCGGGGCGCGATGGCGTCACTCTTCATGTGGGGGAGGTCACAAGCATATAACGCAGGCAAAAAAGGGGCGACCATCAGAGATGGTCGCCCAATCAGCGCAACGCTTACGTACCTGATGCACGGAGCCCCGTGCGCGGATTCAGGGCGTAGAGGCGGCGTCGCGCTGGTGCACACATTCACCGTTGGCCCAGGTGGCATAGACGCTGCGGTCGTCGCCGAGCATCATCAGCGCGAACAGCTGCTCGGCGAGGTTGCGGGTCCTGGCGCTGCGGCGGGCCAGCAGCGGGGTGGCGGCGGGGTCGAGGACCACGATGTCGGCCTCCTTGCCCTGGCGCAGGCTACCGATGTGGGTGTCGAGGTGCAGCGCCCGGGCGTTGCCCAGGGTCAGGCGGTAGAAGCCCTGCCAGGCGGTCAGCGGCTGGCCGAGCAGCTGGCCGACCTGGTAGGCCGCCTTGAGGGTGGCCAGGCCCGACAGGTCGGTGCCGCCGCCGACGTCGCTGGCCAGGGTGGTGTTGAGACCGGCGTCGCGGCACGCCAGGCGGTCGAACAGCCCGCTGCCCAGGAACAGGTTGGAGGTCGGGCAGAAGGCGATATTGGCGCCGGCGGCGGCCAGCCGGTTGCGCATCGGCTGGTCTAGGTGGATGCCGTGGGCGAAGGTGCTGCGCGGCCCCACCAGGCCGTAGCGCTCGTAGACGCCGAGATAGTCGCGGCAGTCGGGAAACAGCTCGGCGACCCAGTCGATCTCGCCCTTGTTCTCCGATAGATGCGTCTGCAGGTGCAGATCCGGCGCGGTGCGCAGGATGCCGCCCACGGTATCCAGCTGCGCCGCACTGGAGGTCGGCGCGAAACGCGGCGTCAGCGTATAGCCGAGGCGGTCCTTGCCGTGCCAGTCGCCGATCAGCCGCTCGCTGTCGCGTACGCCGCTCTCGACGCTGTCGGTCAGCGCCTCGGGGGCGTGGCGGTCCATCAGCACCTTGCCGGCCAGCATGCGCAGGCCGCGGCGCCGGGCGGCGGCGAAGAAGGTGTCCACCGACACCGGGTGCGAGGTGCAGAACACCTGGGCGGTGGTGGTGCCGACTCGCAGCTGCTCGTCGAGGAATGCCTCGGCGACATTCTCGGCGTGGGCGCGCTCGGCAAAGCGGCACTCCTCTGGGAAGGTGTACTCGTTGAGCCAGTCGAGCAGCTGGCGGCCGTAGGAGGCCATGATATCGAGCTGCACGTAGTGCACGTGGCTGTCGATGAAGCCGGGCATCATCAGCTTGCCGGCATAGTCGACCTGCTCGATGCCGGCGGGCAGCTGCGGGGCCAGCTCGGCATAGTCGCCGATCGCCTGGATGCGGCCATCGACCAGCCAGATGGCGCCGTCTTCCAGGTGCAGCAGGCTGCCGGGTTCGGGCGTGTCGCCTTCACCGGGGTCGTTTAGAAAGCTCACCACGGGTCCACGCAGCAGGCGTCCCGCTGAAGGGTCAGCGTTGGTCATGTTTTTCTCCATTTGGGCGGGGGCTCGGCCCCGCCGTCATTCGTCCGTCGGTGGCGCAAATGCCTTGCGCAGGGTGTCCGGGGCAACGCCGCGGCGATCGTCGTGTTCTACGCCAGGCTTGAGCGTCAGCAGCTCGGTCACTACCGATAGCGCGATCTCGTAGGGCAGCTTGCCCTTGGCGCCGGTCACCCCGATCGGGCAGCGTACCTCGCGTTCCAGGCGCGCCTGTGCATGGCCGGCGTCGCGCAGGCGGCGCTGGAAGCTGGCCCACTTGCTGTGCGAGCCGATCAGGCCGATGGAGGCGCAGTCGCCACGGGCCAGCAGGGCATCGACCAGCGCACAGTCCTCGCCGTGGTCGTGGGTCATCACCAGCGCATGGCAGCCGCGGGGCAGCGTGGCCACCGCCGCCGCCGGGTCCGGCGCGTGGTGCTTTGCCAGGCGCGGCTGCTGCTGTGCGGGGAAGACGTCGTCGCGGCTGTCGAACCAGTCCACGCGCCACGCCAGCGGGGCGAGCAGGCCGACCAGTGCCTGGCCGACGTGGCCGGCACCGAACACCGCGACCTGCATCTCGGCGCTGGCGAACAGCTCGATCAGCACGTGCACATAGCCGCCGCAGCACTGGCCGCTGCGCCCGCCGAGGGGAAAGGCCTCGAGGCGGGTGCCCGATTCGCCGCGGGCCAGCGCCTCGCGGGCGCAGGCGATGACCTGGAACTCGAAGGTGCCGCCACCCAGGGTGTCGTGCACGGCGTCCTCGGTGATCACCATCTTGGCGCCGGGCTCGCGGGGCGTGGAGCCCGCCGCGCCGACCACGCTGGCCAGGGCGTGGGGCTGCGCCTCGCGCTGCAGCGCGTGCAGCGCGGCGTGCCAGGGCAGGGCGCTGCCTTGCTGCTGCAGCGATGCCTCAGGCCGGTCCACGATCGGCCTCTTGCGCCTTGGCGGCGTGACGCAGCGCCTCGGCGGCCATCAAGACCCGCTCCGGCGTGGCCGGGGTGTCCAGCCGCGGGCACTGGCGATAGTCGGCAAGGCTCGACAGCGCGTCGCGCAGCGCCGACCACACCGCAATGCCGAGCATGAACGGCGGCTCGCCGACCGCCTTGGAGCGGTAGATGCTGGCCTGGGAGTTGGGGTGACCCTGCATCAGCTCGACGTTGAACAGCGGCGGCAGATCGCCGAAGGCGGGGATCTTGTAGGTCGCGGGGCCGTCGCTGACCAGCCGGCCGGCGTCGTTCCACTTTAGCTCCTCGCTGGTCAGCCAGCCCATGCCCTGGATGAAGCCACCCTCAACCTGGCCAATATCGATGGCCGGGTTCAGCGAGTCGCCGACGTCGTGGAGGATATCGACCCGGTCGACCTGGTACTCGCCGCTCAGGGTATCGACGCTGACTTCGGCCACCGCGGCGCCAAACGCGTAGTAGTAGAACGGCCGGCCCTTGGCAGTCTCGCGGTCGTAGTGGATCAGCGGCGTGGAGTAAAAGCCCTTCTCCGACAGCGAGATGCGCGATAGATAGGCGGCCTGCACCAGCTCGCCCCAGGGGATACGGCACTCGGCCTCGCCGCTGCCGGCGATCAGCTCGCCGCCCTCCAGGCGCATGCCCTCGCGGTCGAGGCCGCCGCGGTCGGTGCCGAAATGCTCGGCGGCGAAGTCGAACAGCCGCTCCTTGAGCCTGAGGCTGGCATCACGGGCGGCCTGGCCGTTGAGGTCGGCGCCGCTGGAGGCTGCGGTGGGCGATGTGTTGGGCACCTTGTCAGTGCGCGTGGCGGTGATGCGCACCTGCTCCAGGTCGAGGCCCAGCTCGCGGGCCACCACCTGGCACACCTTGGTGTGCAGGCCCTGGCCCATCTCGGTGCCGCCGTGGTTGATCATCACGCTGCCGTCGGTATAGACGTGGAGCAGGGCACCGGCCTGGTTGAGGTGCTTGGCGGTAAACGAGATGCCGAACTTCACCGGCGTCAGCGCCAGGCCCTTCTTGATGATCGGGTTGCCGGCGTTGTGGGCAGTGATGGCCTCACGGCGCGCCCAGTAGTCGCTGCTCTGCTCAAGCTGGGCGATCAGGTCGTGCAGCAGGCCGAGCTGCTCCACCGGCTGGCCATAGTGGGTCACGTCGCGCTTGATGCCGTGCTCCTCGGCGGCGCGATAGAGGTTGCGCTTGCGAATCGTCAGCGGGTCCTCGCCGAGGCGCCGGGCAATATCGTCCATGGCCGCCTCGATGATCATCATGCCCTGGGGGCCGCCGAAGCCGCGGAAGGCGGTGTTGGAGGCGGTATGGGTCTTGGCCCGCTGGCCGGTGACCCGCGCGCGGCCCAATGAGTAGGCGTTGTCGGCGTGGAACATGGCGCGGTCGACGATCGCCTCGGAAAGATCCGGCGAGTAGCCGCAGTCGCCGATGACGCTGATGTCGCCGCCCTGCAGCACGCCCTGGGCATCGAAGCCGAGCGTGTAGCGGTTATGGAAGGGGTGGCGCTTGCCGGTGGCGCGCATGTCCTCGGCACGCGGCAGGCGTACGCGCGTGGTGCGCCCGGTGCGCCGCGCGATGATCGCGGCGATGCAGGCCCACGGCGATGCCTGGGTCTCCTTGCCGCCGAAGCCGCCGCCCATGCGGCGCATCTCCACGGTAACGGCGTGGAAGGGAATGTCGAGCACCTCGGCGACCAGCTTCTGGGTCTCGCTGGGGTGCTGGTTGGAGGTGTGCACGATCACCCCCTCGTCCTCGGTGGGCTGTACCAGGCAGGCCTGGCCCTCGAGGTAGAAGTGCTCCTGGCCGCCGACGAACTGCTCGCTGTCGATCACGTGGGCCGCGCCGTCCAGCGCCGCCTGCCAGTCGCCGCTCTGCTGCACGTGGGTGGGGCGCACGAACTCTTCACGCTGGGCGGCGGCCACCGGGTCGAGGCTGGCCGGCTGCTCGTCGATCTCGATCTCGGCCAGGGTCACGGCGCGGCGCGCCGCCTGGTGGCTGTCGGCAGCCACCGCGAACAGGCACTGGCCTACGTAGCTGATCTCGTCGTCGGCGAAGATCGGGTCGCCGGGAAACACCGGGCCGATATCGGTATGGCCGGGCACGTCGACGATGGTGATCACATCGACCACGCCGGGGGCGGCCTTGACCTTTTCCAGGTCGAGGCGGGTCAGGCGGCCGTGGGCCACCGGTGATAGCCCCAGCGCCACGTGCAGGGTATCCGCCGGGGCCTGGAGGTCGTCGATATAGGCGGCGCGGCCGGTGACGTGCTTGATGGCACTTTCGTGGGCGCGGCTCGCGCCCGCCGCTCCCTGGCGGCTGACGTCGCTGATATCACGGGCCAGCGGGCCATCGCCCTTGTTGCGGCCCTGCTGGTCGGCGCGTGCCTTGACGGAAGCGGGCGAAATATCAGTGAGCGTACGCATGCAGGGTCACCTCCGCGTCGATGGTGTTGTCGGTGTCGATCATCAGCCGCAGGCGCTCGAGCAGGTTGCCCGCCGCCACCTGGCGATACTCGGCGCTGCCGCGTACGTCGCTCATCGGCTGGAAGTCATCGGCCAGCGCTGCCCGCGCCGCGGTGAAGGCGTCGGCGCTTGGCGCCTGTCCCTCGAGGGCGGCCTCGGCGCCTGCGGCGCGCTTGGGAATCGCCGCCATGCCGCCGAAGGCCAGGCGTACGTCGCGCATCACGCCGCCTTCTAGGCGCCAGGCGAAGGCGCCCAGCACCGCGGAAATATCGTCCTCACGGCGTTTTGACAGCTTCCAGACCTTGAGATTCTGGTCGTCGTTGGGCCGCGGCAGGAAGATCGCGCGGATGAATTCGTTGGCGCCAAGCGCGGTCTGCTTGTAGTCGAGGAAGAAGTCGCCAAGCGGCAGCTCGCGCTCGCCGTCGGGGCCGTCGAGGCTGACGCGGGCGTCGAGGGCCAGCAGTACCGGCGGCGAGTCGCCGATCGGCGAGGCGTTGGCGACATTGCCCCCCAGGGTGCCGCGATTGCGGATCTGCTTGGAGGCGAAGCGATGCAGCAGATGCGCGAAGGCGGGGTAGTGCTGCTCGAACAGCGGCTCGAGGCGCGAGTAGGTGACCGCGGCGCCGATCCACCAGCCTTGCGGCGTCTCTTCGATGGCGTTGAGCTCGGCCACCTGGCGCACGTCGATCAGATCGTCCAGCGCCTTGAGCTGCTGGGTGGTCTCCAGCCACAGGTCGGTGGCGCCGGCCACCAGCCGCGCCTCTGGGCGCTCGGCCTTGAGCTGGCGCAGGGCGGCGAGGTCGCGTGGGGCGACATAGTGGCCGCCGCTGCTGGAGACGGCCTTGGCCGCACGCAGCTGCGCGACATTGCTGGCCAGGTCGGGATCATCGGCCCATAGCGGGTGGGTGTCGGGATAGTCGTTCATGCTCAGGGCGGCATCGCGGATCGGTCGGTAGCCGGTGCAGCGGCACAGGTTGCCGCCCAGCACCTCCTCGAGGCGCTGCTGGCTCAACGGCGCCGGCGTGCGGCGCTGCTCCTCGTGCAGGGTGAACAGCGACATCACGATGCCCGGCGTACAGAAGCCGCACTGGCTGCCGTGACACTCGACCATGGCGGCCTGGGCCGGGTGCAGCGCATCGCCGCGGGCCAGCCCTTCGACGGTCACCAGGTGGCAGCCGTCGAGCTGGTGGGCGGGGGTGATGCAGCCGTTGGCGGCCTGATAGCGCAGCGCGCCATCGTCGCTGGGTTCGCCGATAGCCACGGTGCAGGCACCGCAGTCGCCGGAGGCGCAGCCTTCCTTGGTGCCGGTCTGGCCCAGGCGGGTGCGCAGGAGTTCGAGAATGCTGGTGTCGGCGGGCACGTCGTCGCACCGCTGACGCTTGCCGTTGAGGTAGAAGTCGATCATCGCAGGATCCGCTCGTTGTTGTGCTCTCCAGGCCGCGCTGGCCTGGCAAGGTGACGCAAGGGGATGTTGCCCAGTTCTGACCAAATGGTCAACTTGAGATAAGCGTGGCCCATTCCCGTCACGAGCGCAAGGTACTGGCGCAGAAAATTCACGAGAGGGTGAGGCCTAGAGGGACTAGCGCCAGGGACAGGCCAAGCGGGGGGTATTGCTGACGGGGCAGTTACCAGGACGCAGCGAGGGACGCCGGGGGCAAGCCGAAGAGGAGGTTCGATGCCATGGGTGAGGAGCATGTCTCCGAACGGGCTGGCCATGGATGGCCAGCACCGGTCCTGCAAGCGGAGCAGGATGCGAGAGCGCAGCAGGGCATCGGTAGCGCTCAGGGACGATTTACAGCGCCTCCTCGTAGGCTTGCCCCCGGATCAGTCTCGAGCGGTGATGCTACAGAGGAGGGTGATGCTACCGTAGAGCTTATCGTTATCGGGGCCAGCCGTTGCAGGGCGCAGGCGCCTGCGGCAAGCTTGTGGGCTCCATTCGCAAGAGCTTGAGCCATGACCGCGACCTCTTCTGTGGCCGAATCCACCGTTACCCGCCTGCGCAACGAGAAGGCGATCCTCGAGGCCGCCGAGCAGGTCTTCGCCCAGCACGGCTACCGCGGCGCCAGCGTCCAGGCCATCGCCGAGGCCGCCGGGCTGCCCAAGTCCAACGTGCTCTACTACGTCGGCAGCAAGCAGAAGCTCTACGTGACCCTGCTCGAACGCATGATGGCGCGCTGGAATGCCATGCTCGATGATATCAGCGTCGACGACGACCCCGCCGAGGTGCTCGAGGCCTTTATTCGCAGCAAGATGCAGCTGACCCGTGATCATCCCCGCGGCTCGCGGCTGTTCGCCGCCGAGATCCTCGGCGGGGCGCCCTTCCTGCAGGAGTACCTGCGCGGCGAGCTGCGCGACTGGGTCGAGGCGCGGGCGCGGGTCTTCGAGCAGTGGGCCGAACGCGGCCTGATGGACCGCATCGATCCGGTGTGGCTGATCTTCCTGATCTGGTCGTCGACCCAGCACTACGCCGACTTCGAGGCCCAGGTGCTGGGCATCACCGACCGCAACGAGTTGAGCGACGAGGACTACCAGCGCATCACCGAATTCCTGTGCACGGTGATTCTCAAGGGCTGCGGGGTGAGCGGGCGTCGCCAGGGCTGACTTTGTATACAAATTGATGATGTAATGGTGGGCAGGCGTGTTGCATCATGTGCGAGCGACACTTTCACCCCCGCGTAGCGCGTGCCCACGCGTCGAGGACAGTAGATCATGAGTAGCCGCTGGCAGGATGAGGTACTCGCCGACGTCGCATCCGGCGTCCGCATCAACGATCAGCATATCGTCGAGCGTATTCGTCAGGCGGTGCTGATGCAGCGCCTGCCGCCCAACACCCGGCTGCCGGAAGTGGCGCTGGGGGAGATCTTTGGCGTTAGCCGCTCGGTGGTGCGCAAGGCGTTGACGCGTCTCGCCTCCGACCACGTGATCACCCAGCAGCCCAACCAGGTGGCGCGGGTCAGCGCGCCCAGCGTCGAGGAGACCCGCGAAATCTTCGCCGCGCGGCGCCTGGTCGAGGGCGAGGTGGTGGCGTTGCTGGCGACCGATCCGGCGCCCAGCTGGACCACCCGACTCGCCGAGTTATGCGATGCCGAGGCAGACGCCCATGCCCGCGGCGACGAGCCGCAGCGGATCGAGCACTCGCTGGCGCTGCACCATAGCCTGGCCGAGCATTCGCCCAACCGCATCCTCGGCGTCATGCTCACCGACCTGATCCTGCGCACCTCGATCGTGATCGCCCTCTACAAGCATGCCGGACTCGCCTCCTGCTACCTGGAAGGCGACCATCCACGGCTGCGGGATGCCTTGGCGGCGGGCGACAGCGCTGCCGCCCGCGCGGCGATCCACCATCACCTCGATAGCCTCGAGGCGCTGCTCGATCTGCGCCCCAAGGCGTCTCAGATCGATCTTGCTGCGATTTTCGGACAGTCTGCCTGATCCCGTGACGACACTCCCCATCGATGAACATCTGGCCTCCATCGCCGCGGCGCTGCAAGGCGCGACGACGGCGCTACTGGTCGCTGAACCCGGCGCCGGCAAGACCACCCGCGTACCCCTGGCGCTGCTCGAGGCGGACTGGTGCCAACATGGCAAGCTGCTGCTGCTCGAGCCGCGGCGGGTGGCAGCCAGGTTGGCGGCCCAGCACATGGCCGAGCAGCTCGGCGAAACGGTCGGGGAGACGGTGGGCTATCGCATGCGCGGCGAGAGCCGGGTCGGGCCGCGCACGCGCCTCGAGGTAGTCACCCAGGGCGTACTGACCCGCCTGCTGCAGGACGATCCACTGCTAGAGGGCGTGGCCGGGATCCTGTTCGATGAGTTCCATGAACGCAGTCTCGAGGCCGACCTCGGCCTGGCGTTGACGCTCGATGTACAGCAGGGCTTGCGGGAGGATCTGCGGCTGCTGGTGATGTCGGCGACCCTCGACGTGCAAGCGCTTCAGGGGCTGCTTGGCCAGGATACGCCGCTTATCCAATGTGCCGGGCGCAGCTATCCGGTGACCACGCGCTATCGACCGCTACGGGCAGCAAGGCACGCCCATGACACGGCCCGCCAGCAGGCCGCGGTGGTGCATGAGGCGCTGGCCGCCGCCGACGGCGACGTGCTGGTGATCCTGCCCGGGGTAGCCGAGATCCGTCGCCTGGCCACCGCGCTGACCGAGCGGGAGTCGCGCCTTGCCGTGGTCGAACTCCACGGCCGGCTGCCGCTCGAGGCGCAGCGTCGCGCGCTGCGTCCAGACCCCGACGGACGCAGGCGGGTGGTGCTGGCCACGGCGATTGCCGAATCGAGCGTCACCGTGGACGGCGTGCGGGCGGTGGTCGATGCCGGGCGCGAGCGGGTGCCGCTGTTTCAGCCGCGCACTGGCCTGACGCGCCTGGTCACGCGGCAGGTCAACCGCGCCAGCGCCGATCAGCGCTGCGGTCGCGCCGGCCGGCAAGGGCCGGGGCTGTGCTATCGACTGTGGGCCGAGGAGCAGCCGCTGGTGCCGCACGGCGAGCCGGAAATGCGTCAGGCCGACCTGGCGCCGCTGGCCTTCGAGCTGGCGCGCTGGGGTATCCGCGACGCTGACGCGCTTAGCTGGGTCACGCCGCCGCCCGATGCGGCGCTGGCCGCGGCCCGGGCGCTGCTGCAGCGGCTGGGGGTACTCGATGACCACCATCACCTCACCGCGCTGGGACGCCGATCTGCGCGCTGGCCGACCCACCCGCGCCTGGCGGTGATGCTCGAGCACGCCGAGGAGCGCGGCTGCGTTGCGCTGGCCTGCGCCCTGATCGCACTGTTGGAGAGCCGCGACGGTGAGCGCGAGGTGGATCTGCAGCGTGCCCTCGAGCGGCGACTGGCGCATCCCGATGACTACCGCGCCTGGCAGCGAGATGCCAGCCGGCTGTGCCGCAGCGCCGGCGTTCGGCTGTCGGTCGAGCGGCTGGACATGCTCGGGGAACTGCTGGCGCTGGCCTTTCCCGAGCGCATCGCTCAGCAACTGGACGTGGGGCGCTTTCGCCTGGCGGGAGGTGGCCAGGCGACGCTGCCCGAGAGCCAGCCGCTGGCCCACGCCGAGCTGCTGGTGGCCGCCGAGCTCGACGGTGACGCCACCGCGGCGCGTATCTATCGTGCGGCATCTATCAGCCAGGCGCGCCTGGCTGCCTGCTTTCCCTGCCTGCAGGAGTGGCAGGCGAGGGCGTATTGGTCGGAGCGTGAAGGGCGGCTGATCGGCGAGCAGGTCCGAGCGTTGGACGCGCTGGTGCTGGCAAGGCGCCCGCTGGCCTCGCTGCCCCCCGACGCGGTCCGTCAGGCACTGCTCGAGGCCCTGCAGCGCGCCGAGGCGCTGCCCTTCGATGAGTCGGCCGATCAGCTGCGCGGCCGGGTGGCACTGCTGCGACGCGAGTTCGGCGAGCCGTGGCCCGACTGGTCCCAGGCAGCACTGCTGGCGTGTCTGGATACGTGGCTGGGCCCCTACCTGGACGGCATCACGCGGCTCGAGGCGATCGGACGGCTGCCGCTGGGGCGCTACCTGCTGGACGCACTAGACAGGCTCGACTGGACGCTGCGCGAGCGGCTGGCGGCGCTGGCGCCGGAGCGCATGACGCTGCCCAGCGGCAATAGCGTGCGGCTCGACTACCGACCCTGTCTCGACGGCGACGACCCGCTGCTGGCCGCCAAGCTGCAGGAGCTGTTCGGCTGGCAGTCGACCCCGCGGCTTGCCGACGGCCGGGTCACCCCGCTGGTGCATCTGCTGTCACCGGCGCGCCGGCCGCTACAGGTGACGCGGGACCTGGCCAGCTTCTGGGCCAGCGGTTACGCCGAGGTGCGCAAGGACATGCGTGGGCGCTATCCCAAGCACCCCTGGCCCGAGGATCCCCTCACCGCCGAGGCCACAGGGCGTACCAAGCGCCGCTGAGCGGCAAGCGTTCAATGCGGGTGGAACTCGGCATAGGCATTGCTGTTCAAAGCGTTAACCGAAAGTCTTGCACCGACACACGCGAGACGGCATCCTTGGTCCACGCAAGATCTACAATTTCAGGGAGCATTGATCGATGGCTTACCAAGAGTCGCATGTGACACAGCGCCAGGCGAGCGCTGTCAGTACCAACAAGGTGCTGCGCAATACCTACGCCCTGCTGGCCATGACCCTGCTGTTCTCCGCAGTGACCGCCGGGGCCGCCATGGCCATGGGCATCGAGCGGATGAACATCTTCGTGTTCTTCATTGGCGCCTACGGCCTGATGTTCCTGGTCCACAAGACGGCCAACTCGGCTGCCGGCCTGCTGGCGACCTTCGCCTTCACCGGTTTCATGGGCTTTACCCTGGGGCCGATTCTCAGCGCCTATCTGGCCATGCCCAATGGTGCCGCACTGATCATGAACGCCCTGGCGATGACCGGCGCAACCTTCATCGGCCTGTCGGCGGTGGCGCTGATCACCAAGAAGGACTTCAGCTTCCTCGGCAACTTCCTGCTGGCCGGCGCCATCGTGCTGATCCTGGCCATGGTCGCGGCGCTGATCTTCAACATTCCCACGCTGTCGCTGGCGGTATCGGCCGGGTTCGTACTGTTCGCTTCTGCCGCGATCCTGTTCCAGACCAGCGAAATCGTGCACCGTGCCGGCGAGACCAACTACATCCTCGCCACCATCACGCTGTACGTGTCGATCTACAACCTGTTCGTCAGCCTGCTGTCGATCCTTGGGATCATGAACAGCGACTGACCTAACGGGTACTCGCTAGTGCAGGCCCCGCCTATCGGTGGGGCCTGCCTGTTTCAGCGCGATAGTTTTTGAGACATTGCGGCGGTGAGAGGAGTAAGCAGCATGCGCTACGCCTTGCTGGTTCAGGGTGGGCCTTACAGCCGTCAGGCGGCGCACTCGGCGCTGCGCTTCGGCGAGGCCGCGATTGCCCGTGGACATCGTCTTGAGACGGTATTCTTCTATCATGATGGGGTCTATAACGCCGCCCGACTGGCTGCGCCGCCCCAGGATGAGCCGCACCTGGTCGACCGCTTCCGTGCCCTGCACGACACCCACGGCACCCAGCTTAAGGTGTGTATCGCCGCCGGCCTGCGTCGCGGCCTGCTCGATGAGCGCGAGGCGGCGCGCCACGGCAAACAGGGGCATAGCCTCGAGGCGCCGTTCGAACTCACCGGCCTCGGCCAACTGATCGATGCCGGGCTCAGCCACGACCGCCTGATCACCTTTTCCCCTTGAGGTTGCCATGCACGATGAGAGCCTGAACGGCGAGGTGCTGGTGATTCTGCGCCATGCCCCCCACGGCAGCAGCTGGCTGCGCGAGGGCCTGGATGCCGCCCTGGTGGCAGCCGCCTTCGGCCGCCGGGTGACGCTGCTGTTCGTTGGTGAGGGCGTCACCGCGCTGGTTGCCGGCCAGGCAGCCGGGGCGCTGGGGCAGAAGGGTACCCAGCCGACGCTGGAGATGCTGGCGATGTATGATATCGATACGCTGCTGGTCGACCAGCAGGCCCTCGACGAGCGCGGGCTTACCACGAATGATCTGCTGCTGCCGGTAACGCCGCTGGCGCCTGGCAAGCTCGCAGCGGCACTGGCGGCCCATCCGCTGGTCCTGAATTTCTGAGGCGGGGAGACTACCATGATCCTGCACACCTTGAACCGCTCGCCCACCGAGAGCCGTGTCTATCGCCAGGCGCTGGCGGCAATGGGGCCCGACGACCGGCTGCTGCTGATCGAAGACGGCGTGCAGGGCGCGCTGCCGTCGCTGGTACGCCATTTCGGCGAGCTCGACGGGCGGCTGTTTGCGCTGCGCGAGGACCTCGAGTCGCGTGGCCTGGCCGGCCGCTGTGCCGCCGAGGTGCTGGTGGTGGACGCCGACGGCTTCGTCACCCTGACCGAAGAAGCCGACAAGACGGTGAGCTGGTTCTGATGGCCTCCTCGGAAATATACCGTTATCTTAAGGTGGGCTCTCGACAGGTGCCGCTCGATCCCGAAGGCTTCCTGATCCACCTCGATGACTGGTCGCCAGCGGTGGCCGAAGCACTCGCCGCCGAGGAGTCGCGGACGCTGACCGCCGAGCACTGGGAGGTGATCGAGGTGCTGCGCGACTTTTACGCGCGCTTCGAGGCATCGCCGGCGATGCGGCCGCTGGTCAAGGCGGTGGGGCAGGCGCTGGGGCCTGAGAAGGGCAAGTCGCTGCATCTGATGCGGCTGTTCCCCGACAGCCCGGCCAAGGTCGGCGCGCGGCTGGCGGGGCTGCCCAAGCCCGCCAACTGCCTCTAGGCCGGCCCATGAACTTTCTCGCCCATGCCTGGCTGGCGCGTCGCGGCAGCGATGACTTCCTCTACGGCAACCTGATTGCCGACGGCGTCAAGGGCAGTGATCTCGGTGACTGGCCCGACGCCACGGCGCTGGGCATTCGCCATCACCGCCGCGTCGACGCCTGGGTCGATCGCCATCCCAGCGTACTCGCGGCACGTCATCGCGCGCCGCGCGCCCAGCGGCGCTATGCGGCGATCGCCCTGGACCTAGTGTGGGATCACTTCCTGTCTCGCGATACCGCGGCGCTGGCCGAGCAGCAGCAACTGGTCGAACGCTGCTATCGACTGCTCTCGGCACGTTCGGCGCCGGCGCGCCTGGAGCACATGGTGCCCTCGCTGGTGGCTCACGACTGGCTGCGCGGCTACGCCGATTTCGATTTCACCTGCCGTGCGGTGGCCGGCATCGGGCGGCGCCTGTCGGGGCCCAACCGGCTCGCCGAGCTGGTGCCGTGGCTATACGACGACTATGCGGCGCTGGAGTACGACTTTCAGCAGCTGTGGCCGGCCGTGCATGCGGCGCTGGAGAGCGACGGTCGCAGGCTCGCGTAAACGCTCACTGCAGCCACAGGCAGTCGATTTCGTCACCCTGACGCACGTCGCTATGGGCCGGGATCACTGCCAGCGCATCGGCTTGAATGCAGGACGATAGAACTCCCGAATTCTGGTCGCGAAAGGCGCGGGCGGTGATGCCGTCGGCAGTGAAGTCCAGTGCCACGCGCATGTAGTGCTGGCGGGCCTGAGTGGTGGTGGCGAACTCGGCGCGAGCGCGCAGCCGCGGCAGTGTAGCAAGTGCCGGACAGCCGAGCAGGGCACCAACCAGTGGGCGCAGGAACAGCCAGGCGCCGACGAACCCCGACACCGGGTTGCCGGGCAGGCCGACGAAGCGCGCCGAGCTGCCGTCGGTGCGCGGCAGGCGGCCAAGTGCCAGCGGTTTGCCGGGACGCATGGCGAGCCGCCACAGGTCGAGCTCGCCGAGCTGCGTCAGCGCTGCCTTGACGTGATCCTCTTCGCCGACGCTGACGCCGCCGGTGGTCACCACGATGTCGGCCCGGGCGGCGGCCGCGGCCAGGCAGCGGCAGGTCGCATCGAAGTCATCGGCCACGCGTTCGGCCAGCACCACCTCGGCGCCGAACTGTTCGAGCAGTTGGCGCAGCATGGGACGATTGGAGTTGTAGATCTGCCCCGCAGCCAGCGGCTGGCCGGGGTCGATCACCTCATCGCCGGTGGAGAGCAGGGCGACCCTGGGCCTGCGCGTCACGCTGACCTCGGTAATCCCTTGGCCGGCCAGATGGCCGAGTGCGGCGGCATTGAGTCGCTGGCCGGCGTCGAGCAGTGTATCGCCGGCGCTGACATCACGGCCGCGGCGGCGCAGGTTGTCGCCGGCGGGAATCTCCGCCGGCATTAGCGCTTGCTCGCCGTTGATCTCGACGCGCTCCTGCATCACCACACAATCGGCCCCAGGCGGAATTTCACCGCCGGTGAAGATGCGCGCGCAGCTGCCGGGAGCAAGTGCGGCGGCGGGCTGGCCGGCGGCAATGCGCTGGCTGACCGCTAGCCACTTCCCGGCATCCCGGTGGTGGAGCGCGTAGCCGTCCATGGCGCTGTTGTCGAAGGGGGGCACGTCGAGGCGTGCGGTGACGCTCTCGGCCAGCACCCGGCCTCCGCTGGCAGCCAGCGGCAGGGGCTCGGCGGGGAGCCTGGCGACGCCGTCGAGCAGGGCACCCAGTGCGGCCTCTATGGGCTGCAGGCCATCCGCGTGCTCAGCCATGGGTGCCGCGCTCCGGTATCACCAGATTGGCAAAATTGCACGGCTTGTGGCGGCTATCCAACTGCTCGAGCAGGATGCCGTCCCAGGCCGTGCGGCAGGCGCCGGTCGACCCGGGCAGGCAGAACACCACGGTGGCGTTGGCCAGGCCCGCCAGGCAGCGGCTCTGGATGGTCGAGCTGCCGACTTCGTGGAAGGAGAGCTGGCGAAACAGTTCGCCGAAGCCTTCGATGGGCTTGTCGAACAGCACCCGCACCGCTTCGGGCGTCGAGTCGCGCCCGGTGAAGCCTGTCCCGCCGGTAGTCAACACCACCTGCACGGTAGGGTCGGCGATCCACGCGGCGACCTGGGCGCGGATGCGATAGACGTCGTCGACCACGATGCGCTTGTCGGCCAGCCGATGGCCGGCGTCGATGAGCCGCTCGACCAGTGTCTGTCCGCTGCGGTCGGTGTCTTCGGTGCGGGTGTCGGAGACCGTCAGCACCGCCACGTTGAGCGGCACCAGGGTGTTGCGATCGTCGCTCATGGTTCAGCCCTTGTGGGAGTGGCGGGCCTCAAGGGCGGCAAGCTGCTCGGGGCTGGCCGGCGTCTGGTGATTGTCCTTCCACTCTTGGTAGGGCATGCCGTAGACGTATTCGCGGGCGGCGTCGAGGTCGAGTTCGACATCGCGCTCGTCGGCGGCGTTGACCAGCCACTTGGAGAAGCAGTTGCGGCAGAAGCCGGCGAGCACCATGAGGTCGATGTTCTGCACTTCCTTGTGCTCGTCGAGGTGCTTGAGCAGGCGCCGGAAGGCGGCCGCTTCGAGCTCGGTACGGGTAGCATCGTCGAGATGTTGCATGGGGTATTCCTTGTGACTAGGCCGGCACGGTTCCGGCAGGGACGTTTGGGGCTTAGCATAACAAAAGACACCGCCCGTAGGCGGTGTCCACAGGTCAATCAGGCGCCGGGGTTAACCGGGCTGACTGGGCGCCGGTTTTTCACCGCCGTCAGCGGTCGACTGATCGAGGGTGTCGGCATCTACCGCCTGGTCCTTGACCTCTTCGTACCACAGGTTGTGGTGCTCCTTGGCCCAGGACTCATCGACATAGCCGGTCTTCATACCCTCCAGCGAGCCTTCGGTGCCCACCGTGCCGATGTAGATATGACCCATCGCCACTGCGGTCAGGCCGAGGGCCGCCACCGCATGGATGACGTTGGCCCACATCATGGTGTCGCGGGTCTGGTCGAAGTTGGGGAAGTTGAGGACCAGACCGCTGATGATCACCGCTACACCGGCGGTGGCCAGCAGCCAGAACCAGACCTTCTCACCGGCATTGGCGAAGCCGGCGTCGGGATGCCCCTTGCCCACCAGTCCGCCGCCTTTCTTGAACCAAGCCAGGTCGTGCTTCTTTGGCAGGTTGTGCTTCAAGAACTTGGCGAGGATGATCAGCAGAAGAATCCCGAACAGCGGCCCCAGGTAGTTATGGGAGACTTTGGAGGCTGAGATCATCGCGCCCCATACCGCATCCCCGAACAGCGAGCGGAACACATACTTGCCGTAGAGGATGTTGAGGCCCGACAGCGCCAGGATGATGAACAGCGAGGCCACGCTCCAGTGCAGCGTGCGCTCGACTGCCGACCAGCGGAACAGCTTGCGGCCGGTAGGCCGTTCATCAAGGTTCTTGCGGCCGAAGATCACGTAGAACAGGGCGATCATGACGATCATCCCGCCCATGGCAATCAAGCCGAAGGGCGTGACCCAGTTGTTGCGGATTTCCCTCCAGGTCTGACCGGCAGCGTTGATCAGGTTGTAGTTGGAGTCATGGCGCGTGTCGCGGAAGTTCGCGTCGACTTCACCGCTTCTGACCTGTCGCCAGGTGTCAGAATCGGCGACCCCCACCGAGGTGGAGATCTCGCGGTTGGGGTCGGCCGACTGCGCCATGGCCTGACTGCCGACGCCAAGCGTCAGCAGGGTCATCAGCAAGACGATGCAGGCATGTCTGAGCAGGGACATGGAAGGCCTCCTTACCCTTGGCGGGTGGCGTCGTAGGCCAGGTTATCCATGCGCGCCGCTGCGGTGTCGGGCCCCTGGCGGTTGACCTCTGACCAGGCGCCATCTTCGTGACCGCGCTGTACCACACGCTGACGGAAGATATCGGCCACCGTCTGGGCGTCACCCGCCAGCAGTGCCTTGGTGGAGCACATCTCGGCGCACAGCGGCAGCTTGCCCTCGGCAATACGGTTGGCACCGTATTTCTCGTACTCTTCTTCCTTGGAGTCGGCGGGGCCGCCGGCACAGAAGGTGCACTTGTCCATCTTGCCGCGCTCGCCGAAGGCGTTCTGCTGGGGGAACTGCGGGGCGCCGAACGGGCAGGCGTAGAGGCAGTAACCGCAGCCGATGCACAGGTCCTTGTCGTGCAGCACGATGCCGTCGTCGGTCTTGTAGAAGCAGTCGGTGGGGCAGACTGCCATGCACGGTGCATCGTCGCAGTGCATGCAGGCCACCGAGATCGATACCTCGGTGGGTTCGCCGTCGTTGAGGGTCACGACGCGGCGGCGCTGGATGCCCCATTCGACGTCGTTGGCGTTCTTACAGGCGGTGACGCAGCCGTTGCAGTCGATGCAGCGCTCGGCGTCACACATGAATTTCATCTGGGCCATGCTGGTTCTCCTATTCCGGCGCGGCATGTCTGCCGCGCCGTCAAGCGTTCAGGGTCGCGACGTCAGGCGCGTTCGATCCGGCAGATGGTGCACTTGGTTTCCTGCATCAGCGTCACCGGGTCGTAGCCGTAGGTGGTGGCGGTATTGGCCGCTTCGCCGAGGACGTAAGGGTCCGAGCCTTCGGGGTAGCGGTCGCGCAGGTTCTCGCCCTGGAACATGCCGCCGAAGTGGAACGGCATGAAGGCCACGCCACGATCGACCCGCCGGGTGACCATCGCCTTGACCTTGACGCGGCCGCCCTCGGCGCCCTCGACCCAGACCTCGTCGCCATCGCTGATACCGATATCGTTGGCGTTGGCCGGGTTGATCTCGACGAACATCTCCTGCTGCAGCTCGGCGAGCCACGACATCGAGCGGGTCTCCTCGCCACCCCCTTCGTACTCGACCAGGCGGCCGGAGGTCAGAATGATGGGATATTCGCTGGAGTTGTCGCGATCCTGAATGGTCTTGTAGAGCGTCGGCAGACGCATGATCGAGTCGAAGTCGTCCCAGGTCGGGAAGCGCTCGACCAGATCGCGGCGCGTGGTGTAGAGCGGCTCGCGGTGCTTGGGCACTTCATCGGGGAAGGTCCAGACCACGGCCCGCGCCTTGGCGTTGCCGTAGGGCGCACAGCCGTGCTCGATGGCCACGCGCTGGATGCCGCCGGAGAAGTCGGTCTTCCAGTTCTCGCCCTCGGCGGCTTCTTTCTCCTCGTCGGTGAGGTCGTCCCACCAGCCGAGATCCTTTAGCATCTGGGCGGTGAACTCGGGATAGCCGTCGGTAAGGTCGGACTCCACCGGTGCCGAGCCGTCGGCGAGCAGGTTGACGCCGTTGCGCTCGATGCCGAAGCGCGCACGGAAGCCCATGCCGCCTTCCTTCACCGGCACGCTGGTGTCGTAGAGGTTGGGCGAGCCGGGGTGGCGGAATTCCGGCGTCCCCCAGCACGGCCAGGGCAGGCCGTAGTAGTCACCGTCGGCCGGACCACCCTCGGCGCGCAGATCGCTGAAGCTGAAGGTGTGCCAGTTCTTCTGGTGCTCCTTGAGGCGCTCGGGGCTTTGGCCGGTGTAGCCGACTGTCCACATGCCGCGGTTGATCTCGCGCAGGATATCCTCGACCAGCGGCTCGTCGCCGTTCATCTCGATATGCTTGACGAACTCGTCGCCGAAACCGAGCTTACGCGCGAAGCGGTACATGATCTCGTGATCGGGCTTGGCCTCGAACAGCGGCTCGATGACGCGGTCGCGCCACTGCAGCGAACGGTTGGTGGCGGTCACGCTGCCGGTGGTCTCGAACTGGGTGGCTGCCGGCAGCAGGTAGACGCCGTCGCTGCGGTCGTGCATGACCGCGGCCACGGTGGGATAGGGGTCGACGATGACCATCATGTCGAGCTTCTGCATCGCCTGCCGCATTTCCGGACCGCGGGTCTGGGAGTTGACCGCATGGCCCCAGTAGAACATCGCCTTGAGCGCGGTGCGCTGGGAGATGTTGTCGTCGTCCTCGAGCACGCCGTCGATCCAGCGCGACACGGTAATGCCGCTGGTGTTCATCGGCTTGCCATCGGCGTATTCGACGTCCTCGAAGCGGCCCTTGAGCCATTCGTAGTCGACGTCCCAGACCTTGGCCCAGTGCTGCCACGCGCCTTCGGCGAGGCCGTAGTAGCCGGGCAGCGAATCGGAGCCGAGGCCCAGGTCGGTGGCGCCCTGAACGTTGTCGTGGCCGCGCAGGATGTTGGCACCGCCGCCGGACTTGCCGATATTGCCCAGCGCCAGCTCGAGGATGCAGTAGGCGCGGGTGTTATTGTTGCCGGTGGTGTGCTGGGTGCCACCCATGCACCACACCACGCAGCCCGGGCGCTGGTCGGCGAGGCGCTTGGCGGTGTCGAACATGGCGCTTTCCGGCACGCCGGTGACGTCTTCGACCACGTCGGGCGTGAATTGGGCCACTTCGGCGCGGACGTCATCCATGCCGTAGACGCGCTGGGCGATATATTCGCTATCTTCCCAGCCGTTCTCGAAGATGTGCCACAGCAGCCCCCAGATGAAGGCTACGTCGGAGCCGGGGCGGATGCGCACGAACTTGTTGGCCTTGGCCGCGGTGCGGGTGAAGCGCGGGTCGGCGACGATGATGTCGCAGTTGTTTCTCTCCTTGGCCATCAGGATGTGCTGCATGGCCACCGGGTGCGCTTCGGCGGGGTTGGAGCCGATGAACAGGATCGAACGACTGTTTTGCATGTCGTTCAGCGAGTTGGTCATCGCACCGTAGCCCCAGGTGTTGGCTACCCCGGCCACGGTGGTGGAGTGACAGATGCGCGCCTGGTGGTCGGTGTTGTTGGTGCCCCACATCGAGGCCAGCTTGCGCATGAAGTAGGCCTGCTCGTTGTTGAACTTGGCCGAGCCCAGCCAGTAGACGCTGTCAGGACCGTATTCATCGCGCAGTTCGAGCAGCTTGTCGCCGATCTCGTCGATGGCGTCGTCCCAGCTCATGCGCTGCCACTCGCCGTTGACCAGCTTCATCGGGTACTTGAGGCGCCGCGTGGAGTGGCCGTGCTGGCGCAGCGAAGCGCCCTTGGCGCAGTGTGCGCCGCGGCTGATCGGGTGGTCGAAAGCCGGCTCCTGCTTGGTCCAGACGCCTTCCTGCACCTCGGCATAGGTGCCGCAGCCCACCGAGCAGTGGGTACAGATGGTGCGTTTGGTCTCCACCGGTGCATCGGAGACCGGTGTCTTGCCGCTGGCCTCGGCCGGACGCAGCATGTTGTTGCCCATGAAACCGACAGCGGCGAGGCCGCCGGTGGTCGCGCCGCTACGCTTCAGGAACTGGCGGCGGGAGATGCCCAGCCCAGGCTTGGCCGGGGTGGAGGCTTTTCTTGTCAAGCGCATCGAATCATTCCTCTTGACCGTGAATCGCGAAGGCGTCAGTCACGTAGCGTGGCGTAGAAGGCGCGAATATGATCGGTTTCCCGATAGTTCAGTGAGGTGTCCTGCTGCTCGCTGGCGGGCTTGTCGGCTTGTACCAGCGTCACGTTGCCGATCACTGCGGCGGTACCGGCGGCGGCGCCACCGATGCCCATCACGCGCAGGAAACGACGCCGCTGAGGGTTATGTTGGTCAGGCATGCTCTTTATCTCCTCGTTGCTTCTTGTTTAGTAAACAGCGTAGCGGTTATGGCGCTTGCCTCCATGCCTCAGTTGGGCGCTGGATCAACGATCCGCACCGCGCTCAGCGCGGCGTCGTGGCGCTTTGCTTCCATGGCCAGGTAGGCCTGGCCGAGTCGGCCGACGCTGGCGTAGAACGGGGTATCGACGCCTGCCAGGTCGTGCATGCAGCGTTCGCCCCAGCTCGCCAGGTGTGCGTTGAAGAAGTCGGCCTGTTCGAGCGGCGCCTGCTCGATCAGCCAGGCCATGGCGTCGCATAGGGCCGCCAGGTGGTCCTCGGGCTCCTTGATCGCTGGATCACGCTCGAGGCCGAGTCGCCGCAGTTCGCGACGCAAGGCCACTACCGGCTCGTCCATCAGGGTGCCGTGCAGGTACCAGGAGGCATAGGGCAGGACATCGCCCTGAATCACGCCGATCAGGTGACGAAAGTGGGCCCGCTCGAGCCCTTCGATGTCGGCGCTGCGCGCCGCCTCGGCGAGCGCCTGCCAGGCCTGGCTGATCGGGGTGCCGTCAGGCTCGGCTTCGAGGTCGGCGACGAAATCCAGCAGGTCGGCATCCGGCGGCGCGGCGAGCAGGCGCCCCAGCAGGCGGTAGACGTCGGCACGCAGCGCGTCGCCGTCGTCCTGTGCAATAGGCGGGTCAGTGGCCTGGGTCATGGCGTCATACCTTCAGCTGGGCGTTGGGGTCGCGGGCCAGTTCATGCCACACGTCCTTGACGCGGCAGTCCTCGCACATCTCGAGGCGCGCCATGGCGTCGCCGGCAAAATAGGGGTGGTCGGCCAGTTTGGCCTTGATGCTGGCAACGGTGCTGACGGTCGCAAAGGGCTTGCCGCAGGTGATGCACTCGAATGCCGCTTCCTCCTTGCAGATCTCGCGCTCGCTGCGCTGCGGGCTGGCCATGAAGCCTGGCATCAGTTCAATCGCGTTCTCCGGGCAGGCGCTATCGCACAGCCCACACTGCACGCAATCCGCTTCGCGGAAGTTGAGCTGCGGCTGGCCATCGCCTCCGGCCAGGGCCGGCGTGGGGCATACCGCCACACAGCTCATGCACAGGGTGCAGGCGGCACTGTCCACGACCAGGCCGCCAAAGGGAGCGTTGGCCGTAAGCGCATGGCGCTCGCCGCTTGGCTGGCCGTGCTCGGCCAGCCAGTCGAGGTTGGCATTGAGGCGCTCGCGCTTGCTGCCAGCGGCCGACGGCCCGACCGGCAGCGCTGGGAAGCCGGGCAGGGGGGCGTGGGCCGCTGCATGGTCGGCGTCGAGCTGAACGATCCGCTGAGGATCATGACCCAGGGCGGCGAGGATAGCCTGCGCTTGCTGCAGCTGGTCGTCGATCTGTGCGGCCATGCGCGGCAGCAGGGTGGCAGGGCGCAGCACGCGAACCTCGCAGGCGCCCTGGGCGAGTGCTGCCAACCAGTCGTCGAGGCCCGCGGCACCCAGCTCCTCGAGGGGCACGTCGAGCAGATTGCCAGGCGCCGATTCGGTAGACGCCTCGAGCGTGGCGCGATCGGCAAAGCGCACCACCGGCAGCTGGCCGCCGGCATCGCGGTAGGCACCGAGCAGGCGCGCCACGAAGTCCTGCTGGGCCTGTGGTGCCGGCAATCGATACTGGATGGCCCCGGTGGGGCAGGCGGCCGTGCAGCTGCCGGCGCCGTGGCAGCGGAAGGGGTCGATCTCGATCCAGGCCTCGATGCGCTTCTGCTGGCTGACGATGGCGTCGGCCGGGCACGCCTCGAGGCAGCGCGTGCAGCCCTGCTGACCTCGGCCGGCGTGGGCGCACAGGTCGTGGTCAATGTCGAAGTACTTGGGCTTGTCGAACTCGCCGACCATCTCCGGCAGGGAGGCCAGGGTCTCGTGGTAAGCGTCGCTGCCCGGCGTCACGGCATGATAGCCGGGCGGCGGCAGCTCCAGCGTCAGGCAAGGGCTGTCGCCCAGATCGAGCACCAGGTCGAAATGGGGGCGCGTCAGGCTCGCCTTGGCGAGGTCGATCGACTCCTCTGCACTCTCCAGCAGCACACTGAAGCGCCCCAGGTATCCGCTGATCGCCAGGGCGTGCTTGCTGAGGTCGGCGCGCTGGCAGATGACCCCGGCGGGCAGGTCGTTCAGCGCACCGGTGGCCTGTCCTGCGGCGTCGACCATCAGGGTAATGCTGCGCAGGCCGTCATCATGGAGGTGCTGGCTCAGGGCATCGCAGGCGAGACGACAGGCCTCGGCCGAGCCGATCACCAGCAGGTCCCCCTGGCTCTGGTAGCTGACGCTGGCCGGCGTCAGGTTGGTCGGCCAGGAGACGCGCGCCAATGCAGCAGATTGCGCCTGCTCATTGTGCTGCGTGTCGAGCTCGGTCAGCGCGATGCGTTGTGTCATGGTCTCTCATCATCAGGTCGATCGTGAAGCGGCGTCATGGCACCGCTTTCTTGGTAGTGCTTATTGAGCTAAGCCTTTAGCATTAGCCTGCTCATTATGATCATCTGTCACTATGTTGTCATTAGTGTCGACGCCTGTGTGCAGTGCCGCCAATGCCTCATTAGTCTATGCGCAGTTGATCAGGCCGTCCGCGTTTCAACGTTCCTTCTCGGAAGGCTCCTCGGCGGGCGTATCGCGGTGCTCTGAGGCATCGCGGGGCATTTCTCGATGCTCGGGTGCGGCGCGAGCATCGGCGGCGGACTCATGCTCGGATGTGGCCGAGGTAGTGCTGGCGGTGGGCTCGGGTGCCGTTTCTGCCTCAGGCTCTTCCAGCTTGTCGAACAGCTTCTTGCCCCACTGGCGTACGCTTTCGCTGGTCTCGGCGGTCATCTTGCGCATCTGCGAATAGTCGAGGTCATAATCGTCGAGTCCGTCGCGCACATGGTAGTTGCCGGTGGTCCATAAGCGGCGCAGGGCGCGGTTCTTGAGCGCGGCACTCACGCCCGGTACCAGATAGGCCTTGAAGTCGCTGCCAGGCCCCAGGGTGTCGGGGTCTGGCAGGGTATGATCGAGGCTGCCTTCCGGCGGTGGGCCGGCCGGGGCGTCTTCGCCGCCCTCGGGATGACGGCCCTGTTCCGCGGCCGCGTCGTCGAGCGTAGCTTGGCTGTCTGGGGCAGCCTGATCGGCCGGCTCGGCCTCCTCGATGCCGTCCTGCTCGACCGCCAGGCCGCGCTTGCGCCGCGACCAGAGTTCGAAACGATTCATGACTGATCCTCCTTTGCGCGCCCGGCACCCTTGCGTTTTTTCTTGCGACCCTCGCTGGGGGCCTCACCGTGGCGTGCCAGGTAGGCCTCCAGCCACACTTGAATGGCCATGGGCATGGGCGCCTCCAGCACTTGCTGCTCACCGTCCATCCAGCCCGCGGCGACGTCCTGGCTGGCGGTGATCGCGGTGGGCTGCGGATGTGCGCCGGAGAATCCGCAGCGCACGAACAGACGCGGCTCGCTCGAGGTGAGGTTGAAGCGATAGGCGGCACGCTCGGTCATGTAGAGCTGCAGGTCGAGCACGTGGGGACCCTGGTCGCCTGGTGACAGGGCGGCAATGCGCCACTGCATGCGGGTAAACCCTTTGACGGTCTTGTTCTCGCCGGCGAGTGCCAGGCTCAGCTGGCGTAGGCTGGAAGTGGACATGATGGCTCCGCGTAACGCTGTCGGTCGGATGACTGAAGACAGTAGGCGCCAGCAGTGCCATCATGGTCAAGCCATTGAACCGCTTGGAGAAGCCCACGAATGACAGCCATCAGCCTGAGCCGGGCGCGCTTACCGACCACTCTCGAGATCGATGTCGTCGACGAGTTCGGCGTCTCACGGCGCCAGGCCATCGCCGCCGAGCGAGCGCTGACGGTCTATCTCAACAAGCGTGAGATCGTGACCCTGATGACCCTTGGCGCCGAGCCGGAGGCCCTGGTAGTGGGCTATCTGCGCAACCAGGGGCTGCTCGGCTCGCGTGACGACCTGCTCGCGGTGCAGGTGGATTGGGAGGTCGAGGCGGCTGCGGTGGTGACCCGTCGGCTGCCGGATGATCTCGAGGAGCGGCTCGGCCAGCGCACGGTGACCACCGGCTGCGGCCAGGGCACGGTGTTCGGCCGGCTGCTGGACGTCACCGGGCTTGCCGAACTGCCCGACACGCGCCTGGCGCAGTCGACCCTGGGGCGCTTGCTGCGTAACCTCGGCGCCTACAACGAGACCTACAAGAGCGCCGGCGCGGTACACGGCTGCGCCCTGTGTCGCCAGGACCAGGTGCTGGATTTCGTCGAGGACGTGGGGCGGCATAACGCGGTGGACACCCTGGCGGGACGCCAGTGGCTCGAGGACACTGCGGGCGCCGAGGCGGATATCTTCTACACCACCGGACGCCTGACCTCGGAGATGGTCCTCAAGGTGGCGCAGATGGGCATCAGCGTGCTGGTATCGCGCTCGGGCGTGACCCAGAAGGGCGTCGAGCTGGCCGAGCGCTTCGGTGTGCTGCTGGTGGCGCGGGCCAAGGGGCGTCATTTCCAGGCCATCAACGCGGCGGGGCGACTGCTGCTCGATGACATTCCCGCGCGTCGTCCCGGTGATAGCAAGGCCTCGTGAGTCGCGGCTAGGGCGAGCGTGGCTCAGCTGCTCTCGGCGCGGGTGCACACCGACAGCACCACGGCATCTTCGTCGCTGACCGAGACCAGCGCATGGCCCATGTCGCTGTCGAAGTAGATGCTGTCGCCGCGGGTCAGGCGCAGCGGTTCGTAGAACTCGGTATACAGCAGGATGTCGCCGTCGAGCACGATCAGGAACTCCTCGCCGTCGTGGCGCACCCACTCGCTGAATTCCTCGAAGCCCCGCGCGCGAACGATGGTCTTGAACGGGATCATGCGCTTCTGGGCCAACTGCCACGAGAGTAGCTCATGTTCGTAGGTCGGCGTGGGGTGCTGCTGGCCCTCGCCGACGCGCGTCAGGTCGCGGCGCCCCAGGGTACGGCTCTGGGGTTTGGGCGGGCTGAGCAGCTGCGGCAGGTCGATGCCCAGGCCGCCGATCAACTTCTGCACCGCAGTGAAGGTGGGCGAGATCTGATCGTTCTCGATCTTCGACAGCGTCGAGCGGGCAAGCCCGGTGCGCTGGCTGACGTCTTCCAGCGTCCAGTGGTTGGCCAGGCGGATCTCCTTGAGGCGCTCGCCCAGGCGCAGCGGCTCGACGAACGGCTTGCGCCCTGAGGCGATGCGCAGGGCGGCGTCTTGATCGGTGGTGGCGCTCATCGGCAGTTCACTATTGGAAAATTAATTTCCTGAAGCATACCACAGCCGGGTCTTGACCGGCTGGCCAGGCGCGCCGCTGGCCTACCTCATTGCGCCGCGGCTCAGGATGACCAGGGCTGGCCGAGCAGGGCCTTGACGTGGGCCTCGGCGCAGCGGCCCAGGGCGTCGGGGTCATAGCCGCCTTCGAGTACCGAGACCAGGCGCCTGTCGGCATACAGCGCGGCGATCTCCATCGCCAGCTGGGTCACCCAGTGGTAGTCGGCTTCGTCCAAGTTGAGTTCGGCCATGGGGTCGTCGCGATGCGCGTCGAAACCTGCCGAGAGCAGCACCAGGTCGGGCTTGAAGGCGTGCAGCGCGGGCAGCCAGTCATCCTCGATTGCACTCCTGAAGGCGGTGCTGTCACAGCCTGCCTCGAGGGGGGTGTTGACCACGTTGTGGTGGTCGCTGCGCAGGTAGCGCCATGGGTAGAAGGGGTACTGGAAGCTGGTGCAGATGAGTATCTCGGGATCGTCCTTGAAGATATCGATGGTGCCGTTGCACTGGTGTACGTCGAAGTCGAGGATGGCGATGCGCCGAGCGCCGTAGGCTTCCCGCGCGTGGGCCGCGCCCACCGCGACGTTGTTGTAGAAGCAGAAGCCCATGGCGTCGCTGGCCTCGGCGTGGTGGCCGGGCGGGCGCACGGCGCAGAAGACGTTGTCGGCCTGATGGCGAAACACCTGGTCGATGCCGCGCACCACGGCGCCGGCGGCCACCCGTGCGGCGTCGAGGCTGTGCGGGTTCATCAGGGTGTCGCCGTCGTCGATGGTGACCAGGCCGTCGCCGGGCACGCACTTGTCGAGCGCGTGGAGGTGGCGCGCCGGATGGACCCGCAGCAGCTGCTCGTCGGTGGCCGGCTTGGCCTCCGACTGCATGGTCTGCTGCAGCACGCCGGCCAGCGCCAGGCGCGCGCGAATCGCCTCGAGGCGCAGCGGGCTTTCAGGGTGCTGCGGCCCCATATGGTGATCCATGCAGCGGGGATGAGTAATGTAGGCGGTGATCATCGCAGGCTCCGCGAGAGATGCTGCGACCTTAATCGGCAGCGGGCCTTGCAGGACAGTGTCAATAAGTCGTACACAGGGTGGGGTAAGCGGGTAGAAGGCTTCAGGAGAGAGTTCTTGGGTACACGATTTCTGCGGCATTTTTTCGAGCCGCGCAGCCTGGCGATCATCGGCGCCTCGGAAAAGGCCCACTCCATGGGCGGGCTGGTGGTGCGCAACCTGCTGGAAGCGGGATTTCCCGGCGAGCTGTGGGCGGTCAACCCCAAGGGCTATGCCAGCGTGCACGGCGTGGCCTGCGTCAAGCGCGTCGGCGACCTGCCGGCCTGTCCCGATCTGGCGGTGATTTGCTCGCCGGTGGACAGCGTCCCCAAGCTGATCGAGCGGCTGGGTAGCATCGGCGTCAAGGCGGTGATGGTGCTCTCCGGCGGCGCCTACCTCGACGACCGCCGCGGCGACGGCGGTTCGATTCGCGAGCGCATGATCAAGGCGGCCCGGGTCAGCGGCATTCGCGTGCTGGGGCCGGAGTGCCTGGGGCTGATCGTGCCCGGGCGCAAGCTCAACGCCACCTATGCCAGCCAGCCGGTCAAGTCGGGGCGGGTCGCCTATCTCGGCCAGTCGGGCATGCTCGGCAATGCCATGATCGACTGGGCCGCGGGGCGCGGGATTGGCTTCTCGCATCTGGTGACTGTCGGCGACAGCGTCGACGTGATGCTGCCCGACCTGATCGACTACATCAATCAGCATGCGCCGACCCAGGCGATTCTGCTGCATCTGGAGCGCATCCAGGACGCCCAGCACTTGATGACCGCACTGCGCGAGGCATCGCGCAACCGCCTGGTGCTGGCCATCAAGAGCGGGCGCACGGCCGAGTCGGACATCTCGGGTCTGCCGCCGACGCCGGGGATTGCCAACCGTGACGTGATCTTCGACGCGGCGCTGGCCCGCGCCGGGGTGGTGCGCGTCGATGACTCCGACGAGCTGTTCGATGCGCTGGAGACCCTATCGCGGATGAAGCCGCTGCGCGGCGATCGCCTGGCGATCGTCTCCAACGGCCTGGGGCCGGCCATGCTCGCCATCGACAAGCTGATCAGCGCCGGCGGGCGGCTGGCCAGCTTCAGCGACGCGACCCGCGATGCTCTGACCCGCGGTGACTTCGACATGAGCCTGCCGGGGCGCAACCCGGTGGATCTGGGCGGCAATGCCACGCCGGAGCGCATGGTGGATGCTCTCGAGGTGGTCGCCGCCGACCCGGATGTGGATGCGGTGCTGGTGGTGCATGCACCGACCCGCATGGCGCCCTCGAAGCTCACCGCCGAGGCGATCGTGGCCAACCGCAAGCGCTTCAAGCGCAACCTACTGACCAGCTGGATGGGCCTCGAGGAGGCGCTGTCGGCGCGCCACGAGTCCAACCTGGCAGGCATTCCCACCTACATCTCGCCGGAGAAGGCGGTCAAGGCCTTCATGCACATGGTCGACTACCAGCGCGTCCAGACGCTGCTCCAGGAGACCCCGCCGAGCCTGCCCTTCGCGACGACCGCAGAGATTCGCCAGCGCTGCCATGCCTTGATCGAGCAGGCCCGGGAGGACGGTCGCGAAAGCCTGACCCACTCCGAGACCGCTCAGGTCCTGGCGGCCTACGGGATTCCCGTGGCGCCGAGCCGCTACGTGCACGACGCCGAGCAGGCCGCCTCGGCGAGCGTCGACGAGCCGATGGCGCTCAAGGTGGTCCACGACCACAACGTGGTGCCATATCGCTATCGCCGCCACCCCCACAAGCTCTCGGCCGGTATGCTGCAGGACCTGACCACCCCCGAGCAGGTGGCCGAAGGGGTCGAACGGCTCACCGAGAAGGTCAACGAGAAGTTTCCCGGGGTGACCATCCGCGAGTTCTGCCTGCAGCCGATGCAGCGCGGCAAGCACTCCATGCAGCTATGCGCCGGCATCACTCGCGATCCCATCTTCGGCCCGGTGATCGTGTTCGGCATTGGTGGCTACAAGGTCAACGTGCTGGCCGACCGCCATGTGTCGCTGCCGCCCCTCAACATGACCCTGGCCGATGACCTGGTCGCGCGCACCCACGCCAGCAAGCTGATCCGCGAGCACTCCCGTGACCCGCAGCGCGACATCGCGCGACTCTGCCAGCTGCTGGTCAAGCTCTCGCAGATGGCCTCCGACCTGCCGGCACTCAAGGGCCTCGAGCTCAATCCGCTGCTGCTCAATCGCGACGGCGTGGTGGCGGTGGACTTTGCCATGGATCTTGGCACCCCGGCGCGCCATGCGATCATGCCGTACCCCGAGGAGCTGCGCGAGTGGGTGACGCTGGACGACTGCATGGCGGTAGAGGTGCGGCCGATCCGCGCCGAGGACGCGCCGCTGATCACCGCGTTCCATACCCAGCTCTCGGAGGAGAGCATCCGCTTCCGCTATTTCCATCACAAGGCCGACCTGACCAAGCGCGATCTATCGATGCTGGCGCATATCAACTACGACCGCCAGATGGCGTTCATTGCCGAGCATCATCGCGATGACGGCAGCAAGGAGATGCTCGGGGTGGTGCGGGTGTGGAACGATCCGGACAATATTCGCACCGAATTCTCGGTGATCATCCGCGACGACATGCACGGGCATGGGCTCGGCAGCCTGCTGATGAACAAGATGATCGGCTATTGCCGTGGGGTGGGCACGCTGGAGATGGTCGGCACGGTGATGGTCGATAACCACCCGATGCGGGCGCTGATGAAGCACCTCGGCTTCCGCTTGCGCTATGACATGGAGGAGCAGGTCATGCACGCCAGCCTGCGCCTCAACGAGCCGGTCAGCGACTGGCAGAAGCTGCGCCTCGACAGCGCCATGGAGTGAACGACGCCTCTCGACCTGGGCCAAGTGGCGTCATGGGACTCAGGGGGCTAGGCGGTACTTGTGCCATTCGCCGTCGCGCTGTTCAAAGCGAATGCGATCGTGCAGGCGGCTGGGTTGCCCCTGCCAGAACTCGAGCATTTCCGGGATCAGGCGATAGCCGCCCCAGTGGGCCGGGCGCGCGATCTCCTGCTCGGCGTAGAGTTGCTCGTAGCGCGACTGACGCTCCTCGAGCCAGTGCCGGTCGGGGATCTCCACGCTTTGAGTGGCGATCCAGGCGCCCAGCTGGCTGCCGCGCGGGCGGCTGGCGAAGTAGCGATCGGACTCCTCGGCGCTGACCTGCTCGACGCGGCCCTCGACACGCACCTGGCGCGATAGCGACGGCCACCAGAACACCAGCGCCGCCTGGGGCACGTTGGCGAGCTCGCTGCCCTTGTGGCTGTGATAGTTGGTGTAGAACACCATGCCACGCTCGTCATAGCCCTTGAGCAGCACGATCCGCGCATGCGGGAGGCCCTGGGTATCGGCGGTGGCCAGGGTCATCGCGTTGCCGTCATTCCCCTCGGACTCCAGGGCCAGGCGGAACCATTCGTCGAACAGCGCGAAGGGGGCTGCCGGGGTGCCGGCTTCGTCGAGTCGGCCACCCTCGTAATCACGCCTGATATCGGCGATGTCTCGTGTCATGTCGATCTCCCTGAAAGCGTGTAACCATCTTCGCCGCTCTCGGCGCTGGGCTCAACCGAGAATATTGACCGTGCGAGGGGACATTGGTGCATGCTATCCGAAGCCCCTGCATGCTGCCGGTAACCCAGGTTATGCCTCGCCCCTGCGTGTCAGCCTTGGCGCATCTGGCGACTGCGAAAACGCGCGTAGCAGGTGGTGGCGGCAAACAGCACCAGCGCGGTCAGCGCTTCGAGCATACCGAACAGCCCCTGGCCGGGCAGGGTGGCCACCATGACCCCCTGCATGAAGTAGAGCAGGCTGACGAAGGCCAGCCAGGCGTGGCCGCGGGGGCGGCGGGCGATGATCGAAGGCAGAAATAGGATCAGCGGCAGGCCGCGGACCAGGATGGGGGTCAAGCCGCCTTCCTCGATGCTGTGGATCACCGTGCCACTGTAGACCAGAAGCAGCAGGAGCAGCACGTAGCTGCCCAGGACGCCGCGCCGCGCCCGCTCGGTGAGGGTGTCGATGCCGTGTTCGGCTTCCCAGCGTTCCAGCATCTGTCTCATGCCTCGGCTCCTCTGCTGGCGTTCAGCGCGAGTGCAAGCCGCGCCAGGCGTAGGCCCTGGGCCTGGCACAGGCTGCGCTCGTCGTCGTCGAGCGCACGCTCGCTGCGGCTGCCCGCCACGTGGCTGGCGCCGTAGGGCGTGCCGCCGCTTTGGGTGGTGAGCAGGGCCGTTTCGCTGTAGGGCAAGCCAACGTAGACCATGCCGTGGTGGAGCAGCGGCATCAGCATCGTGATCAGCGTGGTCTCCTGCCCGCCGTGCAGGCTCGAGGTCGAGGTGAAGGCGCTGGCGGGCTTGTCGACCAGGGCGCCGTTCATCCACAGCTCGCTGGTGCCATCGAGGAAGTACTTGAGCGGTGCGGCCATGTTGCCGAAGCGCGTGGGGCTACCCAGGGCCAGGCCGGCGCAGTGGCGCAGGTCATCGCTACTGGCGTAGGTGGCGCCCTCGGCAGGGATCTCGGGATCGACCGCTTCGCAGGTGGTCGAGACCGGCGGTACGCAGCGCAGTCGGGCGGCAATGCCCGGCACTCGCTCCACGCCGGCGGCGATCTGCTCGGCCATCTGACGCGTGGCACCGTGGCGTGAATAGTAGAGGATGAGTACGTAGGGCAGGGAAGCGGACATCCTGACTCCAGGCAAGTGGGGTGGCGTTAGGGGGTATCGAGCAGCGTGAGCATGGCCTCGGGAGGGCGACCGATGACGGCACGCTGCCCGTCGTCGGCGATCGGCCGCTGCAGCAGTCGCGGCTCGGCGGCGATCGCTTCCAGCACCCGTCGCTGATCGTCGATAGCGATATCGAGAGCCTTCCAGGCCGCCTCATCGGTGCGTACCAGGTTGGCGAGCGGAGACTGCAGGCGTGCTACCAGGCGGCTCAGCTCGGCCAGCTCGAGCGGGGCATCGAGGTAGCGACGCACGTTGACCTCCACGCCCCGCGCCTCGAACAGCGCCAATCCCTGGCGGGACTTGGAGCAGCGCGGATTGTGGTAGTAGGTGATGGTGGCCATCACGCCTCCTCGGCAGGCGAAAACATGGCGGCCATTGTAGAGTGCCCATCAAGGCGGTCACAAGCGGGCATCCCGATGGCCAGTTGCTATTTATACCGTTATCTATGGTTAAGACCCCCCGCTAAAAACTCGAGCTATTCTGATGACAGGCGGCGGTAGACCCAGGCGATCTGTCCATCGGCGAGCTCCTTTGGCACTCGCTCATAGCGGATGCCCAGTCGCTCATAGCGGTCGAGCCGCGCCAGCTCATGCTGATCCACTTCCAGTAGCAGGCCCTCCACGACATCGCCCTCGGAGGGTTCGAGATCCAAGCCACTGCGGCGGAATCCCTCCAGCCGAGCGGGTTGCGGCGACCCACTGCGGCCATATACCCACCAGCGCACGAGCGAATAGCGTAGCGTGCCGTAGACAAACACCTGGTGCTCTCCCTCGGCAATCGTCGGTAGATGCTCAGGGCGATCGTAGGTGAGCGGGCTTAGCATGGTCAGCCACAGATAGCCCACCAGTAGCAGTGGGCTAAGGGCCAGACCTGTGATCACCGCATAGCGTTTGCGCATGCGTCTTCCTGTACGTTCAGTGACTTCGAATCATGACAATAATACGGACCCGCGCGTCAGCGTGCAGCGCACTTTGCTATGATCGATCCAGAACCGAGGTGAGGAGAGAGCCCATGCCACAGGATGACGTCAGTTTCAGACAGCTCATGGGTGATGTGCGTCCGTTGGCGCGTGGCCGCGACAAGGCCGATGTTCGCCCTGCCCGCCGGGCGCCCAGCGATGCCCAGCTGGCACGCCGTGAAAGCGCAGCCCATACCAACGGCGATGACAACTTCCTGTCCGATGACTTCGTCGAGCTGATCGGCGCCCACGATCCAGTGGAGTATCGGCATGACGGCATCCAGACCGGCGTGCTGGATCGCTTGCGCCAGGGCGGCTATCCCGCCGAGGCGCGCCTGCACCTGCTCAAGCGGCCACTCGCCGAGTGTCGCCGCGAACTCTTTCAGTTCATTCGCGAGGCGCATCACGCCGAGTTGCGCAGCCTGATGGTCATTCACGGTCGTGGCCGCGAGATCGACAGCCCGCCGAACGTGCTGCGCTCCTACGTGGTGAAGTGGTTGCAGCAGTTCGATGAGGTCCAGGCCTTCGCCTCAGCGCCGTCGTCGCAGGGTGGGCTGGGCGCTACCTACGTGATGTTGCGCAAGTCGGAGCGAGCGAGGGCCAACAACCGTGAACGGCAGCAGAAGCGCCGTGGCTGACGGGAGCGTCGACCGCGCCGCCTGAAACGGCGAGGCCCGACGCTGATGGCCGGGCCTCGCGTACTGCACGCCACTGGCGTCAGGCGCCGTTGGCCTCGCGCAGACGACGTTCGAACAGCGCCTCCTGCCTGTCCACGCCGGGCTGGTAGCTGACGCTGAAGGCACCCAGCGCACGCAGCGCATCGTCGAGATGTTGGTCGTCGCGCAGGGCCAGGGCGTCGAACCCGCAGCGGCTCATGTAGTAGAGCTGATCGACCAGGACGTCACCAATCGCACGCACTTCCTGCTGATAGCCATAGCGCTCGCGCAGCAATCGCGCCAGCGAGTAGCCGCGGCCGTCGGTGAAGGCGGGGAAGTCGATGGCCACCAGCGGTGCCTTGGCCAGTTGCTCGGCCAAGGCGTCGTCGAGCAGGGTGTCGCTGGCAAGCCACGGCGCCAACTGGGGATCGTCGGCATTGGCCTGCCACAGCACGAGTGGCACGATGACCGGGCGGCGCTCGGGGAGCGCATCATCGATGCGTGAGAGTGCCCACTCATCCTGTTCCGGCTGCCCCAGCTTGATCAGCGTCTGGGCATGTTCGAGTTGAGTATCAGGCATAGACGCGCTCCTTGAACGGCTTGAGGCCGATACGGCGATAGGTGTCGAGGAAGCGCTCGTCGTCGTGGCGCTGCTCGACGTAGACCTTGAGCACCTTGTCGATCACTTCGGGGACGTCTTCGCGATAGAAGGAGGGGCCGAGGATCTTGCCCAGCGAGGCGTCGTCGGTGGCATTGCCGCCGACCGAAATCTGATAGTACTCCTCGCCTTTCTTGTCGACCCCGAGAATCCCGATATGGCCGACGTGGTGATGCCCGCAGGCGTTCATGCAGCCGGAGATATTGAGGTCGATGGGCCCCAGGTCGTAGAGGAAGTCGAGGTCCTCGAAGCGTTCCTGGAGCGCCTGGGCGATGGGGATCGAGACCGCATTGGCCAGACCGCAATAGTCACCGCCAGGGCAGCAGATGATGTCGTTGAGGGTACCCACGGTGGGGTTGGCCATGCCCAGGGCGTCGAGTTCTTGCCATAGCGCCTCGAGCTGGTCCACCGGCACGTCGGAGAGCACCAGGTTCTGCTCGTGGGTGACCCGCAGCTCGCCGAAGCTGTAGCGCTCGGCGAGGTCGGCCACGGCATCCATCTGGTCGGCGGTGACGTCACCGGGGGCATGCTCGCGGCGCTTCAGCGACAGGGTCACGGCCTTGTAGCCGGCGACCTTGTGGTCGGTGACGTTATTGGTCACGAAGCGGGCGAAGGCGCGGTTCTCGCCGCGCAGCGCCTCGAACGCGGCAACCGCTTGCTCACTCACCGGCCGCCGCTCGGGCTCGACGAAGTGGGCGCGGGCGGCCTCCACCGCCTCCTGGTTGAGGGTCTGCGGGCCATCCTTGAGGTGGGCCCATTCGGCGTCGACGCGACGCCGAAATTCTTCGATACCCAGCGCCTTGACCAGGATCTTGATGCGCGCCTTGAACTTGTTGTCACGGCGGCCGAACTGGTTGTAGACGCGTACGCAGGCTTCGAGATAGGTCAGCAGATGCTGCCAGGGCAGGTCCTCACGGACCACGTCGCCGATCATCGGCGTTCGGCCGAGGCCGCCACCGGCCAGTACCTTGACCTTCAGGCTGCCGTCGCTGTCATGCCACAGCCGCAGGCCGATGTCGTGGACCTGGATCGCGGCACGATCCTCGGCGGCGCCGCTGACGGCGATCTTGAACTTGCGCGGCAGGAAAGCGAACTCGGGGTGCAGCGTCGACCACTGGCGGATCAGCTCGCACCAGGGGCGTGGATCCTCGACCTCGTCCTTGGCGATCCCGGCGAACTGGTCGCTGGTGGTATTGCGAATGCAGTTGCCGCTGGTCTGGATGGCGTGCATCTGGACCTTGGCCAGGTCGGCGAGAATCTCGGGCACGTCCTCGAGCGCCGGCCAGTTGAGCTGCAGGTTCTGGCGTGTGGTGAAGTGGCCATAGCCGCGATCGTAGCGACGCGTGATATCGCCAAGGGCGCGCAGCTGGGTGCTCGACAGCATGCCGTAGGGGATGGCGATGCGCAGCATCGGCGCATGCTTCTGGATGTACAGACCGTTCTGCAGGCGCAGCGGGCGGAACTCTTCTTCCGGCAGGCGCCCGGCCAGATGGCGAGCCATCTGGTCGCGGAACTGGGCGACGCGCTCGTCGACGAGCGTCTGGTCGTAGGTGTCGTACCGATACATTCAGGGATGTCCTGCTAGTCGGGGCGAATGGGTGTGGCCGATGGGAGGACGATACTCCCCAAGCGTTATTCTTTGAAAGAATAAATGATCATAGATTTTAATTAAAGAGTTATGAAACGTGAAAGCGCCTCCTCCGCCGGCAGCGGCCGGCAGAAGTAGTAACCTTGCAGGTGGTCGGCCCCGTTGTCGAGACAGCAGCGGGCCTGGTCGGCAAACTCGATGCCCTCCACGGTGACGCTCAGCCCCAGCGCATGGCCCATTTCGATCATCGCCGCCACCAGTGCCGCCTGGTGTGAGTCGTGATGAATCGCCGTGACGAAGCAGCGGTCGATCTTGACGATATCGAAAGGCAGGTGCTGAAGGTAGCTCAGCGATGAGAAGCCGGTGCCGAAATCATCGATGGCCAGCCTGCAGCCGAGTTCGCGCAGCGCATCGAAGGTCTCCAGCACCACTTCATCGCGCTCGAGCATCAGGTTCTCGGTGACTTCGAGGATGATGCGATGGGCGGCCAGGGCATGTCGCTCTAGCCCTTCGGCGAGGCGCTCGACCAGGCCGCCGGCGTGTATTTCACGTGCCGAGACGTTGAAGGAGATGGTCTGGGTCTCGAATCCCTGGCGGGTCGCAGCGGCGAGCCAGGCCAGACCCTGTTCCATGACCCAGGCGCCGAGCGGCAGGATCAGGCCCGAGGCCTCGGCGACTGGAATGAACCTGTCGGGAGCGAGTGCGCCGTGCTCGGGATGTTCGATGCGTACCAGCGCCTCGACACCGGCCAGCACGACGCGATCGCCAGGAGTGGAGTCGGCGGTGACGATAGGTTGCAGCATCAGGCGCAGCCCGTCTTCATTGAGCGCACGATGCAGGTCACGCTCCATGGCGATCATCTGGTGCGCCGGCAGGTGCGTGCTGGAGGGCTGGTAAAGGCGATATTCGCCGGGGCTGCGCGCCTTGCCGCGGCGTAACGCCAGCTCTACCACCTTGAGCAGCCCCTCGGCGGTGGCGGCATGCTGGGGGAACAGCGCGCCGCCCAGGTTCATCGACACGAACACCTGCTGGTCGAATATCGTGAACGGCTCCAGCATGCTGCGCTGCAAGCTGCGAGCGTGCCGGGCCAGGCCCGGCGCATCGATATCGGCAAAGGCGGCCACGAATTCGTCACTGCCGAGCCGTGCCAGGGGCAGCTGCAGCTGCGACGCCAGCTGTTGCTCGAGGCGCGCGGCGATATCGCAGAGCAGCTGGCTGCCGGCATCCTGGCCGAAGCTCTCGTTGATCCAGCGGAAATGATTGATATCCATGTGCAGCACGCCCAGCGGCCGCTGCGGATGCACTTCCAGCCACTCGCTCAAGTGGGCATAGAAGCCGTGCCGATTGAGCAGGCCGGTCAGGGCATCGCGCTGCGACTGGGCGGCGATCTCCTGGTGAGCGTGATCGAGCTGCACCGCCAGGCTGTTGTACGCCAGCAGTGCCGCGCCGACTTCTCCCGGTGCGCGGCTGACCACCGGCACGAAGGGTTGACCGCTGCGCATCGCGCGCAGGGTGTCGAGAATGGCGTTGAGTGGCGCCACCACGTGCAGTCGATTGAAGCGCATGGTCCAGGCGAGCACCGCCACCACCACCAGCGCGACGGCCAGCAGGGTGAAGAATATCGACCAGCCGATCTGTTCGCTGAGCCGCTGGCGGGTGAAGGTCAGCTCGAGGTGGCCCAGTTGACGTCGCAGCAGGGCATTCTCGAAGATGATGGCAGCACGGCGCTGTTCCATGCCGAGCAGGTCATGACTGGTGTGCCGCGAGAGTATCAGCGTATCGTTATCGTCATAGACGCTGACGCTGGCCACATCGGCATCGGCCAGCAGCGTCTCTACCAGTTCACTGAGCGCATGATTATCGAAGTTCCAAAGCGGCGCGGCCATCAGGCTGGCGCCGATGCGCAGCAGTTCGCTCTCCTTGCGCTCCAGCTCGACTTCGAAACGCTTGTGCAGATGCCAGGCACTGGCCAGGCTCACCGCCAGTGCCACCAGCAGGGCGAGAGGCACCAGGCGCAGCATGAACAATTGGTTGAGGCTCAGCCGACGGCTCATGGCTGCACCTCCATCAGCATCTCGAGCGCTCGTCGCGGGGAGAAATCGTAGCCGTCGCCCGCGTAGCGGAAGCGCGAGAAATCGATATGCGACCACTCCGGCGACACGAGTCGCTCGCCGTAGAGGGCGACGTCGTTGGCGTCGAGGGCAGCCATCGGAAAGCGGATGCTGGCATCCGCCACCTCGATGACCGAATCGGCCAGGTCGCGCAGCAGGACCATGGCCCAGGCGCCGGCCAGGAAATGCCCACCGTCGGTGAGCAGCAGTTCACCGCGAGCGACTCGCTGGATGCCTTCCGGCGACCAGTTGAGACCCACCAGCAACACCTCTTCACCCGGCGCGAAGCCGGCCTCCTGCAACGCCTCGATGGCGCCGATGGCGATCGGGTCGTTGGCCGCCCAGATCAGCGCAGGTGTTTCGTTGCGCCGCGCCAGCCAGCGCAGGTAGCCGGCGGTCAGAGTGCGCGCCTCTTCCTGGTTCCAGTGGGCGGTCAACAGCCGGTCGAGGCGTATGCGCGGCTCCTCGAGCAGCACGTCGAGCATGCCGCCGTTGCGGCCGATCGAGGCCGGGGTGAGGGTGTCACCGAGCAGCGCCAGGGTGGGGAGCGGGTAAGACCGCGATGGGGCCGCCTCCAGCAGCGCCTCGGCCATGCGTGCGCCGGCGGCGAAATTATCAGGCTCGATGACGCCTACCCAGTGGCGGTAACGCTCGCCGGGGGCGCCGGTGTGCAGGCGCTGTTCGGCGCTCGGACCATTGAGCAGAAAGAGCACGTCAACGCCGTGCATTTCGGCCTGTTTCAGCAGCTCGACGGCTTGCTGCTCTTCATTGACCAGCACCAGGTAGTCGGGCGCACGCTCTCGCTCGAGCACCTGCGCGGCCAGTGACTGCATGATATATCGGTCACGCTCGGCGTGCAGGATCTCGAGCTCGATGTCGAGATCCGCAGCAGCGGCCAGCATGGTGGTGCCGACCATGTCCCAGAAGCGCTCGCCCTGGTAGCCGGGATTGATGAAGGTAACGTTGAGCGAGGCGGCGAATATCGCCGGAGACACCAGGGACAGCAGACAGGTGGCCAGCACACGCATTCACGGTTCTCCTTGTTATGGTCAAACCACCAGCTGCTGCCAGCGCCGACGCTGCCAGAGCAGGGCAAAACAGAGCGAGTTGAGGCTGCGATAGCCGAGCTGCACCCACCAGATCCCGGCTATCCCCTGATCGAACCCCACACCCACCAGCCAGGCCAGCGGCAGGAACAGCAGCCACTGCATCGACAGCGTCAGGGTCATGACGGTGCGGTTGGCGCCGGCGCCGAGCAGTGCTTGAGCCAGCACCAGGGCGGCGGCGTCGAGGACGATCATCGCGGCCGTCAAGCGCAGCGGCAGGCGCCCCATCTCGACCAGCGCCTCGCTGTGCAGGAACAGGCCGAGCACCAGTTCCGGCACCAGCAGCATGGGCAGGGCCAGGAGGGCCAGGCAGCCCCAGGCAATCTTGACCACGTCCCAGCCCCAGCGATGGGCATCGCGATAGGCATCGCGCCCCATCGCTTGCCCCACCAGGCTCATCGCCGCCATGCCCAATCCCACCCCCGGCAGGATCAGAAACAGCGACAGGTTCACCAGTATATGGCCTACCGCGACGCTTGCGGTATCCAGCTGCCCGAGAATCCAGAACAGTACTGCATAGCCGGCCGCGAACCACAGCTGCTGGAAGGAGTGGGGCGTTGCCAGCCGCAGGGTCGTCAGATAGGTGAGACGCTGCGGCCAGCGCGTCAGGAAGCCGCTGGCGGCAGCGCGGCGAGTGCTCAATGCCAGCCAGATCAGCACGCCGCTGAAGAGCGACAGGCTGGTCCCGGCGCCGGCCCCGGCAGGCCCCATGGCAGGCAGGCCGGCGTAGCCGAAGATCAGCCCGACACTGGCGACCACATTGATCAGATGCATGATCAGGATGATGCGCAGATAGATACCGGTCTGCTGAATGCCGTTCCAGTAGCCACGGAAGCAGAAGATCATCGCCACCGGGACCAGCGAGATCACCCGCCAGCGGAAATACTCCACCGCTACGCTGTTGACCTCCGGAGTCTGATTGATCAGCGTCAGCAGGCGTGGCGCCTGCCACAGGCAGAGCAGGGTCAACGGACCGGCTACCAGCAGGGCGATCACCAGGCCGGCATTGAGTGGCGCGGCGCGCCGCGACCAGGCCTCTTCGCCATGCCTCCGGGCGGTTTGTGCCTGGACGCCAGACGACAGACCGAACAGCATGGCGGTGACCAGGAACATGGCATAGCCCCCGACCCCCACGCCTGCCAGGGCGACTTCGCCGAGCCGCCCGACCAGGGCGGCGTCGATCAGGTTGAGCAGGCTCTGGGAGAGCATCCCGGCGATGATCGGCAGCGCCAGCTTGAGGATGGTACGGCGTCGGGATGGCTCGGGGAGCATGCCGGCTTCCAGCGGGTGAGTGGCAAGGCCCGCTAGCGCGGGCCCCAGGCGGGGTCAGTCGGCGTCGTAGGAGAGCACCGGGGACAGCCAGCGCTCGAGCTCGGCGCGCGGCATGCCCTTGCGCTCGGCCAGCACTTCGACCTGATCGCGGGTGATCTTGCCGGTGGCGAAATACTTCGACTGCGGGTGCGCGAAGTACCAGCCGGACACCGCCGCCGCCGGCCACATGGCGAAGCTCTCGGTCAGCGTCAGGCCGCTATGGCGCTCGGCGTCGAGCAGGCGGAACAGGGTGGCCTTCTCGGTGTGGTCGGGGCAGGCCGGGTAGCCGGGTGCCGGGCGAATGCCCTGATACTTCTCGGCGATCAGCGCCTCGTTGTCGAGCTGCTCCTGCGGCACGTAGCCCCAGAACTCCTTGCGCACCCGCTCGTGCATGCGCTCGGCGAAGGCCTCGGCGAGGCGGTCGGTAAGCGCCTGGACCATGATCGCGTTGTAGTCGTCGCCGGCGGCTTCGTAGGCCTTGCTCAGTTCATCGACGCCGTGGCCGGTAGTGACCGCGAAGCCACCGATCCAGTCGGGCTTGCCGCTCTGCTTGGGTGCGATGAAGTCGGCCAGGCTGTAGCAGATGCCGTCGCGATTCTTGGTCATCTGCTGACGGATGTGGTGCAGCCGCTCGACCACCTCGCTGCGCGACTCGTCGGCGTAGACCTCGATGACGTCGTCATCGACGCTGTTGGCCGGCCACAGGCCGATCACGCCGCGCGCCTGGACGCGCTTTTCATCGACCAGCTTGGCGAGCATCTCCTGGGCATCGGCGAACAGGCTGCGCGCCGCCTCGCCAACCACCTTGTCGTCGAGGATCTTAGGGTACTTGCCGGCCAGCTGCCAGCTCATGAAGAACGGCGTCCAGTCGATGCGCTCGATCAGCTCCTCGAGGTCGTAGTCATCGAAGACCTTGAGTCCGGTGAACTGGGGAGCGGGCGGGGTAAAGCTGGTCCAGTCGGTGCGGAAGCGCCGCTTGCGGGCCTCGGCGTAGGAGAGGTCCGCCGCCTTGGGGCGGCGCTTGGCGTTGCGCTCGCGGACTTTCTCATACTCCTCGCGAATCTCCGCCACATAGGTCGGCTTGAGATTCGGCGTCAGCAGGCGGCCGGCGACGCCGACGGCCCGCGAGGCGTCGGTGACGTAGATCACCGGATGCTGGTACTGCGGCTCGATCTTGACCGCGGTGTGGGCCTTGGAGGTAGTGGCACCGCCGATCAGCAGCGGCAGTTCGAAGCCCTGGCGCTGCATCTCCTTGGCAACGTGGACCATTTCATCCAGCGACGGGGTGATCAGCCCGGACAGGCCGATGATATCGGCATTGTGCTCGCGGGCGGTCTGCAGGATCTTCTCGGCGGGCACCATCACGCCGAGGTCGATCACCTCGTAGTTGTTGCACTGCAGGACGACGCCGACGATGTTCTTGCCGATGTCGTGTACATCGCCCTTGACCGTGGCCATGACGATCTTGCCCTTGGCCTTGGTCTCTTCGCTCTTCTCGGCCTCGATATAGGGAATCAGGTAGGCCACCGCCTGCTTCATGACACGCGCCGACTTGACCACCTGGGGCAGGAACATCTTGCCGTCGCCGAACAGGTCGCCGACCACGTTCATGCCGTCCATCAGCGGACCTTCGATGACCTCGATGGGGCGCTCGGCCTGGGCCCGGGCCTGCTCGGTGTCGTCCTCGATATGCGCGGTGATGCCCTTGACCAGGGCGTGCTCGATGCGCTTGTTGACCGGCCAGCTGCGCCACTCCAAGTCTTCTTTCTTGGCCACGCCGGAGCCGTCGCCCTTGTACTTGTCGGCGATGTCGAGGAGCCGCTCGGTGCCGTCACTGCGCCGGTTGAGCACCACGTCTTCTACCGTTTCGCGCAGTTCGGCGGGCAGGTCGTCGTAGACCGCCAGCTGGCCGGCGTTGACGATGCCCATGGTCAGGCCGGCGCGGATGGCGTGGTAGAGGAACACCGAGTGGATCGCCTCGCGCACCGGGTTGTTGCCGCGGAACGAGAAGGAGACGTTGGACACGCCACCGGAGACCATGGCATGAGGCAGGTGCTCGCGGATCCACTGGGTGGCCTGGATGAAGTCGACGGCGTAGTTGTTGTGCTCCTCGATGCCGGTGGCGATGGCGAAGATATTGGGGTCGAAGATGATGTCTTCCGGCGGGAAGCCGATCTCGTCCACCAGCAGCCGATAGGCGCGCTCGCAGATCTCGGCCTTGCGCGCGAAGGTGTCGGCCTGGCCGTCTTCGTCGAAGGCCATCACCACGATGGCCGCCCCGTAGCGACGGCAGGCGGTGGCCTGCTCGCGGAAGGCGTCTTCGCCCTCCTTCATGGAGATCGAGTTGACCACCGCCTTGCCCTGTACGCACTTGAGGCCGGCCTCGATGATCTCCCACTTGGAGGAGTCGATCATGATCGGCACCCGCGAGATATCCGGCTCGCCGGCGATCAGGTTGAGGAAGCGCACCATCGCTTCCTGGGACTCGAGCATGCCCTCGTCCATGTTGATGTCGATGATCTGGGCGCCGTTCTCGACCTGCTCCAGGGCCACCTCGAGGGCGGTGGTGTAGTCCTCGTCGACGATCAGCCGCTTGAAGCGCGCCGACCCGGTAACGTTGGTGCGTTCACCGACGTTGACGAACAGCGAGTCGTGCTCGATGTTGAACGGCTCGAGGCCCGACAGGCGGCAGGCGCGGGGGCGTTCGGGCACCTCGCGCGGCGAGGTATTGCGCACCGCCTCGGCGATCGCCTGGATATGCTCAGGGGTCGAGCCGCAGCAGCCGCCGATGATGTTGACCAGTCCGCTGTCGGCGAATTCGGCGACGATCTCCGCCATCTCCTCAGGGGTTTGATCATACTCGCCGAACTCGTTGGGCAGGCCGGCGTTGGGGTGGGCCGAAACGAAGGTGTCGGCCTTGGTCGAGAGCTCCTCGAGGTAGGGGCGCAGCTCTTCGGCGCCCAGCGCACAGTTGAGGCCAACCGATAGCGGCTGGGCGTGACGAATCGAGTTCCAGAACGCTTCGGTGGTCTGGCCGGAGAGGGTACGGCCCGAGGCGTCGGTGATGGTGCCCGAGATCATCACCGGCAGGCGCTCGCCGCGGTCGTCGAACAGCTGCTCGAGGGCGAAGATCGCCGCCTTGGCGTTGAGCGTGTCGAAGATGGTCTCGATCAGGATCAGGTCCGAGCCACCCTCGATCAATGCCTCGGCGGCCTCGTAGTAGTTGTCGCGCAGCTCGTCGAAAGTGACGTTGCGCTTGGCCGGGTCGTTGACGTCCGGCGACAGCGAGGCGGTGCGCGAGGTCGGACCCAGCACCCCGGCGACATAGCGCGGCACGCCGGTCTCGGCGGCGACCGCGTCGCACACCTCGCGGGCCAGTCTCGCCGACTCGCGGTTGAGCTCGACCACCAGCGACTGCATGCCGTAGTCGGCCTGGGACAGCTGGGTGCTGTTGAAGGTGTTGGTCTCGATGATATCGGCGCCGGCTTCGAGGTAGTCGCGATGAATGCGCGTCACGACGTCCGGGCAGGTGAGTGCCAGCAGGTCGTTGTTGCCCTTGAGGTCGCTGGGCCACTCCTTGAAGCGCTCGCCGCGAAACTCCGCCTCGCTGAGGTCGGCATTCTGTAGCATGGTGCCCATGCCGCCATCGAGGATCATGATACGACGGGCGAGTTGCTCGTGAAGTGCGGCGGTAACAGCAGTGGGAACGGCGGCCATGGTGGGAAGCTTTCTCCAGCGTCAGGGTCTGCAGCGCAGGGCTAGTCGGTGCCCCGCGCCGTCACGATATCACCGCGCATGGTACCAGAAAGCGTCTGGCCCGGGGCAGGGGGCGACAAAACCGAGTATTTCACTCGGGATTGTGTCGCCGGGGACTTTTCCCTACCATATGGGTATTCATCTGCCCATCGGTTTCAGGACTGACGACACTATGAGCCAGAGCATCGAGATTACCGATAGCGCCCAGGATTACCTTGCCGAGCTGCTCGAAAAGCAGAACGTCGAGGGCATTGCGGTGCGCATCTTCATCACCCAGCCCGGCACGCCCTACGCCGAGACTTGCCTGGCCTACTGCCGTCCGGGAGAGGAAGAGCCCAGCGACGAGCTGCTCGAACTCGACAAGATTCGCGTCTACCTCGACAAGAACAGCCTGGCGTTCCTCGACGAGGCGGTGGTCGATTTCAACGCCGATCGCATGGGCGGCCAGCTGACCATCAAGGCACCCAATGCCAAGATGCCCAAGGTTAATGCCGACAGTCCGCTGGAAGACCGCGTCAACTACGTACTCTACAGTGAGATCAACCCCGGCCTTGCCGCCCACGGCGGTGAAATCAAGCTGATCCAGCTGACCGAAGAGAACATCGCGGTGTTGGCCTTCGGCGGCGGCTGCCAGGGCTGTGCCGCGGTCGACCTGACCCTCAAGGACGGTGTAGAGAAGACACTGCTCGAGCGCATCCCCGAGCTCGGCGGGATTCGCGATGTCACCGATCACACCGACACCAGCCAGGCCTACTACCGCTAGGTCTACTAGATCCGCCAGGTCATCGCGCTATAGCAGAGCCGCTCATGGAGCGGCTCTGCTGCGTTTGAGCGCGTGGCAATCAGTAGGTGAAGGGCGGCAGGCTGGCTTGGGCCAGGCGAGCCTCCAGCTCGACCAGCCGCTGGCGGCTCTCTTCCAGCGCCTGCTCGCGAGACGCCAGCCGACTGGCCAGCTCGTCGCTGCGCTGGCGCTCATCATTGCGGGCGTCCTCGGCCTGCTGTCGCTGCCAGTTTGCCTCGCGCTGGCGGCGCTCCTGCTCGGCGAGGTCGCTGCGCAGCGCCTGTAGCTGCTGATCCCGCGCTTCGAGACGCGCTTCCAACTGGGCCAGGCGCTCGGCGTGCTGCTTGTCCGCCGCCTGACGCTCCTGACGCGATGCATCGAGCAGGCTCATCAGGCGCGCTTCGGCGGTCTCATGGCGCTGCTCCTCCTGCTGCAGGGCGTCACGATGCCGCTCCGCCTGAGCCTCGAGCGCCTGGCGCTGCGCTTCGCCTTGCTGGTCGCGCTGCTTCTGCAGCTGTTGCAGCTGGGCCTCGAGCCGCTGGCAGTGCTGTTCGAGCGCCGACAGGCGCGACTGCAGGCTGTCGCGCTCGGCTTCGGCCTTGGCCAGGCCCTGGCTACGCACGTCGAGGCTGGCCTGCACCTGCCCCAGATGGTCGGCGAGGGCGGCTTCACGCTGGGCGGCATGTTCGGCCAGCCGCTGGCTCTCGGCGCTGGCCTGTCGGGCCGTCTCGACGCGCTGCTCGGCCTCCGCGCGATAGTGAGCCAGCCCCTCGCTGGCGGCCTCCTCGGCCTTGTGCCACAGCTCGCCCATCAGCGATTGCAGCGCCTCGGGAATCGCCTGGGGGTGGGGTGTGGCGCGATTCTGCTCGCGCTGCTGCCGCCATTCGCGCAGATGGTCGCTGATGGTGGTGAAGCTGCCGGTACCCAGCACCTCGCGCACCTTCTGCACGCTGGGCGTCTCACCGCGCTGCAGCAGGGCATCCACCGCCCGCTGAACGTCCTCGAACTGCACGCCGTTTCTTGCCATGTCGCGCTCCTTTGCTTAGCCCGCCAGCCGCTGCTGTCTGGGCGCAGACTAGCGCTGGATGCGGCAAAAAGGAAGCGCTATATGTAATACGTTTTATGTAATCTACACTATGATATGACGGCTTAATTCATGATTACGTGGCTTATCTTGATTATGTGCCGGCTATACCGCGATACTGAGCGCCAAGCGCCAAGCGCCAAGCGCCAAGCGCCAAGCGCCAAGCGCCAAGCGCCAAGCGCCAAGCGCCAAGCGCCAAGCGCCAAGCGCCAAGGGGATAGGGGAGGAGCGACGTTGGAACGGCATGAGCAAGGGGCCCCCGGTGGGTTGGCGGTATCGCAAACGCCGGTGCTGCTTCCCAGCGGCGATGACGTGCATATCGCGGCGCATAGCGATATCGAGGCGGTCAGCCTGTGGCTGGCGGAATACCGCGCCAGCCCCCAGACGCAGCGTGCCTACCGCAAGGAGGCCGAGCGCCTGCTGCTGTGGCTGGCCGAACGCGGCTTGACCCTCGATGCACTGCGTCGCGAGCAGCTAGCCGACTTCGAGGCGTTTCTTGCCGACCCGCAGCCGGTGGATCGCTGGATCGGGCCGCCGCGACCCAGGGCCAGCCACCAGTGGCGGCCATTTCGTGGGCCGCTGTCTGCCTCGAGCCGCCGCCAGAGCCTGGTGATCCTGCAGGGCATGTTCGCCTGGCTAACCGACGCCGGCTGGGTGCGCCACAACCCCTTTCGACTGATGCGCGACAAGCGTCGCCGGGTCGACAACCGCAGCGGGCGCATCGAGCGCTACCTGGAGCGGCCGCTGTGGGAGTGGCTGTGGGCATGGCTCAACCGGCCACCGGGAGAGGGCACCAGCGCGCGGCAGATGCTGGGCTGGCAGCGGCGGCGTTTACTGTTCGGCTTTGCCTATCTGCTGGCACCGCGGATTGCCGAGCTGGCCGCGGCGCGCATGGAGGATATCTACCGCATCGAGGGCCGCTGGTGGTGGCGGGTCACCGGCAAGGGTGGCAAGCGCGCCGAGATTCCGCTGCCGCCGGAGGCGCTGACGCTGGTCGGCGAGTGGCGCCAGGCGCTGGGGCTTGCTCGGGAGCCCGGCCAGCACGATAGCGGACCGCTGCTGCGCGGGCTGGACGGCAAGCGCGGGCTGGGCGACAACCAGCTCTACCGGCTGATCAAGGCGGCCTTCGGCGAGGCGGCCGATGCGCTCGCGACGGCGGGGCGTCACGGCGAGGCGCCGGCCTCGCTGGCGGCGATGGCCCCCACGCTGCGCCAGGCCTCGCCGCACTGGCTGCGGCACACGGCACTGACGCACCAGGCTCAGCGCGGCGTCGAGCTACGCTACCTGGCGATGACCGCCCGCCATGCCCGGCTCGACACCACGGCGCGTTACCTGCACGCCGAAGCGGCGGAGTGGCAGGCGCAGGTGTCACGCCACACGCTGAATGATGGCGTTTCCGAGAGCGGGGCGGACAAGGGGGAGGGCTGGCCGGTATAATCGCAGCATTCGAGGAAAAGGAGTCACCATGTCAGCGCAGGAACCAACGCCACAGGCGGCCCAGCAGGCGCTCATCGACGAGTTCGCGATGTTCGACAACTGGATGGACCGCTACCAGTACATCATCGATATGGGCAAGCAGCTGCCGACCTTCCCCGAGGAGTGGAAGACCCCGGATTACAAGATCGAGGGCTGCCAATCCAATGTCTGGATACGCCATGCCCGCGATGGCGAGCGGCTGCACTTCGATGCCACCTCGGATGCCGCCATCGTCTCGGGGCTGATTGCGGTGCTGATGCGCATCTACAATGATCGCGAACCCCAGGAGGTGGTCGCCACCGAACCCAGCTTCCTCGAGGCCCTGGGGCTCGACAAGCACCTTTCGCCGACCCGCAGCAACGGCCTGCATGCGATGCTGGCGCGGATTTACGATGTTGCCCAACGCGAAGCCGCCTGAGTGCTAGCGCCCTTCCATGTAATCATTTTTATGCGCTAGGCTATAAAAATAATCGCTTTTTAGGTGAGCTAATCATTTTGGCAAGGGAAATGGGCGGCGAAATCGGATACGCATGGCTAGCCTCGACTTATGAACTGGATGTCGTCCAGCCTTTTCCTGTCGAGAGTCGTATCGGTCGTGCTCGCCACACGTTGGAGCATGATGGTCGCCGCAGCGAGGCCTATCTTGAAAGCATGCGTCCGCCGGCGACACTTCCCGGTCATCTCACCTTCGCCCTTAAGCATGAGGGCGTACACCTCGAGTTCCTGGCGCGACTCTTCCGGTGCCTGCCTCCTGAGAGTCTTGCTGCATGGGTTCGTAGCGAGCCCACCGGCCAGTATGCTCGCCGGGCAGGCTTCCTATATGAATGGCTCACGGGGGAGTTCCTCGATATCACCAAGACCGGGGGTAACTACCGGGATGCGCTGAACCCCGATGACTATGTAACGGCAACACAGCCGAGGCGGAACCGCCGGTGGCGTATCAACGATAACCTCCCTGGCACACCAGATTACTGCCCCATGGTTCGGCGAACCCCACAAGTCGATCGGTCGCGCGGCTATGATATACGCTACCAGTTAGAAAGCATGGAAGGGGAGTTCGGTGCCGATATCCTCCGCCGAAGCGCCGTCTGGTTGACCATCAAGGAGAGTCAGGCGAGTTTTGTCATCGAGCATGAGGGCAGCCACCAGGGGCGCATACAGCGCTTCGCCGCCGCCATGGAGGCTTATTGTGGGCAGAAAGAAGAGCCGCTCTCTGCTCAAACGCTGAGTGAACTACAGAGCGCTATCCTCGGCGTTGCAACCATCCAGCCGGGCTTGCGCCAATCTCCCGTCTTCGTGGGCAGTCGCTCCGTTGGCCAGGGGCCTGTCGTGCACTACGTCTGCCCCCCTTGGGAATGGCTCTCCGGTCTGCTCGGTGGGCTCAGCCAGTTTCTCGATTCGACAGGGCCTGAAGATGCCATCACCAGGGCAGCGGTGGCCAGCTTCGGCTTTGTGTTCATACATCCCCTGGCAGACGGCAACGGGCGGATCTCGCGCTTCCTGATCAATGATACGCTGCGACGCGACGGCGCCGTACCGGAGCCCTTTATCCTGCCGATCTCGGCGGCCATCACCTCGTCTTCAATGCGGCGTATCGAGTATGACCGGGTGCTGGAGCGTTATTCACGACCTCTGATGCGGCGTTACGGTGATGCCGTAGACTTTCTGACTCGACGGCAGGCATACCCAGACGGAATCGAGTCTGACTTCACCTTTTCTGCCTATGAAGAGGCTGGACCTACCTGGCGATATCCCGACCTGACCGATCAGGTTGAATATCTCGAAGATATTGTGCGCTACACGCTGGAGCATGAAATGCACCAGCAGGCAGCCATCCAGCGAGCCTGGCACATGACTCGCGAAACGATCAAGGAGTGGGTGGAGGGGCCTGATGAACATATCGACCGTATCATTCGCGCTGTTAGACAGCACGGCAGCGTGAGCGGCAAGCTGCGGCGCGACTTTCCCGTCCTCGATGACCCGCTGCTCACCGAGCGGCTGGAGGCCATCGTCGGCGAGGGCTTTGCCGGTATCGGCCGGATCGAATAGCCTCTAGGCAACTGTCGATGGGGCGGCGACGTCGCGTCGACGCCGCCGCTCACGGGCCAGGATCGCCGGCGCGTCAAGGGCGGCGATCGCCACGCCGCGATCGGTGGGAATGTCGCCGGCCAGCTGCAGGGCCTAGTAGCGGGCGCAGCAGACGCGGTACCCCACGGCCTTGAGGGCCTGGAAGGGCACCATGGTTTCGTAGTCTTCGGCGAAATCGCCGCACAGCATCAGTATGGACTTGGCAGACATGGCGTGCTCCTCATGATGGGTAGGTGCAGCGTCAGTCTGGCATGCCGAAACCGGCAGGCGGTGGTAGCGGGCTACTACGGGCGCTTCGAGGTCTGCCGCCGGGGAGCGACAAACTCGGGACAGTCGGGATCGTCCTGGCAGAGCGCTTCGCTGGGGCCCCCGGGGACCGGGTCGATGCCGCCGGGATGACCGGGATGGCACTTGACGATGCGCTTTATCCCCAGCCAGCCGCCCTTGGCCGGGCCATGCACCTTGACCGCCTCGAGGGTGTAGTGCGAACAGCTCGGCCAGAACCGGCAGCGCGGGCCGAGGAGGGGACTGATCACCCACTGGTAGAGCTTGATCACCACCACCAGCAGCCCGCCCAGCACCGACCCCAAGCCGATCAGGATGCGTTTCGCGACACCGTTCAGCAGGGACAAGCCGGCCATGGTCAGCGCTTGGCGTAGAGGGTGTCGGGGTCGATCAGCGGGGCGCTGGTGATACGCGCCTGCTCGGCGTCGACGGTCACGTAAAAGCAGCTGCGGCGTCCGGTGTGACAGGCCGGGCCGGTCTGCTCGACCTGCAGCAGCAGGGTATCGCCGTCGCAGTCCAACGCCGCGCTTATCAGATGCTGCTGCTGGCCGGACGACTCGCCCTTGCGCCACAGCTTGCCGCGCGAGCGCGACCAGTAGCAGACACGCTGCGTGGTGAGCGTCTCGCGCAGCGCGGTTTCGTTCATCCACGCCATCATCAGCACTTCGCCGCTGTCGTGCTGCTGCGCGATGGCGGGCACCAGACCATCTGGGTTCCACTCGATCGCCGCCAGCAGGTCATCGAGCCCGACGCTATCGCCGACCTCAGCGCGTTCTAGCCGCTTGAACAGTTGGCTCATGTCGCACACCCCTCACAGGTGCCCAGCAGCTCGATGGTCTGACGCTCGACGTGAAACCCCAAGCTGCGCGCACGGCTGGCCAACTGCGCATTGACGTCGTCGAGATGCAGCTCCTCGACGCGGCCGCAGAGGCGGCAGATAAGCAGCTGAAAGCCGTGAGCGTGCTCCGGACAGGGGCAGGCCACATAGGCGTTGAGCGACTCGATACGGTGAACCAGTCCCTGCTCGATGAGGAAGTCCAGTGCGCGATATACCGTCGGCGGTCGCGCTGAGGCGTGCTCGACGGCCAGCTTGTCGAGCAGGTCATAGGCCTTGAGCCCACCGTCGGCGCTGGCGATCATCTCGAGCACACGACGGCGGATCGGCGTGAAACGCACACCGCGCTGCTGGCACTGGTGTTCCGCCTGATGAATCAGTGAGTTGGCATCGGACATGATGGGCCTGAAGCTGAATGGGAAATCTATTCTACGTGCCCAGCCCGCCGCTAGCCACTCAGGCCGGGCAGGGCAGGGAGTCGGCTGCCTGCAGCTCACCGCGACGCGCAAAGTGACGCTGGGCGAAGGCGACGCGCTCGGCAATGCCGACACCCGACGGCTGTCGCTCGATCAGGTCCAGACGCGGCCGTAGCCCTTCACCGTTGGCCATCTGAATGGCCAGCCCGGGGCGGGCGTTGAGCTCGAGCAGCATGGGGCCCCGGTCGCGATCCAGCACCATGTCGGTGCCGAGATAGCCGAGCCCGGTCATTTCAAAGCAGCCGGCGGCGAGCTCGAGCAGCGTCTGCCAGCCGGGGATCTTGAGGCTCGCCAACTCGTGTCCGGTATCCGGGTGGTCGATGCGCGGTCGGTCGAACTGCACGCCACGCAGCGCGCAGCCGCTGGCGATGTCGAGACCCACGCCGACTGCGCCCTGGTGAAGGTTGGCCTTGCCGTCGGAGGCCGCCGTGGAGAGCCGCATCATGGCCATCACCGGATAGCCCTGAAAGATGATCACGCGGATATCCGGCACGCCTTCGTAGGTGTACTCGGAGAGGCTGTCATCGAAGTTGATCAACGCCTCGACCACCGCCACGTCCGGCGAGCCGCCCAGCGAGTAGAGGCCGGAGAGTATGTTGGAGACATGACGTTCGAGAGCGCCGCGCCCCAGGCTTGCGCCGCTGGGCTTGAGGTAGCTGTCGCCCTGGACATGCTCGATGACCAGGATGCCCTTGCCGCCGCTGCCCTTGGCCGGCTTGATCACGAAGCCCGGGTGCGCCGCGACCATTGCCGCCACGCCTTTGACTTCAAACTGGCTCTTGATGGTACCGATCAGCGCCGGCGTGGTGATGCCGTACTCCTTGGCCAGCAGCTTGGTCTGGAGCTTGTCATCCACCAGCGGGTAGAGGCGGCGGTCGTTGTAACGGCCAATATAGCGGATATTGCGCCGGTTCATGCCAACGATGCCCTTGCTCTTGAGCCGCCCGGGTGTGGTCCACATACCCTCAATCCTCCGTGACTGGCTTGAAACGGCGTAGTTCCAGCAGCCGGTAGCCGGTGTAGTTGCCCAGCAGCAGGATCAACGACATCAGGATCATCTGCACGCCCAGGAAGTTGAAGGTGATGTGCCTCACCCAGGGGTTGTTCATGGCCAGGTAGGCGATGACCGCTGTCAGCAGGCTGCCGCCGCCCTGAATCAGCACTTCCTTGGGACCTTCCTCCTCCCACAGGATCGACATCCGCTCGATGGTCCAGGACAGAATGATCATTGGGAAGAAGGTGATCGTCAGCCCCGCGTTGAGGCCAAAGCGATAGGAGAGTACCGAGAAGATCGAGATGATGGCGATGACCGTGATGATCACCGCCGACACTCGCGCCACCAGCAGTAGATTGAGATGCGACAGGTAGCTGCGGATCACCAGGCCGACCGCCACGATCAGCAGGAAGCCGATCAGGCCGGTCATCAGCGTGGTCTGGATGAAGGCGAGGGCAATCAGCACCGGCATGAAGGTGCCGGAGGTCTTGATGCCGATCAACACGCGTAGCAGCACCACCACCAGCGCCCCGATGGGGATCAGCAGGATGGTCTGAAACAGCGCCTGCTCTTCGAGAGGCAAGCTGTGAATCGAGAAGTTGATCAGGGTGTCGTTGGACAGCTGGTTGCGCACCGCCGCCGCGGCAGGCTGGTTGTGCTGGATCATCGAGAAGCTGATGCGCGAGTTGCTGCCGCCCTGGACCTCGAGCACCGCCTGATCGCTGTCCTCCCACATCAGCAGGTTGTCGGGGCGTCCCTGTTCACCGGTGACCGGGTTGAACAGAGACCAGCGATCCTCATCGAAGACCTGCACCCAGGTCGAGAGACTCTGGCGGCGACGACCATCCTCGAGCATCAGGCCGCTGACCGCGCGGGCATGCACGCCGGCCTCGTTCAGCAGGCGAACCAGCAGCGGTGCCCGATCGAACTGATTGAGCAGTAGCCGAGCATTCTCGCCCTGGCGATCGTCGTTGAAGTCGCGAATCAGCTCGCGGGCAAAGGTGAAGGGGGTGGCGGAGCGCTGCCAGGCGCGCTCGATGACCTGATTGGCTGCGGTGTCGTAGGGGCGCTCCCAGACCACGTCGTCCTGCAGCTCGGGACGCCGCGACTGAGGCGGACGGGCATCAGGGGCGACCAGCAGCTGTACCGAGTAGTAGAGCTGCTGATTACCGACGGCGTCGCGGATCGACCACTGGGCCCGGCGGCCGCGCTCATCCTCCAGGAACGAGAGCCCGTAGCCCGGCGAGGCGGTGTTTTCGGTCAATACGCGATAGCCTTGCTGGTGGGAGGGCAGCGCCATGTCGACCATGGCCGGCCCGCCCCGGGCGGTAAAATTGACCTGCGCTTCGATTTCCCAGACCTGGCGCTGCTCGCCGGGTGTCCAGGGGACCTCGAATTGGATATGCCGATGCACACTGAGGGCGATGCCGGCGATCATCAGAGCGCCGACGATGAGATAGAAGGGCAGACGTGACATGGAAATTCCTTGTGCGACGAAGGGGCCTGTGCGGCCCGGTCAGCGGCAGCGCGTCAGGATTCGCTACCGTTGGCTTCGCTTTCATCGTCATCCGTGGCTTCATCCTCGCCGGCTTCGTCCGCAGGACGGCCGCCCGGAAACTCGGGGCGCGGGTGAAGATAGGTCTCGGCGACATCGATGATGGCAATATCCATCATGAAACGCCGCCCCAGTAGTACAGGATAGTTGAGGTGGCTGCGGTCATTCAGCGTGAACTCGACCTGTTCGCGAATCGGCCCCAGGGTCATCAGCATCCTGACCACCGGGCGTGACTCTTCGCCAGCCGCTTGCAGGATACGTACGCGGCGCACCACGGGGGCCTCGATCCACTCGTCGCGAACCGGCTCGACCACCACGGCGTCATCGTTCAATGCCAGCTTGAAGCGCACCCAGGTGTCGCCGTCGCGTTCGAAGCGAGTGATATCGGTGGCCGACAGCGACGAGGTGTTGGCGCCGGAGTCGACCCGCGCCTTGAGATAGGTGCCGACATCCGGCAAGCCGATCCACTCGCTGCGCCCGAGGATCTCCTTGTTATCGAGCGGGCTATCGGCATCCTCTTCGCACTGGGCGGGGATAATCACCGGATCATCGGAGAGTAGCTCGATATCGTCCTGCAGTTGACGCACCAGGCTGCCCACTTCACGCACATCGGCTGTCAGCCGACGGGTATCATCGCTGTGCTGCGTCAGCCGCTGTTCATGCACATCGCAGCGTTCAGCCAGTCGCTGCTCGAGCTGCGCCACCCGCGACTCGAACTGCATCTCGGTGAGCAGGGGTTCCGGGGTAGGCTCGGGCTCGGTTTGCAACAGGGCACAGCCACCCAGCAGGAGTGGCAAGGCCAGGGCGGTGGCAGGAAGTGCGCCTCGAAACCGCATCACAATCGACATGGGATAGGGAGAATCCTTGAAACTGGTCCGCTGATGATAAGGAGTGTGATGGAGGGCTGTCCAATGGCTTTCCCGACACTGGCCGGGACAGTCACTCAATTTAACATAATATATATTATGCGAAGCCAAGTATTGCTACATGATATGGCGAACCCTGTAGCCAGCTGAGGGTCATAGCGCTACAAACATCATGCAAGGGATCAGTCAATGTACAAGAAGCCCCCGCTATTCCATCGCCATTGGCTGGTGCTGTGGCTAACTCTGCTGCTGGCCGGCTGCGCCGGTGTCGATGTGGAAGACTATGCGGGAAGCGAGCCACGCCTGGACATCGCCGAGTACTTTACCGGCGAGACCCGCGCCTGGGGCATGGTCCAGGATTTCCGCGGTGAGGTGCAGCGTCGCTTCACGGTGGATATCGATGGCAGCTACGACGGCCAGACCCTGGTGCTCGACGAGCACTTCGTGTTTGACGATGGCGAAACCGACCGCCGCGTCTGGACCTTCGAGCGCATCGATGACAACCGCTGGCGCGGTAGCGCCAATGACGTCGAGGGCTCGGTCGATGCCGAACATCACGGCCACGTCTTCAATATGCGCTATCCGCTGGCGGTCGAGGTCGTCGGTCGCGAGATTACCTTCCAGATGGATGACTGGATGTACCTGCAGCCGGATGGCCGCCTTATCAACCGTACCGCGATGCGCAAGTTCGGCATCACCCTCGGCGAGATCACCATCGTCTTCGATCAGCGTCCCTGATCGAGTCGCCCAGACGCCGACGCCCCGGCAGGTAATTAGCCTGCCGAGGCGTCGAAATGGCTGTTTGCGTCAGTCGAGCTCAGTCCTCGGCCGGCGCGTAGGAGCCATCCTCGCGATGCACTTCGGTGCCGGTAATCGGCGGCGTGAACACGCAGGCCAGGTGCATGGTCTTGCTGGCACGCAGCAGATGCTCGTCGTGTTGATCGAGAATGTAGATGTCACCCGGCTTGATCGGCCAGATCTTGCCATCGGCCAAGGTCTCGACTTCGCCTTCGCCTTCCATGCAGAACACCGCTTCATAGTGGTGTTTGTAATGGATGTGGGTCTCGGTGCCTTCGTAGATACGCGTGATATGGAAGGAGAAGCCTCCGTTATCGCTGGCCAGCAGCAGCCGCGTGCTGTCCCAGTTGCCGTTCTCGGCCTTGACCAGACGCTCTGACTGGCGCGCTTCTTCGAGGTTACGAACGATCATGTGTGTGATCTCCTGAATGCGGTGAATCGCGGGTGCCGTGACGACAGGCGCGTAACGTAACAACGGCCCACCGCAGCGGGCCGTGTATGTTCAGGGTACCAGGCATGCCCGTGCCCTGCTCTTCTACTGCCAAGCTCTGCTATCGAACCCTGCTTGGAGCATAGCGCGTTAGCCAAAGACTTTCTTGGTGCTGGCCTCGAGAATATCCAGCCCCTCGAGCAGGTCTTCATCGCTGATGGTCAGCGGGCACAGGCACTTGACCACCTGGCCATCGTGGCCGCTGGTCTCGATGATCAGCCCCTGCTCGAAGGCTTCGGCGGTGATCTTGTCGGCATGCTCGCCGCTGCCCACGTCGAGGCCGCGCATCAGGCCGCGTCCGCGCTCCGAGGCCGGGATGCCCTTGGCAGTGAGCCACTCGGCCAGCTGCTGGAAACGCTCCTCGACGATGCGGCCCTTGCGCTGCACATCGCGCTCGAAGGTGTCGTCGCTCCAGAAGTGGCGCATGGCGGCCGTGGCCGTGGTGAAGGCCAGGTTGAAACCGCGGAAAGTGCCGTTGTACTGGCCCGGCTTCCACTTGTCGAGTTCCGGGCGCATCAGCACGTGGGCGAACGGTAGCCCGAGGCCCGAGAGCGACTTGGAGTTGGTCACGATATCGGGCTTGATCCCGGCATGCTCGAAGCTGAAGAACTTGCCGGTGCGGCCACAGCCGGCCTGGATGTCGTCGACGATCAGCAGGATATGGTGAGCGTGGCAGATCTTTTCCAGGCGCTGCAGCCACTCGATGCCCGCCGGGTTGATGCCGCCCTCCCCCTGCACGGTTTCGACGATCACCGCGGCTGGGATGTCGAGGCCGCTGGAGTTGTCGCCGAGCAGCTTCTCGAGATAGTCGAGGGTATCGGCGTGCTCGCCCAGGTAACCGTCGAAGGGCAGGAACGAGGCGCCCTGGGTGGGAATGCCGCCGGTGGCTTCGCGGAACTTGCGGTTGCCGGTGGTGGCCAGCGCGCCCATGGTCACGCCGTGGAAGCCATTGGTGAAGGTCACGATGTTGTGGCGGCCGGTGGCCACGCGCGCCAGGCGAATCGCCGCCTCGACGGCGTTGGTCCCGGTCGGGCCAGGCAGGTGCACCTTGTACTCCAGGCCGCGCGGCTTGAGGATCAGTTCCTCCAGCGCCTCGAGATATTCGCGCTTGGCGCGGGTCCACATGTCGAGGCCATGGATGATGCCATCGCCGGCCATGTAGTCGATCAAGGCCTGCTTGAGCTTGGGATGGTTGTGCCCATAGTTGAGCGTGCCGGCGCCGGCCAGGAAATCGATGTACTGGCGGCCATCTTCGGCGGTCAAACGCGCACCCTTGGCTTCGGTGAAGACCACCGGAAACGAGCGTGAATAGGTGCGAACGTCGGATTCCATGCGTTCGAGAATCTGGGTCTGCATTATCGACCTCCTGATGAGTAAAGGGGCAGGCGTGTCACGAACACGCAGGCAAAAGCGTATCGCGCGGCTGCCCGTGGGCGGCCGCTCGACTGGAAATGGGTTCAGATACGGTCTGGCTGGAAGGGGCCAATGCGCACGAGGTTTTCCGGGTCGTGCTCGCCGCCGAGCTGATCGGTGGAGAAATATTCACGGCTGTTGAGCGGCGCCTGCCAGCGGTCGGCAAGGCGCTTGAAGAGCCCCCACGAGGCATCGTTATCGGGGGTGATGGTGGTCTCGAGATGGTGCACGTCGACCAGTTCGGGTCGGCTCATGACCGCCTCGACCAGGCGCCGGGCAAGGCCGGTGCCGCGAGCCTTCTCGCCGACCGCCACCTGCCACAGGAAGTAGGTGTCAGGCGCGTTACTCTTCACGTAGCCCGATACGAACCCAACGATCTCGCCTTCCTCGTTGGTGGCCACGGCGCAGCTGTCGCGAAACTGCGTGGCGAGCAGCAGATAGGCGTAGGCGGAGTTGACGTCGAGCGGCGGGCACGCCTTTACCAGTTCGTAGATGCCCCACCCATCGTCTGGGTTGGGCTTGCGAATGAACAGCGGCGAGGAGGACTTCCCCACCACGGCATCGGCCACGCTGGGACGCGCGAGATCAGCAGAGGTCGTAAACGGCTGTGCGGATACGTTCATCATTATACTTCGCAGTTGGCGAATTTGCGTCACATGATAACAAGCACTTATACATAAATCAAAGAGCCCCTTATCATGTGGCGCGTAATCCATAACCCTGAATTATGTTCGCGCCCCGGCGCAACCGCCTCGGCCCGGGCCACTCGCTCAGTTTAGCCCAGATCGGGCGCGGTAGTGGATCGCGGTGTGCCCAGACGACAAGAGGCCGCCCCGAAGGCGGCCTCTTGCGTAGTGACGCGGTGGTACGGCGCCGCGTCAGCGCCGCGTCACGCTGCGCATGGTGACGAACTCCTCGGCGCCGGTGGGATGGATGCCCACGGTGGCGTCGAAATCCGCCTTGCTGAGGCCGGCACGCACCGCGATGGCGATGCCCTGAATGACCTCGCCGGCCTCCTCGCCGACCATGTGCGCTCCCACGACCTTGTCACTGCTGTCGTCGACGATCAGCTTCATCAGGCAGCGCTCGTCGCTGCCCGACAGCGTGTGCTTCATCGGCCGGAAATCGGCGCAGTAGACGCGTACCTCGCCGCACCGCTCACGGGCCGCCTCCTCGGAGAGCCCTACGGTACCGATATTGGGATGACAGAACACCGCGGTGGCGATGTTGTGATAATCGAGCGGCCGCGGCGGCGCATCGCCGAAGTGGTGCTGGACCATGTGCATGGCCTCGGCCAAGGCCACCGGGGTCAGCTCGGGGCCGCCGGTGACGTCGCCCAGCGCCAGGATCGACGGCACTGAGGTCTCGTAGCGCTCGTTGACCTTGATGGTGCCATCTTCGTTGAGCGCGACATCCAGCTGGTCGAGGCCCAGGCCCTGCAGGTGCGGCTTGCGGCCGGTGGCGGCAAGCACGGCGTCGACCTCGAGGGTCTCGCCGCTGGTCAGGGTGACCCGATAGGCGCTCCCCGCCGGGTCGATGCGCTCGATATTGGTCTCGAAGTGCAGCTTGACGCCCTTCTTGGCCATTTCATCACGGGTGAATTCGCGCACCTCGCGATCGAAGCCGCGCAGGAACAGCTCGCCGCGGTAGACGAGATGCGCCTCGCTGCCCAGGCCGTTGAAGATACTCGCGAACTCCACCGCGATATAGCCACCGCCGAGGACCAGGAAGCGCTCGGGAAAGCTATCGAGATCGAACACCCGGTTGGAGTCGACGACGTGCTCGTTTCCGGGGAAGTCCGGCACCCAGGGCCAGCCGCCCACGGCGACCAGAATCTTCTCGGCACTCACGGTTTCACCGCCGACCTCGACGTGATGCCCGTCGAGCACCTTGGCGCGGGCGTTGATCAGGGTCACGTCAGCGCCCTCGAGCAGGCGCCCATAGATGCCGTTGAGGCGTTTGATCTCGGCTACCTTGTTGTCGCGCAGGGTCGCCCAGTCGAAGCGCGGCGCCTCGGGCAGGGTCCAGCCGAAACCGACGCTGTCGTCGAAGGCGTCGTGAAAGTGGGCCGCGTAGGAGTAGAGCTTCTTGGGCACGCAGCCGACGTTGACACAGGTACCGCCGAGATAGCGGTCCTCGGCTACGGCGACACGCGCGCCGGTAGCCGCCGCGGTACGCGCGGCGCGAACGCCGCCGGAACCGGCGCCGATGACGAAAAGATCGTAGTCGTACTGGGACACTGACATCTCCTGAAATACGCTAAAGCATTGAAACGCTGTGCAGATGATACCAGCCCTCGAGCAGCGCCGGGAGTGGCGATGGCGTTGACCGGCTGCCAGACTCACGGTAAAAGAAGCGCCACCCATGCCACTGCTACAGGTTTTCTCGCCATGAACGAACGCATGCAAGCACTGCTCGAGCGCAACCGCGAGTGGGCAGAGCAGATGCGCGAGCAGGATCCCGAGTTCTTTTCGCAGCTATCGCAGCAGCAGAACCCCGACTATCTGTGGATCGGTTGCTCCGACAGCCGCGTGCCGGCGAACCAGATCATCGACCTGCCCCCGGGCGAAGTCTTCGTCCACCGCAACGTCGCCAACCTGCTGCACAACAACGACATGAACGCCCTGTCGGTGGTGCAGTACGCGGTCGATGTACTCCAGGTCAAGCACATCATGGTGGTCGGCCACTACGGCTGTGGCGGGGTACGTGCCGCCGTTCAGGGTGGCGAGAACGGCATCGTCGACTTCTGGCTACACTCGGTGCGCGAGCTCTACAGCCGGCATCGCGACCAACTCGCCGAGCTGAGTCTCGACGAGCAGGTCGACCGCATGTGCGAGCTCAACGTCAAGGCCCAGGTCGACAACCTGGCGCGCAACAAGATCATTCAGCGCGCCTGGCAGCGCGACCAGCCGCTGGCCGTGCATGGCTGGGTGTATGGGCTGGGTGACGGCCGGGTTACCGATCTCGACTGCACCGTCGAGGGGCTTGACCAGGTGCCACAGCTCTACCGCGTCGATCGCCTCGATCCCATCGAGCCATGAGCGGCGCTGCGATGCACCACCGCGACGCCCTGCACCTGGCCCATCTGGATACGCTACAGCAGGCCTACGCCGAGCGCCTCGAGGAGGCAGGCGTTGACGCGCTGTGGATCTACAGCGGCGCTCCGCGCCTGCATTACGGAGACGATCAGGCGCCGACCTTTCGCGCCTACGGCCACTTCGTGCACTGGGCGCCGCTGCCCGAGCTGAGCCACAGCTGGCTGCTGATCCGTCCTGGTCACCCGCCGCTGCTACAGATCCATGCCCCCGCCGATTTCTGGCATCTGCCGGCGCAGCGACCGGAGGCCGCCTGGTGTGAGGCCTTCGAGATACGCCTTTGCGATGACGCCACGCCCCCCGGCTGCGTCGCGACGCGACGCGCGGTGATTGGCGACCTCGACGCCGAGCAGGCCCAGGCCATGGGCGCTACGCTCAACCCACCGGCGCTGCTTGACGCCCTCGACCGCGGCCGCCTGCACAAGACGCCCCACGAGCTGGCCTGCCTGCTGGACGCCAATCGCGCCGCGCTGGCCGGGCATGCCGCCGCCCAGCACGCCTTCGAGGCCGGTGCCGGCGAACTGGACATCCACCTCGCCTATCTGGCGGCCAGTCGTCAGCGCGAGTCGTCGCTGCCCTACGCCAGTATCGTGGGCCTCAACCAGCACGCCGGCGTGCTGCACTACCAGCACTATGATCCCAGGACGCCCAGCCAGCGCCATGCCCTGCTGGTGGATGCCGGCCATCGCGAGCTTGGCTACTGCGCCGACATCACCCGCACCTGGGCAGGCCCTGACGCTCCCGGCCTTTTCGTCTCGCTGCTCGAGGCGATGCAGTCGCTGCAGCGCGAGCTGATTAGCGCCTGTGCACCGGGCGTGACGTTCGTGGCGCTGCACCAGCACATGCATCATGCGCTGGCGGCGGTGCTCATCGAGCACGGCGTGATTCGCTGTTCCGCCGAGGCGGCGGTCCACGATGGGATAACGCGGGCCTTCTGCCCCCACGGCCTGGGCCACTCGCTGGGGCTCCAGGTCCACGACGTGGGCGGCAAGCAGGACGATGGCGGCCAACCGCTTGCGCCGCCGAGCAGCGACCCTGCCCTGCGCCTGACGCGCACCCTGACGCCGAACATGGTGGTGACCATCGAACCCGGCTGCTACGTGATTCCGATGCTGCTCGAGCCGCTGCGCGGCGGTCGTCTGGCCCAGCAGATCGAGTGGCCGCTGGTCGAGCAGTTGGCGCCCTGCGGCGGCATTCGCCTCGAGGACAATATCGCCATCACCGATAGCGGGCAGCGCAATCTGACCCAGCTGGCACACGGCGAACGCTGATACGGGTTGCGCGGCGGCGACAGCACGATAAGCTTGAAGTACGCCCATCCATCGAGGCCGGCATGTCACGTACCATCGTTCCCGCCGATTACGCACCACCGCGTGGCCTGAGCAATCGCCATGTTCAGACCCTGCTGCCGCGGATACTGCCGCGGCGCCGGCTGGCGCGGGATACCGAAATACTCAACCTGCCGGACGGTGACTTCGTCGAGCTGGCCTGGCTGCGCCAGGCGCCACCGCGCGACGATGCACCGCTGTTCATTCTCTTCCACGGCCTCGAGGGCTCGCTGGACTCCCCGTATGCCGGCGAGTTGCTGTGGAGTGCCCAGCAGGCCGGCTGGCGCGCGGTGATGATGCACTTTCGCGGTTGCGGCCAGGCGCCCAATCGCCTGGCGCGGGCCTACCACAGCGGCGATACCGCCGACGCCTACTGGGTGATCGGCCAGCTCGCCCAGCGCTACCCCCACGCCATCAAGGTCGCCGCCGGGGTGTCGCTGGGGGCCAACATGCTGGTCAAGCTGGTGGCGGAACAGGGCGGCGATGGACTCGATCTGGCCGGTGCCATCGCCATCTGCGCGCCCCTCGACCTGGCCGCCAGTGCCGATGCCTTGAACACCGGCTTCGCCCGGGTCTACCAGCGCCATCTGCTGCGCTCGCTGAAGCGCAAGGTGATGGCCAAGATGGCCCAGGGGCCCATGCCGATCGCACTGTCACCGCACCAGCTCAAGGAGCTCGACAGCTTCTGGGCCTACGACAACGAGGTCACCGCACCGCTGCACGGTTTCAGCTCGGCCAGCGATTACTATCGGCGCGCCTCGGCGGGTCGCCTGCTCGGCGATATCGAGCTGCCGACGCTGATCCTGCACGCCGCCGACGACCCCTTCATGCCCGGCGACCTGTTCGACCGCCTGCCGACACCCTCGGACTCGGTGCGCGTGGAGATCGCCCGCCACGGCGGCCACGTGGGCTTTCTCGAATACCGCCGCGGCGGGCTGCGTTCATGGCTGGGTCGGCGCGTCGCCGAGCAGCTCAACGACTGGTCGGCGCTGGGCAGCGCCGCCAGCGGGCAGCCGATCCCCTCGGCTAGCCGATCGGACAGCTGACGCCGGTGCCCTTCAGTCCGCAGTAGCCGTTGGGGTTCTTGGCCAGGTACTGCTGATGGTACTCCTCGGCCAGGTAAAACGCCTCGAGGGGGGCGATCTCGGTGGTGATGGCGCCCCGCCCAGCGCCTTGCAGCGCTTTTTGATAGGCGTCGCGACTGCCTTCGGCGGCCTCGAGCTGCGCCTCGTTGGTGGTGTAGATCGCCGAACGATACTGGCTGCCGCGGTCGTTGCCCTGGCGCATGCCCTGGGTCGGGTCATGGGCCTCCCAGAACACCTGCAGCAGCGTCGTGAACGGCATTCGGGCGGGGTCGTAGACCACCCGCACCACTTCGGTGTGGCCGGTCAGCCCGCTGCAGGTCTCCTCATAGGTCGGGTTGGGCGTATAGCCGCCGGCGTAACCCACTGCCGTGACGTACACCCCGGGAAGCTCCCAGAACAGCCGCTCGGCACCCCAGAAGCAGCCCAACCCCAACACCACCTGCTCATGGCCGTCGGGAAACGGCGGCAGCATGCTGGCGCCGTTGACTAGATGCCGGCCGCTCACGCGCAGCGCTGTGTCGCGCCCCGGCAGTGCGCGTTCGGGCTCCACCATGCCTGCCTTGTCACCCAATAGCATACCGCTCTCCTTTATCCTCTTGGCGCCTTAGCGCGCCTCTTCGGCACGTCCCAGGCTGAAGCTGTAGACCAGGTCAACGGCCTGGGCTGCTCCTGAGACAGCCTGCAGATACAGATTACGCCACAGCGTGTAGCGCAGCGTCAGCTCGGCAATCGGCGAGAAGATCCCGACCCCATAGCTGACGCGCAGATCGTCGGTCAGCTGCCCGCTGACCACCACCTGACTCTCGTCGCCGGTGCCGGCGGTCTCGAGCGCCAGGTCGTCGACGCCGAAGGCCTGACCGATCTGCCCCACGGCACCGCCGGTCTGTGACAGCGACAGGCCGATCAGCGCCGAGGCCAGGGCGCCGTCGGCGTCGCCCTCGCCAGGCGCCCGGCCGCGCAGCAGATAGGAGAGCGCGCGGCCCTCGTCCATCGATGGCTCCGAGAAGACCTGCAGGTCGGGGGCTTCAGCGGCGCCGGTCACCCGCAGCCCGGCGATCACGTCGTCTTCGGTGACGTTGGGATTGCGAATCGCCTCGAAGTCGAGCAGCGGTTGATCGGCGGGGCCGCTGAACAGCAGCTGCCCACGGCGAATCAACAGATCCTGTCCAAAGGCGCGGAAGCGGCCATCGACCAGGTTGACCTCGCCGAACAGTTGCACCGGCCCGGTCTGCTGGCGCACCTGCAGGTTGCCGCGCAGCCCACTCTCCAGTCCATAGGCCTCGAGCTGCATGTCGGGGCCCAGTGCCAGGTCGATCTGGACGTCGAGCTGAATCCCGGCCTCCGCCAGTGCCTGGGAGGTGGCTTCGTCGGCGCCCTCTTCGGCGCGTTCGGCGGCCCGCTCCGCTTCACGCTCGGCGCGGCGTTCGTCGCGCTCGCTGATGATCACTTCATCGCTGCTGGGGGTGATCGCCGAGGCCGGCATCTGGCCGATCTCGAGACGCGCCCAGGGCACATCGACCTGGCCGCGTACTTCGAGCCGCTCGGGGTCGGCCTCGATCGACAGGTTGGGTGCGATGCGCAGACGGCCGATATCGGGCAGCTCGGCGAGCAGCGGATCACGGCGACCGTCGAGGGTGATCGCCGCCTGCCAGGCATCGGCGGTGGGCCAACTGGCGCTGCCGTCGATGGTCAACTGGCCCTGCTCGGCGGCGATCAGGCCGCGGATATCGGCGCGGTCCCCGGCCAGCAGGATCTCCAGATTGCCGTCGCGCACCTCCACCGGCACGTCGCCGCCGCGTGCTTCCAGGCCGCTGAGACGGATATCGCCATCCAGGCTGGGCGAGGCCAGGCTGCCGCCGATGGCCACATCACCGCTCAACGTGCCTTCCAGGGTCTGCATATCCGCCACCAGCGCCTGGTAGGGCGCCAGGCGGATGTCATCAAGTACCAGGCGGCCGCTGAGCGGGCCCTGGTTGACCGGGTCATCGATATCGACGCTGAGGCGTATATCGCCGGCATCGGCCAGCGAGATGCCCAGCTCGGCCTCGGCGCGCGCCTGGCTGGCATCGATATCTAGGCGAAGTCGCGAGGCCGGCAGCTCCCAGGGCTGGCCGAAGGCATCCAGGCCGCTGAGTGCCAGGTCGCTGCCAAGGCCCAGGGCGAGTGACCAGCGGCTGCCGCCCGCCGCCCATTCGGCGCGCAGGTCGGCCTGGGTCTCGCCGTCCACCGACCAGCCCTCGGGCATGAACTCCTCGAGCAGCGACATGGGTAGATCGCTTATCGCCAGCGCCGCACTGCCCTGCTCGCCGCTGGCGCGCAGGGTATCGGTCACGCACAGGCGTCCGCCGCGGTCGTAGACCAGGCAGAAAGGCTGCACCTGCACGCTGCCGGCGTCGAGGTTGGCGGCCAGCTCGATGGGCTGGTCGAGCCGCACGTCGCCGTGCTCGCTGTCGACCTCGAGCGGCGACAGGCTCGCCCGGTAGCGATCGCGGGCCTGGTTCATGCTGCCGTCGAGGGCCAGCGCCGCCCGCGATAGCGGCATGCCGGGGCCGGCAAGGGCCTCGAGTTCGAGGCGATGGGCGGACAGTCGACCGTCGAGGCCGAGGCTGACGCTGGAGAAGCGCTGGCCGCCGGCGTTGAGCTGCTCGATCTCGAGTGCCGCGTCGAGGCTCGGGTCGTCGAGGCCGCTGACCCGCGCGCTCAGCGTCAGCTGTTCGAGACGGTTGTCGGCGGCGGAGAGCGAATCGCCGACCAGCTCGAGGCGCAGCTGCGGCGCCTCGAGGGTGCCAGCGACGTCGAAATCGCCCTGCAGGCTGCCGCCCAGTTCCTGTGACAGCGCGGCGAGGTCGGGCGCACGCAGGCTGCCGCTCAGGTCGAGGCGCTCGGCGACGCGGCCGCGGGCGGTGAGACGATTGTCCGCCTGGCGCAGATCGAGGTTGGCAATGTCCCACTGCATCTCGCTGTTGCCACTCAGCTCGGCGTCCAGGGCCAGCGGCAGGTCCTGCAGCTCGCCGCGGATGCTCAGTGCGGGGACGTCCAGCGCCCAGCCTTCGGGTGACTGGGCGAAGCCCAGCCGGGCATTGCCGCTGAGCCGGCCCTGAACCGCATCGGTGAAGGCGCCGGGGTCGAGATTGTTGAGCTGCAGTCGGGTGCTGACGTCTACCCCGTCGGACCAGCGCACCTCACCGTGGCTGATCAGCGAGCCGGCCTGCTGCACGGTGACCGATAGCGGCGTCCAGTTGAAGTGCTCGAGGTCGCCATTGCCGTTCAATGCCAGGCGCGTGGCGGGCAGCTCGGGGCCCTCGGCATTGACCGACAGCGCGGCCTGATACTCGAGCAGGCTACCCTCGAGGCGCAGCACCAGGTCGTTGAGGGCATAGGGCGGTTCGGCGTCCTCGTCACGCATCGCCGCCAACGGCCACTCGAGTCGCTCGGCGCGGGCAGTGACGCGCATCGGCAGCGTGGGATCGAGGACGTCGAGGCGAGCCGTGATCTGGCTAGCGAGCTGGCCGCGAGTGGTCAGTTGGGCGTCGAGTACGGCGAGGCTGCCGGCTAGCGTAAGGCTGAACCGCTCGCCGGCCAGTTCGGGCATTATCTCCGGGAGAAAGAGTTCGCCGTCGAGTTGCGCCTCGAGCGGATAGTCGTCGCGCAGCGTGACGCTGGCGGCCAGCGACAGGTCCGCGTCGGCGGTAGCCAGCTCGAGACTCGTCACATCGACCTGCTGGCCCGTGGCGCTGATCGCCAGCGCCAGGCGCTCGACGCGATATTCGACGGGGCCTTGGAGCTCACTGTCGAGGATCTCCAGGGATGGCACGCTGACGTTGAGCGGCAGCGAGATCTCCGGCAGCGCGATACGCTCGCGCTCCTCCAGCGGCAGGCTGGCCAGCCCCTCCAGCTCGGCCGCGGCTTGCGCGGGGAGCGGCGACTGGGCGGCGATGGCGGCATCGATGGCCGCGGCCTCGATACGCGGCGTGGCGTCGTCCTCGGGGGGCAGTGCCAGCCTGGCCCCCGGCGTCAGCGGCAGCATGACGCGCAGGCCGTGCAGCTGGGTGGCATGCAGCTCGAGGTCGCTGCCGGTGGCAGTGGCGCCGCTGGTAAAACGCTCCCAGTGCAGACGGGTGCCGTCGCCGAGCTGGATATCGATATCCTCGAGGGACAGCGATCGGAGCTCGATGGGGAACGGCAGGGAGATCGGCCCGCTATCGTCGGCCGTCTCCGCGGCCGGCACCGGGTCATCGGTAGCCGGATCGCCAGCCGCCAGCCGCACGCTCAGCCCGCGTACCGCCAGGCGTTCGATGCACAGTCGGCCGCTGAGCAGGCAGTCATCGGCCCAGGCCAGTTCGAACTCCGCCAGGCTGACGCTGGCGGGCCCGGCGTCGAGCCGTAGCCCGTCGAGTTGCAGGCGATCGAGCGGTGCGCCCTGCGCCGATTCATAGCTGTACCAGCCGCGCTGCTGTCCCTGTTCCAGCAATATTCCGGTGCCCCACGGCGACAGCGCAAGGCCGAGCGCGAAAATCACCAGTCCCATCAGCCATAGCGGCAGCCAAAGTGCGGCGCGTACCAGCGCCCAGATCAGTCGTGTAATGGTCAGAACTCCGGTCCGATCGCGAAGTGAATTCGCCAGTCGTTGTCGTCGTCATCAAGCGGATGGGCCACATCGAAGCGGATGGGACCCACCGGTGAGATCCAGCGCACCCCGAGGCCGACCCCGGTATTGAGCTGGTCGGGGCCCCAGTCATCGAAGGCGTCGCCGGTGTCCACGAAGGTTGCTCCCCACCAGTCGCCGGTGACGCGGCGCTGGTATTCGAGGCTGGCGGTGAGCAGCTGCTGACCGCCGAGCCGGGACCCCTCCTCGTCGCGCGGCGTCAGCGTCTCGAAGGCGTAGCCGCGCACCGTCCGATCGCCACCGGTAAAGAAGCGCAGCGAGGGTGGCATGCGCTCGAACTCGGAGGTCTCGATGCTGCCCAGGCCTAACCGACCGATGAAACGGTTGTCCCGTCCCAGCATGCGGATCCACTGCGAGTCGGCGGTGGTGCGGAAGAACTCGATATCCGAGCCCCAGGCGGTGTTCGAGTACTCGAAGGCGACCCGCTGGCGATCGCCCCAGCTGGGGAAACGCGGGTTGCGGGTGCGGGTGCGCGACCAACTGATGCCGGGATAGAGCAGAAAGGTCTGATCGTCGTCGACCCCCTGGGTGAAATCTTCGAAGGTGCTGCGCAGGTAGGCGCTCTGTACCCAGCCGTTGTCGAACTCCCAGCGTCGCGCCAGCTCCACCGAGGCCTCGAGGCTACGGGTATCGTCGCTGTCGCGGTGGCGAAACCCGTACTGCAGCCGATAGCTGTCGCGCAGCGGGTCTTCCAGCGGTATCGCATACTCGCCGGTGAAGCGCTGCTCGGGCCCTGAGAGAAACAGATCGTGGTTGAGGCTATGACCGAGGCTGTTGATCCACGGCTGATTCCAGCCCAGGCGCATGCGCGGTCCCACATCGGTGGCATAGCCTATCCCGACCTCGAACTGGTGACGGTCGGCCGGCACCAGATTGACGTCGATGGGCACCTCCAGCGACTGCGGGGTCAGGGCACGTACCGCGGCAAGGCTCTGGGCGCTGATCATCGGCCCCTCGATCGGGGTGTCGGCCGGGGGCGCCGCGGGGGCGCCCTCACCTTGCAGGTCAGCCTGCTGCCACCAGCCGGGCCCGGCGGGGGCATCCAGCGCCAGGCTGGTGTCGCCGCCGACCCGCGGACGCACGCTCATCGAACTGAACCAGTTGCTCTGCCCCAGGCGCTGGTTGTAGCGGGCGATATCGCCGGCCAGATAGGGGTCGCCCGGCTCGAACGGCAGCATGCGACGCAGGCGATCCTCGTCGATGTGGCTGCCGTGGAAGCGCGGTTCGCCGAAGCGGTAGCGCGGCCCGCTGTCGAGGGTCAGATAGAGACGTGCGCTCTGTTCCCAGGGCCGCACTTCCATGCGCCGATCGATAAAGCGCGAATCGAAGTAGCCGCGCTCCAGCGACAGCGACGAGAGGCGGTTGCGCAGGCGATCGTAGGGAGCATGTTCGAGGGGATCGCCTTCGCTGAGCGGAAAGTCAGCGACGGCGTCGATGAAATTCTGGTCGCGCCGGGCTTCGCCGCGCACCTGGAAGTCCAGCGACTGGATCACCACTTGCGGCCCCGGCTCGACCATCACCGTGACACGCTCCACCGGGTCGCCGGCAAACCCCAGCTGCAGCTGGGGCTCATAGTACCCGAAGACGCGCAGCGCCTCGCGGCTGCGGCGGCGCACTACCGACTCCAGCCGGGACTGGCTGTACTGCGCGGCATCCAGGCCATCCAGGTAGAGCACGATGTTGTCGGCAGCTCGGCCGCTAATGCCTTCGACGTCGGCATCCAGTGCCCAGGCCGGCGCGAGACTTGTCAGGCAGACGAGGCCCGCCGTCAGGCGCATCAAAGCGCGACATTCCATATCAGTTTCCCAGCTGGCTCTGAATGACTTCGAGTTGTGCACTGGTCGCGAGCTGCGACTGGCGGAGCTCCGTCAATTCTCCGCGAGTCGAGCTCAGGCTCTCGCGCAGGTCGGTCAATGCCTGCTGATCATCCTCGCGCTGGGCATCCAGTTGCTCGAGCGAGGCCTGGAGCGCATCCAGGTCGTCGACCATCTGATCGAGACGCTGCGGGTCGAATGCCGGCTGCTCATCGAGTCGCGTGGCCAGGGCCTGCTGCGCCTCTTCCAGGCGTTCCAGCCGTGGCTCGAGTTCACCCCACTCATCGCTGAGCGATGCCAGCGCCGGTGCCTGTTCATCGACGCGGCTCTCGAGGCGCTCGAGGCGGCTGCCGAGCGCGGCCCTGGCCTGCTCGCCGCCCTCCTCCAGGGCATCCAGCGACTGACGAACCACGCCCACCAGCGACTCGAGTGACGCCATGTCCTCGCTCAGCGTGGCATGCTGTGCCGCCAGCTGCTCGACCGCTTCGTCCTCAGCGCTGGCCACGCGTATCGACTCGATCAACTGCTCCTGCTCCTCGAGACGATCACGCAGCGCCTGCTGACCCTCGGCCACGGCTCCCAGGCGCTCAGTGATCGGCTCGAGCTCACTGTCCTGCTCGTCATCGAAGCCGTCGAAACGCGCATGCACGTTGGACAGCTGCCCCTCAAGGCGGTCCAGCTCGCGCTGCAGCTGCAGGCGCTCCTGCCAGGCGGCATACGCCAGTCCGGCGAGCCCGGCGAGCAGGACCACCAGCATCAACCACAGCGGCCACAGCCGAGCACTTCGCGGATGACGAAGGTGATCGGCCGTCAGGCTGGTATTGACATCGGGGACGATGGGCGATGAAAGGCGCCGTTCCTCCGGGCGCTCGGCCATAGCGTGACTCCTTGCCGTGAGAGCGTCATGCGACGAACGGGTAACTACCCCGCGATGGGCGGTATCGGCCCGCCCCGTCATTGGCGAGCATACCCTAGGCTGCTATGATCTGGCGACACCGCTTACGCATATATGGTTGCAGCGCAAGGCTTTTTGCAGGAGCACTAGGCACCATGGCATTCGAACTCCCCGCCCTGCCGTACGACAAGGGCGCGCTGGCGCCTCATCTCTCCGCCGAAGCCCTGGAGTACCATCACGGCAAGCACCATCAGGCCCACGTGGATCAACTCAATGCGCTGGTGGAGGGCACCCAATACGATGGCCAGTCCCTGGAAGCGATCATTCGATCCGCCACCGGCCCGCTGTTCAACGAGGCTGCTCAGGCCTGGAACCATACCTTCTTCTGGCACTGCCTGTCGCCCCAGGGGGGCGGAGAGCCAGCGGCTGAGCTGGGCGAGGCGATCAATGCCCAATACGCCAGCTTCGCGGCATTCAAGGAGGCGTTCAATGGCGTCGCACTGAGCCACTTCGGCGCCGGCTGGATCTGGCTCATCAAGCGTGCCGACGGCGGCCTGGAGATCCTCGCGACCCACGATGCCGACACCCCCATCGCCCACGAGCAGACGCCGCTGCTGGTCGTCGACGTCTGGGAGCACGCCTACTACATCGACTACCGCCACGCCCGCGCCAAGTATCTCGAAGCCATCTGGCAGTTGATCAACTGGGCGTTCGTCGACCAGAACTACCGTTGAGAGGCCCACCCTTGGACCAGGCCACGCCGAGCGGGGCCTGAGGGTGTGTCATGCCCACCAGGCCGTCCGGGTCAAGGGTCGGCGCGACGACCGATACCGCGATAGGTCAACCCACGGGCGGCGACATAGGCGGGATCGTAGATATTGCGGCCGTCGAGCACCAGGCGCTTGCTCAGCGACTCGCCGAGACGCCGCCAGTCAGGGTTCCAGTAGCACTTCCATTCGGTAACCAGCATCAGCGCATCGGCGCCCTCACAGGCTGCGTAGGGATCGTCCTCGCACAGCGTCAACAGCGGATGCTCGCCGACCTCCTTGCGCAGCGCCGGCAGCGCTGCCGGGTCGTGGAGGCGCACTTGCACGCCCTGGGCCCACAGCGCGCGCAGCAGCGTCAGCACCGGCGCATGGTCGATACGGGCGGTGCCAGGTTTGAAGGCGGCCCCCCACACGGCCACGGTGAGCCCCTCCAACTGGCCGTGGAAGTGCCCCCACAGCTTGCGAAACAGCGTCTCCTTCTTGTGCTCATTGATGTCCAGGACCTGCTCGAGCAGGGCCGACTCGCGGCCGCTGGCCGACTGCACGTCGGCCAGGCGCATCAGGTCGCGGGAGAAGTTGGGGCCGCCGAAGCCGCAGCCCGGATACAGGTACTGATAGCCGATGCGCGGATCGGCGCCCATCCCCTGACGCACGTGTTCGACGTCGACGCCCAGCGAGTCGGCGAGCCCCGCCACCTCGTTCATGTAGCTGATACGGGTCGCCAGCATGCCGTTGATGGAGAGCTTGGTGAGCTCGGCGGCGCGCCGCGGCATGCGCTGGAAGCTATCGCTGCGACGATTGAAAGCGCGCAGCAGTTCGCGCACCTGGGCGGCGGCCTGGTCGTCCTCGCAGCCCAGCAGCCAGCGACTGGGCCGCGTGAAGGCCTGCCAGGCGCGCCCCTCCTCGAGCATGTCGGGCAGCGCCACCGCCACCTGGCCGGCGTGCCCGAGCAGCGCTTCCAACTGCTCGGTGTCGCCTACCGGGAAGGTCGAGTTGTTGACCACCACCAGCGGCGTGGACTGCAGCCCGGCGATCTGGTCGACGCTGTGGGTGGCCAGCTCCCGCTGGTCGGGGGCCAGCGCCAACCACAGCACGTCGAGCGGCTCGTCGCCGACCAGCGCGGCCACCTCGACTCCGTCATCGGCAATCTTCAGGGCGCCGCCACGCTGGGCTTCCTTGAGCTGATGCAGCAGTTCCGGCTCGCGGATCAGCCAATCGGCCTGCTCGAGCTCGCGCCACGGGTGCTGTGCCAGCGTCAGCCATGCCACTCGGTGTCCGACGCTGGCCAGCGCTGCGGCGGCGGTGGCCGCCGCCAGCTCACTTCCTTGTACCAAGACACGCATCGTGGATTACTCCTTGGCGGCGTACTTATCGAGCAGCTCGGCGAAGCCCTCGGCGTACTTGGGATGACGCTTGGCAAACGCCAGGGTCGCTTCCAGATAGCCAAGCTGGTGCCCGCAGTCGTAGGTGGCGCCGCGCATGCGATAGGCCGCCACGCCCTCGCGGGCGCGCAGCGCATCGATGGCGTCGGTGAGCTGGATCTCGTTGCCGGCACCGGGCGGCGTCTCGGCAAGCAGCGGAAAGATCGCCCCGGGCAGCAGATAGCGACCGATCACCGCCAGGGTCGAAGGGGCCTCCTCGACCTTGGGCTTCTCGACCACCTGGGCCATGGGGGCCGACTCGCCGGGCGCCGGCGTGTCGCCGTCGATAGCCACGATGCCGTACTTGTAGACCAGCTCGCGGGGCACGTTCTCGACCATGATCTGCGACTGGCCGCTGGCGGCGAAGGCCTCGATCATGCCACCCAGGTCATTGCCGCTGAGGCCATCATCGTCGACCAGCACATCGGGCAGCAGCACGGCAAAGGGCTCGTCGTCGCCGATCACCGGCCGCGCGCAGAGCACCGCATGGCCGAGTCCCAGCGGCTCGGGCTGGCGTACGCTGATGATCTTGACGTCGCCGGGAATGATATTGCGCAGCTCCTCGAGCAGCTCGGTCTTGCCCTTGGCCTCGAGGCTGGCTTCGAGCTCGAAATGCTTGTCGAAGTGGTTCTCGATCGCCGCCTTGCTGGAGTGGGTGACCAGCACGATCTCCTTGATGCCAGCGGCCACCGCCTCTTCCACCACGTACTGGATCACCGGCTTGTCGACGATGGTGATCATCTCCTTGGGGATGGCTTTCGACGCGGGTAGGCAGCGCGTGCCGAGGCCAGCTACCGGAAGTACGGCCTTGCGGATCATCGGGATCCCTCCTGATCGTGAGTGCCGCTCGATTATGCCATAGCTATCCCGCCAGCGGATGACGCGGAGCGGCGACAGTCCGCCCTATCGCTGCGCGATGGACGGACAAGTGGTCACCGGTAAGCGTAGAATGGGGCGACCCCGATGCATATACATGAGGCACGAGATGACAGCCACACAGGATTCGGCACAGCACCACGCCGACACGGACCAGGCCAACGTCGATCACGCCGAGGTCGCCAAGTTCGAGGCGCTGGCCAGCCGCTGGTGGGACAGGGACAGTGAGTTCAAGCCGCTCCACGACATCAATCCGCTGCGCCTCGATTTCATCGATGCGCGCGCCGGCCTGGCCGGCAAGACGGTGATCGACGTCGGCTGTGGCGGCGGTATCCTCGCCGAGGCCATGGCCCATCGCGGCGCCACCGTGACCGGCATCGACATGGGCGAGGCGCCGCTGGCCGTTGCGCGGCTTCACCAAGAGGAGAGCGGTGTGACGGTCGACTACCGCCAGGCCAGCGCCGAGCAGATGGCCAGCCGCCACCCCGGTGAGTTCGACTTGGTGACCTGCCTGGAGATGCTCGAGCACGTCCCCGACCCGGCCTCGGTAGTGCGCGCCTGCGCGACCCTGGTCAAGCCCGGCGGCCAGGTGTTCTTCTCGACCATCAACCGCAACCCCAAGGCCTACGCCTTTGCGATTATCGGCGCCGAGTACCTGCTGCGGCTGCTGCCCCGCGGCACCCACGACTATCGCAAGCTGATCCGCCCCGCCGAACTGTCGAGCTGGTGCCGCGCCACCGGGCTCAAGGTGCGCGAGCAGAGCGGGCTGGTCTACAACCCGCTGACCCGGCACTACCGGCTGTCGCCACGCGACGTGTCGGTCAACTATCTGATGCACGCCAGCCGCGAGCTGCCATGATGTCCTCCAAGACCGCGGCAGCGCCGCCCCGCGCACTGCTGTTCGACCTCGACGGCACCCTGGTCGACACCGCGCCCGACCTGGCCCGTGCCACCAATGAACTGCGTGCCCATCACGGCCTCGCCCCGCTGCCCTACCCGCAGATTCGGCAGCAGGTCTCCAACGGTGGCAGTGCGCTGGTCAGCCTGGCACTGGGGCTGGCCAGCGAGCATGTCGATCACGCGGCGGCACGCGCCTTTCTGCTCGATGCCTACGGCCGTGATGTCGCCAGTCAGAGTCGCCTGTTCGATGGCCTCGAGCGCCTGCTTGCCGAGTGGGCGCTGCCACCCCGGGCCTGGGGGATCGTCACCAACAAGCCCCGCGCCTATGCGGCGCCGCTCATCGAGGCCCTGCAGCTGGCCCCCGGCGCGCTGCTCTGCGCCGACGATCTAGCGCTCAAGAAGCCGGCCCCCGAGCCACTTTGGGAAGCGGCGCGTCGCCTGGCGGTGACACCCGTGGAGTGCTGGTACATCGGTGACCACCTGCGCGACATGGAGGCCGCGCGCAGTGCCGGCATGACCGCGGTGGCGGTAGGCTATGGCTATATTGCCGAAGAGGACGACATCGGCCGCTGGCCGGCGGACCTGTGGTTCGAGACCCCGGAAGAGCTGGTGGGGGCCTTGATCCGGGAGGCGTGAGCAGACGGCGGGCGCCGCAACTACGGCGCCCGCCCTGGGCTCACTGGCGTGGCGGCTGCGCGTCGAACTGTTCGCCGGTGACACCGCGACTGTCGGGGCCCATCAGCCACAGGTAGGTGGGCATGATCTCGGCCGGCCGACGCAGGCTATCGGGATTCTCGCCGGGATAGGCCGTCTTGCGCATCTGGGTGCGGGTGGCGCCGGGATTGATGCTGTTGATGCGAATGCCGGGATTATTGACGAACTCGTCCGCCAGCACCTGCATGAACCCCTCGGTGGCAAACTTGGAGACCGCATAGGCCCCCCAGTAGGCGCGCCCCTTGCGACCCACGCTCGACGAGGTGAACACCAGCGAGGCGTCGTCGCTGGTCAGCAGCAGCGGCATCAGCGCCTGGGTCATCCAGATCGGCCCGTTGACATTGACCTGCATGACCTGCTCCCAGAGCGCCGGATCGTACTGCTCGAACGGCGTCAGGCGACCCAGCAGACCGGCATTGTGCAAGACCCCGTCCAGACGCCCGAACTCCTTGTCGAGCGTCTCCGCCATGTCGTGAAAATCCTTGAGCGTGGCACCCTCGAAATTGAGCGGGAAGATTGCCGGCTGCGGACCGCCGGCGGCCTCGATCTCATCGTAGACCGCTTCCAGCTTGGCCACGGTGCGGCCCAGCAGGATCACCGTGGCACCGTGGGCGGCATACGCCTTGGCGGCTTCGCGACCGATGCCGTCGCCGGCGCCGGTGACCAGGATGACCCTCCCGTTGAGCAGGTCGGGGCGCGCGTGGTAGTCGATCTTGCAGGACATCGGGGCTCCTCTGGCAATGGCCGTTACAGGCCTGACTGATTGAGAAATTCGCTGGCCAGGCTGGCGGCATTGCTGTCCGGGTAGCGCTCCATCAGCGCGTCGAGCAGCTCGCGGCTGGCGTCGGGCTCACCTTGACGCGCCCGCAGCAGGGCTAGCTTGTACAACGCATCCGGCACCTTGTTGCTATCGGCATAATCATCGATCACGGTCTGGAAGGCCGAGGCGGCCTGATCGAGATTCGATTCGGCAGAGTGCAGTTCACCCAGCCAGTAATAGCCGTTGGCCGTCAGGTCATGGTCGGGGTAGTCGGCCACGAAGCCCTCGAAAGCGCTGATCGCTGCCGGGAAGTCGCGCGCCTGGACCTGCTGGAAGGCCTGCTGATAGGCGGCCTGAGCGCCACTGCCAGCGCCGCTGGCAGCGGCAACTTCCTGTGCAGCGCCGGGATCGACGTTGGGCGAGCCGCCCACGGTGCCTACCGCTGCCAGACGCTCCTCGAGATCGATATAGCGCTCCTGATTGAGCTGGCGCATCTGCTCGAGCTGGTGGCGCAACTCTTCCAACTGGCCGCGCAATTGCGATATCTGGCGCTGATTCTCTTCCAGCTGATTGAGCAGCATCAGGCTGCCACCGCCGGCCTCACGTGCTTCGGTCTGTTCATAGAAGCTGCGCGACTGCTGCTGTGCCGAAAGGTCCTCCACGATCGGGGCGGCCCCAACGGACAGCGGGAGCACCAGGGCTCCCGCGCCGCACAGCCTTTTGAGGCTGTGTTTCATGCTTCACTCCACTAGCGAGTGTGGCTCAGTAAGAGAAGACCACACGACGGTTCTGGGCGTAGGAGTCTTCGTTCTGGCCACGCACGGCAGGACGCTCTTCACCGTAGCTGACCACCTCAAGCTGTGACGGCGACACGCCCTGTACGTTCATGAAACGCTGCACGGAGTTGGCACGGCGCTCGCCGAGTGCCATGTTGTACTCGCGGGTGCCGCGCTCGTCGGTATGACCTTCGAGCACTACGCGGGCGTTGGGATTGGCACGCAGGTACTGGGCATGCGCATTGAGCACCGACTCGAACTCGCTGCGAATGGTATCGCGGTCGAAATCGAAGTAGATGGTACGCACGCTGGGGATGCCCTGCTGGCTGGCCTGACTGGTGCCGTTGCCACCATTCATGCCGGTACCGCTAACCTGGCCGCTACCCACGCCTTGTCCGGCAGCACCGCTGCCGCTGGTGCCATCCATGGACCCGTCCTGGGTACCGCCGCTGCTGGAACAGCCTGCCACGAAGGCGAGAGAGGCGGCCAACACCAGACCCTTGGCGTAAGATGAGAATTGCATGTTCAACTCCTTGCAAGAATTGAATGACACTAATGGTCGCTCAGTTCAGAAACGGTGACCACGCGGGTTCGCGTACGTCACCTCGTGCCGAGGGCAGGCGGAACGCGGCTCGTCCGTCGGCCGACACTGCCCCCAGCACACCGTTGTTACCCTGTTGGGTAGCGAAGATTACCATGCTCCCATTCGGCGCAACACTAGGAGATTCATCCCAGCGACTATCGGTTAGGGTCGTCAGGCGGTTGGAGCCGAGATCCTGACGTGCGACCTGATAACCGTTGTTGCCGCGATGAATCAGAAACAGCGATTCGCCGTCGGGCGAGTAGCGACCGCGGGCGTTGTAGTTGCCGGTGAAAGTCAGCCGTTCGACCTGCTTGCTGGCGACATCCATCTTGTACAGCTGGGGCCCACCGCTGCGATCCGAGGTGAACACGATGCTGCGTCCATCCGGCGACCAGCTGGGTTCGGTATCGATGGAGCTGCTGTCGGTCATGCGCTCGAAGCTGCGCGCAGCGACATCCATGATATAGATCTCCGGCTGGCCATCCTTGGACAGCGACATCGCCAGGCGACGCCCGTCGGGCGACCAGGCCGGTGCGCCGTTGATCCCCGGGAAGGAGGTGGCGCGCACTCGCTGGCTGGTGGCCAGGTCCTGGATATAGATCGCCGGACGCTCGGTTTCGAAGGAGACATAGGCCAGCTTGGTGCCATCCGGCGACCAGGCCGGCGACAGGATCGGCTCGTCGGAGCTGAGGATCTCCTGGCTGTTGCGGCCATCGGCATCGGCGATGAACAGTGAGAAGCGCATGTCGTTACCCACGCCCTCCGAGGTGACATAGGCGATACGCGTCGAGAAGGCGCCGCGCAGTCCGGTGATGGCCTCGAAGATCTGATCGCTCATGTAGTGGGCGGCGCCGCGCAGCTCATCCCGCTCGCTGGTCACCACCTCACCGATCAGACGGCGCTGGCCGTAGATGTCCATCAGCTCGAACTGCATGCGGTACTGGCTGCCCTCTTCGCGGGCCTGGCCGACCACCAGGTAGTCGGCGTCCACGGCGCGCCAGTCGCGGTAGTTGACGTCGCTGCTGCTGCTCGGGCGGGCGATCAATGAGTTGCGTGACAGCGGGTCGAACTGGCCGCTGCGCTCCAGGTTGTCGCTGATCACCTGGGCAACGTCGTCGGGCAACGAGCCGCCGCCGTCCACGGCGAACGGCACGATGGCAATCGGAATGGCACGATCACTGCCTCGAGTGATCTCGATGGTCAGGTTGGCCTGGGCCTGGGTGGCAAACAGCACCAGCAGGGCGGCAAGCCAGAGGTTCAGCAAAGGTTTCATCAGCGTACATCCCCGGGTCGGAATCTTAGATTGAACTGACGGAATTGACTCTGCGCGGCCGGCGGCAGCTGTCGCATCTCACGAAACGGTGACGCGCGCTCGACGGCCTGAATCACCGAACGATCGAAGGCCCCGTCCCCACTACTACTTACAATCGTAGCCCCGATCAGTTCGCCGGTGGGCAATAGATCGAGACGCAGGGTGGCTTCAAGCCCCGATGCAGAACCGGACGGTATGATCCAGGCCTGCTCCACGGCGTTGCGCACCAGGTTCTGGAAGCTGTTGGCTGCCTGCTCGGCCTGGCGCGCATTGGCGATCGACTCCTGCTCGCCGGCGATCAGGCTGTCGATATCGCTGGCGGCCTCGGCAGCGGCACGTGCGGCCTCCTGACGCTGGCGCTCGGCTTCCTGCTCCGCTTGGCGGCGGGCCTCCTCCTCCTGGCGCTGGCGCTCGGCCTCGGCCTCCTGCTCGGCGCGACGGCGAGCCTCCTCTTCCTGGCGCTGGCGCTCGGCCTCGGCTTCCTGTTCGGCCTGGCGGCGCGCCTCTTCCTCACGCTGACGCTGGGCTTCGCGCTCACGCTCGGCTTCAGCCTGTTGCTCTGCCTGGCGACGCGCCTCCTCTTCCTGGCGCTGGCGTTCAGCGGCCTCAGCCTCGCGCTGCTGTTCGGCCTCGCGGCGCTGCTGCTCCTGCCGCTGGCGTTCGGCCTCGGCGGCGGCTTCCTGCTCTTCGCGTAGCCGAGCCTGCTGCTCGGCCTCTTCGGCGCGACGCTGGGCGTCGGCCTCTGCGTCGAGACGCTCCTGCTCCCGCGCCTGCTGCTGTGCTTCGCGCTCTGCCTGCTGCTCGGCCTGACGCTGGGCAGCCTGCTCTTCCGCCTGCTGGCGCTCGGCCTCGGCGGCGGCTTCTGCCTCCGCCGCCGCGGCCTCTTCGTCGGCCTGCCGCTGGGTGGCCCTGGCGCGCGCTTCTTCGGCGCGTAGCGCTTGATCGGTGGTGGTTTCGGTGCTCACCAGCGTCGCCTGCACCACCGATGACGAGGTGGCCTCCGGCTCGCGGCTGGGCAAGGTGATGACGCTCATCACTACCACCAGCACATGCAGGCCGACGGCGAGCAGCGTGGGCAGGCCATAGCCTACACGGCTATCGTGTCTGGCCATGAGGTTCCTCAATCTTCACTCGAGGGCGGTTCGGAGATCAGCCCGACATTGGTCACCCCGGCAACCTGCAGGGTACTCATCAGCGTCACTACCTGGCCGTAGGTAACATTACGATCGCCGCGCACCATCACCGGCGTATCCGGGCGACGGTCGAGAATGATGATGATCTGGTCGGCAATGTCATCAAGGGATACCGAGGTCTCTTCATCACCCAGCGAAATGTAGTAGTCGCCCTCGCGGTCGACCGAGACGATGATCGGCTCGCTGTCATCGACATCGTCGATCGGCTCGGAGGTCACCTGGGGCAGGTCAACGCGCACGCCCTGGGTCAGCATCGGCGCGGTGATCATGAAGATCACCAGCAGCACCAGCATGACGTCGATAAACGGCACGACGTTGATTTCCCCCATCGGCTTGCGATTGCCGCCGCGGTTGAACGGTCCATTCATAGCGGATCTCCCTCAGCCGGCGTCGCTGTCGCCACGCCCCTGCAGATTACGGTGCAGGATGGAGTGGAACTCCTCGGCGAAATCCTCGTACTTGCCGAGCAGCTTGCCGGATTCCGATGACAGCCGGTTGTAGAAAATCACCGCGGGGATCGCTGCGAACAGGCCCATGGCGGTAGCGATCAGGGCTTCGGCAATCCACGGTGCCACCGTGGCCAAGGTAGCCTGCTGGGTCATCGACAGACTCTGGAACGAGCCCATGATGCCCCATACGGTGCCGAACAGGCCGATGTAGGGGCTGGCCGAAGCCACCGTGGCAAGGAACACCAGGTGCAGGCTAAGGCGCTCCTCTTCACGCGACCAGGCCACCCGCATCGAGCGCTGCACGCCGTCGAGGATCGCCTGGGGGCTGCGGGTCTTGGGCAGCAGGCGATTGAATTCGCGGAAGCCGGCGCGGAATACATGCTCGGCGCCGCTGGTTTCCTGCTCGGAGGGCGTCTCGCGATACAGCTCGTTGAGATCGACGCCGGACCAGAAGCGCTCCTCGAACGCCAGATGGGTTCGCTTGGCGCGACGCATCACGAAGGTGCGCTGAAAGATCACGATCCAGGAGGCGATCGAGCCCACCGTCAGCAGCAGCATGACCAGCTGCACCACGGTGCTGGCGCTCATGATCAGGTGGGGAATGGACATGGAGTCGTTCACGGGCATCCTCATCAGTCTTGCAAGTGTTGACCGCTCAGGGCGGCACGCAGCGGCGCTGGCCATCGCGTCGGTTTGAGGCGAGTCGCATCGATACAGGCGATGTCGACCCAGGCATCACATAAGGGTTCCCCGCGGCACGTCACTTGCTGGCGAAAGGTCATTCGGCAAGCGTCGTGACGCTCGATCTCGGCGCTGACCTGCAGCGCATCGTCGAGACGGGCGGGCTTGGCATAACGGCACTCGAGACGATGTACCACCAATTGGATGTTATCGTCGAGCAGCGCCAGTTGGGTAAGCCCGAACTGGCGCAGCCATTCGCTGCGTGCCCGCTCCATGTATTTGAGATAGTTGACGTAATAGACGATACCACCGGCATCGGTGTCTTCAATGTAGACGCGCACCGGCCAGCAGAAGCGACTCACGCGGCCCCCTCCCCGGCGCCGCTCTCGGGCGGCGTCGGTGCAGCGATACCGAAGTGCAGGTAGGCCTGGCGCGTGACCACTCGCCCGCGGGCGGTGCGCATCATGAAGCCCTGCTGGATCAGATAGGGCTCGATGACATCCTCGATGGTGTCGCGCTCCTCGCCGATCGCCGCCGCCAGTGAATCGACCCCGACGGGCCCGCCCTCGAACTTCTCGATCATCGCCAGCAGCAGGCGCCGATCCATGTGGTCGAGGCCATGGCGGTCGACGTGGAGCATGTTCAGGGCGCTGTCGGCGATGGCGGCATCGAGGGTTCCATCGCCGCGCACTTCGGCGAAGTCGCGTACCCGCCGCAGCAGGCGATTGGCGATGCGCGGCGTACCGCGGGCGCGGCGCGCAATCTCGGCGGCACCCGGGCGGTCGGCGCTAACGCCCAGCAGGCGCGCCGAGCGCGTGACGATCTCGGTCAACTCCGCCACGTCGTAGAACTCCAGTCGCTGGACGATGCCGAAGCGGTCGCGCAGCGGCGAGGTCAGCAATCCCGCCCGAGTGGTCGCCCCCACCAGGGTGAACGGCGGCAGGTCGAGCTTGATCGAGCGCGCGGCAGGCCCCTCGCCGATCATGATGTCCAGCTGGAAGTCTTCCATGGCCGGATACAGCACCTCTTCGACCACCGGCGACAGGCGATGGATCTCATCGATGAACAGCACATCGCCAGGCTGCAGATTGGTGAGCATGGCGGCCAGGTCGCCGGCACGCTCTAGCACCGGCCCCGAGGTCGACTTGATATCGACGCCCATCTCGGCGGCGATGATATTGGCCAGGGTGGTCTTGCCAAGCCCTGGCGGCCCGAACACCAGGGTGTGGTCGAGGCTCTCGTCGCGGCCGCGGGCCGCGCTGATGAAGATATCCAACTGCTCGCGCACCGCCGGCTGGCCGATGTAGTCGGCCAGCCGCTGTGGGCGAATGGCATGATCGACCCGGGTCTCGCCGGGCTGGCTGTGAGCCGCGATCAGGCGATCACTATCAATCATTCGCTGCTCTCATGGCGGGTCATGCGTCCCTCCTTCAGCCTGCCAGCTTGCGGGTCAGGGCGGCCTTGATCAAGGCCTCGGTGGAGAGTCCCTTGTCGAGGCCATTGAGCATCCTGGTCGCCTCGGTGGGCTTGTAGCCGAGCGACACCAGTGCCGCCTCGGCGTCGAGCAGTGGGTCGCTGCCGGTGGTCGCAGGGCCGGCGGCCTGTGCCAGGTCGTCGAGACCGGCGTCGCCCTGCTGCCAGTGAGGAAAGCGGTCGCGCATCTCGATGATCAGCCGCTCGGCGGTCTTCTTGCCGACCCCGGGCAGGCGCGTCAATGCCTTGGCATCGTCATCCATCACGCAGCGGATGAACTGCTCCTCCTCCATGCCGGAGAGAATCGCCAGGGCCAGCTTGGGTCCCACCCCGTTGACCTTGATCAAGCCTCGAAACAGGGCGCGCTCCTGCTCACGGACGAACCCGAACAGCAGATGCGCATCCTCGCGAACGATCAGGTGGGTAAACAGCTGGGCCTGCTCGCCGACAGCGGGCAAGGCCAACAGGGTATTCATCGAGGCTTCGATCTCGTAACCGACCCCGCCGACGTCGAGCACCAGCCAAGGCGGCTGTTTCTCGAGCAGGGTGCCACGCAGGCGTCCAATCATGCATCACATCCTTGAGCTGACTGGCTTGCCACTATACTGGTCGCCGCGACGGCTGACTAGCGTCTTCAAACACTGTTTGATAATCCCCTCGACGAGCGCGGCAGGCTAGCCGGGACGGTAGTCGCGCCAGCCCTTGGTGCGGCCCTTGGCGGCGCTGCGCCCCCCGTAGCTGCCGCGCTGCACCAGGCCCAGCCGCGCATGGGCGTGGGTCAGGGCGATCGCCAGCGCATCGGCGGCATCCGCCTGCGGCGTGGCGCTGAGGCCGAGGATCGCGGTGACCATATGCTGGACCTGGGCCTTGTCGGCAGCACCGCTGCCGGTAACCGCCTGCTTGATCTGGCGTGGCCCATACTCGCTGACCGGCAGGCCGTGGTTGGCGGCACATACGATGGCCGCACCGCGGGCCTGGCCGAGCTTGAGCGCCGAATCGGCGTTCTTGGCCATGAACACCTGCTCGATGGCGAACTCCCCGGGGCAGTGAACCGCGATCAGCTCGCTGATACCGGCATACACCTGGGCAAGCTTCTGCGACAGCTCGTCGGCCTGGATGCGAATGCAGCCGCTGGCCACATAGCGGGGCTTGGCCAGCGACACGTCGAGCACCCCGTAGCCGGTGATCCGCGACCCGGGGTCGATACCGAGAATCAGCATGATGGCTGCCGCGCCGCGCCGGCGCCCGACGCAGACGACGTCGGCGCCACTCGGGCGCCGACATGCTGGGTACGCGAGCGCGCGATGGTCACTCCCCCGCGGATTCCGGCTTGGCCTTCTGGCGCAGCCGGATATTGAGCTCCTTGAGCTGCTCGGCGTTGACCTCGCCGGGGGCGTCGGTCATCAGGCAGGCGGCGCTCTGGGTCTTGGGGAAGGCGATCACCTCGCGGATGGTCTTGGCGCCGGTCATCAGCATCACCAGCCGGTCGAGGCCGAACGCCAGCCCACCGTGGGGCGGTGCGCCGTACTTGAGGGCGTCGAGCAGGAAGCCGAATTTCTCCTCGGCCTCGGTCTCGCCGATGCCCAGCACTTCGAATACCGTGCGCTGCATGGCCTGGTCGTGAATACGGATCGACCCGCCGCCCAGCTCGGTACCGTTGAGCACCATGTCGTAGGCCCGCGACAGCGCGCTGGCCGGGTCCGACTTGAGTGCCTCGGGGCTGCACGACGGCGCGGTGAAGGGATGGTGCAAGGCGTGCAGGCGACCGGCGTCGTCGGCCTCGAACATCGGGAAGTCGACCACCCACAGCGGGGCCCAGGCCTGGGTGTAGAGGTCGAGGTCCTCGCCCAGCTTGACGCGCAGCGCGCCCAGCGCTTCGTTGACCACCCGCGCCTTGTCGGCGCCGAAGAAGATGATATCGCCGTCCCGGGCGTCGAGGCGCTCGAGCAGCTCGTCAATCACGTTCTCCATGAACTTGACGATCGGCGACTGCAGACCCTCCAGGCCCTTGGCACGCTCGTTGACCTTGATCCAGGCCAGCCCCTTGGCCCCGTAGATGCCGACGAACTTGGTGTACTCGTCGATGGCCTTGCGCGACAGCTCGGCGCCACCCGGCACCTTGAGCGCCGCCACGCGGCCGTCGGCGGCGGTCGCCGGCCCGGAGAACACCTTGAAATCGACCTTGGCCATCAGATCGTCGACGTCGGTCAGCTCCAGCGGGATGCGCAGGTCGGGCTTGTCGGAGCCGAAGCGCGACATCGCCTCGCTGTAGGGCATGCGCGGGAAGCGCGGCAACTCGACCTCGAGCACCTCCTGGAACAGCCCGCGGATCATCGACTCGGTGATGTCCATGATGTCGTCTTCTTCGACGAACGAGGCCTCGAGATCGATCTGGGTGAACTCGGGCTGGCGGTCGGCGCGCAGGTCCTCGTCGCGGAAGCACTTGGCGATCTGGTAATAGCGATCGAAGCCCGACACCATCAGCAGCTGCTTGAACAGCTGCGGCGACTGCGGCAGCGCAAAGAAGCTGCCGGCGTGGGTACGGCTCGGCACCAGATAGTCGCGGGCGCCCTCCGGGGTGGCACGGGTCAGGATCGGCGTCTCGATATCCAGGAAGCCCTGATTCTCGAGGAAAGCGCGAACATTGTGCGAAATCCGCGAGCGCAGGCGCAGTTTGTCGATCATCTCTGGACGGCGCAGGTCGATGTAGCGGTGCTTGAGACGCACCTCCTCGCCGACCTTGCCGTGCTCGTCGAGCTGGAACGGCGGCGTCACCGCGCTGTTGAGCACCTCTACCTGCTTGGCCAGTACCTCGATCATGCCGGTCGGCATATTGGGATTCTCGGTGCCTGCAGGACGCAGCCGTACGCGCCCGGAGATACGCAGCACGTACTCGTTGCGGGCGCGATCGGCGGTGGCAAAGGCCGCCTCGGTATCGGGATCAACCACTACCTGGGCGATGCCGTCGCGGTCGCGCATGTCGAGGAAGATCACCCCGCCGTGATCACGGCGACGGTGTACCCAGCCGCACAGGGTGACCTGGTCATCTACCAGGGTCTCGTTGAGCTGGCCGCAATAATGGCTGCGCATGTTACATCCTGTTCCGTTGCATGGATCGAAAGTGTCAGGCACGGCGCCCGGCTCAGGCCGCGGCACCGTCCTTGCTTGAGGTCTTGCTCGACGCCTTGCTGTCAGCGCCGTCGCCGGCAATGTTCTTCTTGCTGCCGGACTTGAAATCGGTCTCGTACCAGCCGCCGCCGGCGAGTCGGAAACCGGCCGCCGAGACCAGGCGGCTGAGCGCCGGGCTTTCACAGCTCGGACAGTCCGTCAGCGGCGTTGCGCTGATCTTTTGCAGTTTTTCCAGGCGGTGGCCACAGGCCTTGCACTCGTATTCGTAGATGGGCATGGTTCTAGTCTCTCCGAAAGACCACGATGCGATGAGGCCGTGGCGAATCGCCTGACAGCGGCGACCGCGGCCAATGTGGATGCTGATATAGGGCCAGTGGCGCTTTTTCCAAGGGCGCACACTTCCCAAGCCTGCCTCGAAAGCCCGATAGTATAGCGTGTTGCGCCCCCTAACGGGCAAGGCAAGCCACCGGACTGACGATAACAACGAGGACCCGCCATGAAAGCCGTGATTCTGGATGCCGCTACGCTCGGCGATGACATCGACCTGACGCCGCTACGCGAACAGGTCGACAGTCTCGAGGTTCACGCCATCACTCCCCTGGAGCAGCGCCTGGAGCGGCTCGCCGGCGCACGCATCGCCATCGTCAACAAGGTGGTGCTGGACGCCGAACTGCTCGAGCAGCTCCCGGCCCTGGAGCTGATCTGCGTGCTCGCCACCGGCACCAACAATATCGACATGGCCGCTGCCGAGCGTCACGGCATCGAGGTAAGGAACGTGTCCGCCTACGGCACCGCCAGCGTGGCACAGCACACCCTGATGCTGATGCTGGCATTGGCCAATCGCCTGCCGCTCTACCAGCGGGAGGTTGCCGCCGGAGACTGGGGCGACAGCCCGATCTTCTGCCTGATGAGCCATCGCACCCTGCAGCTGGCGGGCAAGCAGCTGGTGATCGTCGGCCAGGGCGAGCTCGGCTCGCGGGTCGCCCAGCTCGCCGAGGCCTTCGGCATGCAGGTGACCTTCGCCGCACGTCCCGGCAATGAGGCCAATGATCGCCGTCCGGGCCTCGCCGACCTCGCGCCGAGCGCGGACATCATCAGCCTGCACTGCCCGCTGACCGACGATACCCGCGGGCTGATCGATGCGGCGATGCTGGCACGCATGCGGGACGATGCCCTGCTGATCAACTGCGCCCGCGGCGGCATCATCGATGAGGCCGCCGCGCTTGCCGCCCTGCGTGACGGCACTCTAGGCGGCCTCGGCGTCGACTCGCTGCCGGTGGAGCCCCCGCGGGACGGGCATCCGCTGATCTCGGCCAGCGGCGAACCGCTCAATCTCATCGTCACGCCCCATAACGCCTGGATCACCCCCGAGGCGCGTGCCAACGTGGTCAAGCTCACGGTCGATAACCTGTGCGCCTGGCGCGCCGGCAGGACAGGCTGAGCGGCGTCTGCTAGCCTCTCGCGCCCGGCCACACATGCAAGGAGCTCGCATGCCCCGTCCTGTCCATAACTTCGGTTCGATCAACATCGACCACGTCTACCGGGTGCCGCATCTGGTGCGCCCCGGCGAGACCCTGGCCAGTCACCGCTATCAGCAGGTGCTGGGCGGCAAGGGCGCCAACCAGTCGCTGGCCATGGCCCGTGCAGGCGGGCGAATCGAGCACTGGGGGCGAGTGGGACGCGCCGATGCCTGGGCGCTGCAGATCCTCGCCCAGGCCGGGGTCGGGCTCGACGACACCGTGCTGTGCGATGAGCCCAGCGGTCATGCGCTGATCCAGGTCGACGACCAGGGCGAGAACGCCATCATTCTGCACCCCGGCGCCAACCACGGCTTCGACAGCCAAGCGATCGATGCCCTGCTGGCCAGGACCAGGCCCGGCGACAGCCTGCTGCTGCAGAACGAGTGCAACGGCCTCGAGCATCTGCTGCGCCGCGCCAAGCAGGCGGGACTCGAGATCGCCTTCAATCCGGCACCGATGAACGCCGTCGCCGCGGCCCTGCCGCTGGCCAGCTGCCGACTGTTGTTCGTCAATCGCGGCGAAGCCGCAGCCCTTGTCGGCCTGTCTGAGTCGACGCCGCCCGAGCAGCTACTCGACGCCCTGGCTGCGCGGCTACCGGAAACCGAGTTGGTATTGACCCTGGGCAGCGGTGGCGTCTGCTACCGCAGCGAGCACCAGCAGCTGCGCTTGGCCGCGCATCGCGTCGAGGCCGTTGACACCACCGCCGCCGGTGACACCTTCATCGGCTATTTCATGGCCGCCCGCCAGGCCGGCGAAGACGTCGAGGCCTGCCTGCGGCGCGCCAGTACCGCCTCGGCACTCTGCGTCCAGCGCGAGGGGGCCGCGCCCAGCATCCCCCCGGCCGCCGAGGTCGAGGCGGCGCTCGGCGACTGGCCGCCGCTTGCGGTCGCGGCATACTAGCTCTCCACACCCACTGTCTTTCCAGCATAAGGACGCAGCATGACGACTCCGATCATCTTCGATACCGACCCGGGCGTCGATGACGCCCAGGCAATCGCCATTGCCCTCGCCCATCCCGACATCGAGCTGCTGGGGTTGACCACCACCTACGGCAATGTCGACATCGGCACCGCCACCCACAATGCGCTGTTGCTCAGTGAACTGGCCGGCCAGACGATTCCCGTGGCTCAGGGCGCCGCCGCCCCCCTGGTCAAGCCCAAGCATCCGGCTCCGGCGCATATCCACGGCGCCAACGGCCTGGGCAACATCGAGCTACCGGCGGTGAGCGGCCAGGCCGATCCGCGCAGTGCCGCACAGTTCATCGTCGACACCGTCAATGCCCGCCCCGGCGAGGTGACGCTGGTGGCGGTGGGCCCGCTGGGCAACCTGGCCGCGGCCCTGCAGCTCGACCCGGGCATCGTCGAGCGGGTCAAGCAGGTGGTAATCATGGGCGGGTCGATTCGCGAGGGCGGCAACGTCACGCCGGTGGCCGAGGCAAATATGTTCAACGACCCCCATGCCGCGTCGCGCGCCCTGACGGCCGGCTGGCCGCTGGTGATGGTGGGGCTCGATGCCACGCACCGCTGCGTGCTGTCTCCCGCCGACATGGACACCATCGCCGCCGGCCAAGGGCGCCTCGGAAAGGTGCTCAAGGGCAGCTACGGCTTCTACCGCGATTTCTACCAGCAGGCGCTGGGCATCGACGGCTGCTGCCCCCACGACAGCTGTGCGCTGGCCTGGCTGATGGCGCCGCAACTGTTCACCAGCGCCCGCGGCCATCTCACGGTGGTGACCGACGGTGACGCCGAGGGGCAGACGCTCTTCGCCCCCGAGGGGCGCGACTTCATCGACGCGCGCTGGTCGCGTACGCCGCCGGTCGTGGTGTGCCTGAATGCCGATGGCCCGGCGGTCGTGCAGTGGATCGTCGACACACTGCGCTGAGCGCTAGAGCGTCTGGAAGCTATCGCGATCGCGGTATTCGACGCCTTCCAGCTCGACGTGGGTCACCCGAGCACCGGGTGGCCCCTTCCATAGCCACTCGACAACCGCATTGACGGCGCCGCTCTCGCCGCACAGCAGCACCTCGACGCGCCCATCCGGCAAGTTCTTGGCATGGCCGGTGACGCGGTGCTGGAGGGCCTGCTCCTGGGTGGAACGGCGATACCAGACCCCCTGCACCTTGCCGGCGACCATGGCCTTGACGCAGCATTTGCTCATCGCGCTCTCCTCACTCATCGACTTCATGGCGGACCACCACAGCCGAGTTGCGCGGCACGATGGGCCTGCCGCGGGCCACCAGGTGGCACTTGGTGAAGGCGGCACCGAACAGCAGGATCAGCGAGCTGTAGTAGACCCATAGCAGGATTACCACCACTGAGCCTGCCGCCCCATAGGTCGAGGCGGTGGCGGTATAGGCCAGGTAGGCGGCGATGCCGTAGCGGCCGAGGGCAAACAGTACCGCAGTCACCGCGGCACCTACCACCACGTCCTTCCAGCGCAGCACCACGTCCGGCAGCACCTTGAAGATGGTCGCGAACAGCGCGGCGATCATCAACAGCGAAATCAGAAACTCGGCGCTGCCCGCGAGTATGCCAAACACCGGCAGCAGCCCCTCGGCATGGCTGATCACTGCGCGCAGGACTACCCCGAATGCTAGCGACACCAGCAGGATGAAGCCAATCGACAGCACCACGGTCAGCGACAGCACGCGATTCTTGAGAAAGATCAGCAGGCTGTTGCCGCTCGGCTTGGCGGTCACGTCCCAGATGGTATTCAGCGAGAACTGCATCTGGGCAAACACCGTGGTCGCCCCGACCAGCAGCGCCCCCACCCCCAGCAGCGTCGGCAGCAGCCCGGACTCCTCGATGCGCGATTGGGCAACGGCCTGCTCGATCATGCCGGCGGCCTCCGGGCCCATGGTGCCCTGCAGCTGAGCGACGATCTGGCCCTGGGCGGCGTCCTCACCCAGCACCACACCGATCACGGTCACGGCGATGATCACCGTGGGTGCCAACGAGAACAGCGTGTAGAACGCCAGCGAGCCGGCGTAGCTGAAGGCGTTGCGCTTCAGCCATAGCTGAATGGCGGCGTGAACGATTTGCCACCAGTAGACGATGTGCTGCTTGATCATGCAGGCTCCCAGGCGTGATTAGGATGCTCTAAAGCATACGTCACAGAGACTAGCGCTGCAGACGCAGGGTCAACGCCGCATTGCAGCCAACCCGGTGAGCTCGGATAATGCCCCCACCCACCTGCCCACGGAGCCCGCATGGCGTCGACCCCGCAAGCACCATACGCGCAGCATGACTACGATTTCGACTGCCTGGTCTTTATCGGTCGCTTCCAGCCGCCGCACCTGGGTCACCTGGCAGTGATCCACGAGGCGCTCAAGCGTGCTCGCCAGGTGATCGTGCTGGTCGGCTCCGCCTGGCAGGCGCGCTCACTGCGTAACCCGTGGCGTTTCGATGAGCGCCAGGCCATGCTGCGCAGCTGCTTCGACGAGGAGGATAATCGGCGACTCGACATCGAGCCGCTGCTCGATGCCCTGTACAACAACGACGTCTGGGTACGCGACGTGCAGCGCAAGGTGCGTGATGTCGCCAGCCCCCAGCACGGGCGCCTGCCTCGTACTGGCCTGATCGGTGCCAGCCGCGGTCAGTCCAGCTACTACCTGTCGCTGTTCCCGCAGTGGGAATCGGTGAGCGTGCCGCTGGTCGAAGGCATCTCGGCCAGTCAGATCCGCGAGCGGCTGTTCCGTTCGCACTCTTCGGCGGGAGATTATCTCTCTACTGGGGCCGCCCACGACCTGCCGCCCAGCGTGCACGAGGTGCTCGGGAGCTTCGCCGAAGACGAGCCCTTTCAGCGCCTGATCGAGGAGCAGCAGCTGCTCGAGCAGTATCGCAGCGCCTGGGCCGAGGCCCCCTACCCGCCGATCTTCGTCACCGTCAATGCGGTCGTGGTGCAGTCCGGCCACGTGCTGCTGGTCAGGCGCACCGCGGCGCCGGGCAAGGGACTGCTGGCGCTGCCTGGCGGCTTCATCAATCCCCATGAGCGCCTGCTGGACGCCTGCCTGCGTGAGCTGCGCGAGCGGCTGCGCCTCAAGGTGCCAGAACCGGTGCTCAAGGGCTCGCTGCGCGGCCAGCGGTTGTTCGATGAACCTCATCGCAGCTGGCGCGGACGCACCCTGGCGGAAGCCTTCTACTTCGCGCTGCGCCCGGAGCAGCAGCTGCCACAGCTCAAGCCGGTCAAGGGCGGCGACCACGCACGCTGGGTGGCCCTGGCCGACCTCGAGCCCGAGAGCCTGTTCGAGGACCACTTCTTCATCATCCAGAATTTCCTCGGCCTGCCCGCCGACTTCGGCACGAGCTAAGCCACGGCCTCAGGCTTGCAGGAAGTCCCGCGGCAGCTTCATCATCTGCCGCCACAGCTTCTCGACGCCGGGCTTGTGCACCAGCGAGCAGCGGTACAGTCGGATCTCCAGGGGGATGTCCCACGCCTTGCCCCCGGCGCGTACCAGCTTGCCGCTCTTGAGCTCCTCGCGGATGCAGAAATCGGGGATCCAGGCCATGCCGGCGCCCTGCAGCATCATGCCTTTCAGTCCCTCGGCCATGGCCGTCTCGTAGACCGTACGCAGCCGCATGCGCAGCGGATCGTTCTTGAGCAGCATGCGCACGCTACGTCCGAGGAAGGCGCCCTGGGTGTAGGCGAGGAAGGGCACCGACTCGCTGCCCTCGAGAGGAAAGCGGGCGGCCCCCTCTCGATCGGGCAAGCACACCGGCACCATCTTGACCTGGCCGATCGAGAACGACGGAAACACCTCGGCGTCGAGTTGCATGCTGGCGTAGGGGTCGTAGTAGCCGAGCATCAGATCGCAGTTGCCCTCGCGCAGCACGTGGATCGCCTCGCCCATGTTCATGGCGATCAAGCGCGTCGGCAGCTCGCCGGTGCCCTGCTGCAGGCGCGAGATCCACTGCGGGTAGAAGGTCAGCGCCAGTGAATGCGCCGCAACGATATCCAGCGCCTCGTTGGCCATCGACAGGCCGCGCAGGTGGCCCAGGCATTCGCTCAACTGCTCGACCAGATTGCGCGCGGTGACCAGAAACAGCTGGCCTTCGGGGGTCAAGCCCACCGGCGTGGTCGAGCGGTCGACCAGCGTCACGCCGACCGCCTGCTCCAGCGAGCGGATCCGCCGACTGAAGGCCGGCTGAGTGACATGGCGCTGACGTGCCGACGCCGAGAAACTGCGCGTATTGGCCAGGGCGACGAAGTCTTCAAGCCACTTGGTTTCGAGGTTCACCGCGACTCCCGTGTCCGACAATCAAGCTTGAATGGCCACCATACAGGCGAGCCAGGATAAAAATCAGCACGTTAGCGTGCAGAAGAGAGTTCGACAAGCACGCCGTCGAATCGCTGTAACGATATGCCGCATCCTGCTACTGAATCGGCGACAGCAGATAGGCCGCACGTGACAGCAGCTTGCGCCATAGCGGACGATCGCGGAGTTCGTCGTAGCTGATGCGTCGGCAGTCGGCGAAGTCCTTCTCGAGCATCAGGCGCACCTCGGCGGCGAAGCGCCGGTCCGGAACATAGGCGGTAATCTCGAAGTTGAGCCGGAACGAGCGGTTGTCGAGATTGATGGTGCCGACCGTGGCGCTATGGTCGTCGATCAGCATCACCTTTTGATGCAGGAACCCCGGCTGGTAGCGATACACCTTGACGCCGGCGCGCAGCATGTCGGGCAGGAACGAGAACGCCGACAGGAATACCAGCAGGTGGTCGGGCCGTTCGGGGATCATCACGCGCACATCGACGCCGCGCATGGCCGCCAGGCGCAGGGCGTCCTGAACGCCCTGATCGGGTACGAAGTAGGGACTGGTGACCCACAGCCGCTCCTTGGCACTGTGAATCGCCTGCTGCACCAGCAGGCTGGCGGTTTCCTGGCGATCGGCCGGCCCCGAGGGGACGATGACCACGTTCTGGCAGTCGTCGCAGGTACTGAGCGGCAGCCAGGAGAGGCTCAGCACCTCGCCGGTGGCCCAGTGCCAGTCCTCCCAGAAGGCCTCTTGGAGGCCGAGTACGCTGGGCCCGGTCAGCTTGAGGTGGGTATCACGCCATGGACCGTGCCGGCGGTGCTGGCCGAGATACTCGACGCCAACATTGAAGCCCCCCAGCCAGCCCTCGCGGCCGTCGACCACCAGCACCTTGCGGTGGTTGCGGAAATTGAGCTGGAACCGATGACGCACGCCACGCGACGAGTTGAAGGCGCTAACCGCCACCCCGGCGTCGAACAGGTCATTCAGGTAGCCCTCTCCGAGCTTGCGGCTGCCGATTTCGTCGTAGAGGAAATAGACTCTGACGCCGCGCTCGGCGGCGCGCTCCAGATGCGCCTTGAACTGCAGGCCCAGGGCATCGTTGCGCACGATGAAGAACTGCACCAGCAGATACTCCTCGGCGGCATCGATACCGGCAAACAAGCTGTCGAAGGTGGCCTCGCCGTCGATCAGCAGCTCGGCCCGGTTGCCGCTGGTGAGCGGCATCATGGCCAGCTGTTCGACGGCGCGAATCTCGCCAAAGCCGGCATCGGCCAGGTAGGGCTCGATCTGCTCACGGTAGCGCGCCAGCACCCGGCGCAGCACCGTATCGCGCTCACCGCGGGCCGAGACGTAGCCGTAGAAGCGCGGCCGACCGAAGATCCAGTAGGCGGGCAAGGCGGCATAGGGAAAGGTGATCAGCGAGATGATCCAGGCGATCGCGCCCTGTGAGGTGCGGCTCGACATCAGTGCCAGCACCGCCGAGAGAATACCCAGCAGGTGCACCATGAAGATGGCCAGGCCCGTCAGCCAGGATGTCATGGACGCTCCCTGATCCGTGAATCGGGCTGCCATCATACCCGTAACGCAGGCAGCCCCGCCAGAGGCGGGGCTGCGTCGGCATCGTCCGAGTGGCTCGTATCAGGCGCGCTCGGCGATGATCTCCTTCCACTTGGCGGGACCGGTCTGGTGGACCGAGGTGCCGCTGCTGTCCACCGCCACCGTGACCGGCATATCCTCGACCTCGAACTCGTAGATCGCTTCCATGCCCAGATCCTCGAAGCCTACTACCCGGGACTTCTTGATCGCTTGAGAAACCAGGTAAGCCGCGCCTCCAGTAGCCATTAGATAACAAGCCTTGTTATCGCGGATCGCTTCGATCGCCGCTGGACCTCGCTCGGCCTTGCCTATCATCCCTTGGAGACCGGCACGCTCGAGCATATCGCGAGTAAACTTATCCATGCGGGTTGACGTTGTTGGGCCGGCCGGGCCTACAACTTCATCACCTACTGGATCAACTGGACCAACATAGTAGATAAATCGCCCAGCCAGATCCACAGGGAGCTCCTGGCCTTTGTTCATCATATCGATGATTCGTTTGTGAGCGGCATCACGACCTGTCAGAAGCTTGCCGTTGAGCAGCAAGACATCACCTGGCTGCCAGCTCTGAACCTCCTCCGGGCTGATGCCATCAAGATTAACACGCTTTACATTGTCACCAATTTCACGGGTTATCTCTGGCCAGTCCTCGAGCCTGGGCACCGGTAACGATGCAGGGCCGGCACCATCCAGGGCAAAATGTACATGGCGGGTGGCCGCACAGTTGGGAATGATCGCCATGGCCTTGTTGACCGCATGAGTTGGATAGTCTTTGACCTTGATGTCCAACACTGTGGTCAGCCCGCCCAATCCCTGGGCACCAATGCCACTGCTGTTGACTTTATTGTAGAGCTCCAAGCGTAGTTCCTCGGCGCGACTCCCTGCCCCGCGAGACTGCAGCAGTTGGATGTCGACGGGATCCAATAAAGATTCTTTGGCGAGTAGCATGGCCTTCTCGGCGGTGCCGCCAATGCCGATGCCGAGCATGCCCGGCGGGCACCAGCCGGCACCCATCTTGGGCAGCTGCTCCATCACCCAGTCGACCACGCTGTCGGAGGGATTGAGCATGGCGAACTTGGACTTGGCCTCGCTGCCGCCGCCCTTTGCCGCCACGTGGACCTCGACCGTGTCGCCGGGCACGATCTTGTGATGAATGATCGCCGGGGTATTGTCGCCGGTATTCTTGCGCTGACCGTCGGGGTCGGCCAGCACCGAGGCACGCAGCACGTTATCGGGGAGCTGGTAGGCGCGCCGCACGCCCTCGTTGACCATTTCATCGAGGCTCATGTCGGCTTCCCAGCGCACGTTCATACCCACGTGCAGGAAGACCGTGACGATGCCGGTGTCCTGGCAGATCGGGCGATGGCCCAGGGCGCACATCCGCGAGTTGATCAGGATCTGGGCGATGGCATCCTTGGCCGCCGGATTCTCTTCCCGCTGATACGCCTCGTGCATGGCGTCGATGAAATCCTTGGGATGATAGTAGGAGATGTACTGGAGGGCGTCGGCGACGCTCTGGATCAGGTCATCCTGGCGGATCAGGGTCATCAGCGGCTAGCTCCTTGGCTATGGCATAAGGCACACGGCACTGCGGTCAGGCGCGGTTGCCGTGGCAAGGAAAGGGTCAAGCGGTGCGGATTATAACGCATCTGTAAACGTCGATCAGTCGGATATCTGCAAGGTAAGCATGGCTGTAATTTTGTAGCCCAACAAAGATAACGGTATAAGACCTATCGGGCCGGGAATTGCCTCCCACCTCAACGCTGGCAGCTGGGACACAGGTACAGCCGTCGCGATGCCACGCTGTGCTTCTCTATAAAGGCGCCGCAGGCGTGACACGCCTCGCCGGCGCGATCGAAGACCGCATGCCGCCAAACGCGACGCGGCAACCCCGCCTGCTGCAGCGACTCACGCCACGCTGGGCGATTGGTCACGCCCGCCTCGCGATAGGCCTGGGCCATGGTGACTACCATCACCTCGGCAAGGCGCTGCAGCTCGTCCGCGGCGAGGCCCTCGGGGCGTCTCTGCGGCCGCAGCCCGGCGAAGAACAGCATCTCTGAGCGCAGATAGTTGCCGATGCCGGCGTAACAGTGCTGGTCGAGCAGCAGACCGCCCAGCCCCCGCCGCCGGAAGCGCGGCGTCAACAAGCGGGCCATGACGTCGTCCGGCGTTACCCGATGGGTCAGCAGGTCCGGCCCCAGCCGGCGTAGAAAGGGATGTTCCGCAAGCGCCCCAGCGTCGTCGTGCAGCGAGATATCCGAGGCGCTATAGAGGCTGGCGGCATGGGTCTCGGTGGTGAGACGTAGCCGCAGGCTACGCGTCGTCGCGGGTGGCTTATCGCGAGCATGCAGCATCCAGCGCCCATAGAGCTGGTTGTGGGAGTAGAGCACGCGGCGATCTTCGAAATATGTCAGCAGCGCCTTGCCCCAGCTGTCCACCGCAGTGATGCGCTGCCCCACCAGCGACGCCGCTGCTTGCTGCAGCTCTGGAAAGGCGAACCACACCTCGACCAGCGGCCGGTTGATCAGCAGTTTGCCAAGGCGGTCGGCGGCGCGCCGAATCTCGGGTCCTTCCGGCATCGGCTCAGCCCAGCGCCAGCAGGCGCGCCTTGTGCTCTTGAAGGCGGTCGCGGAGTCGCGCCGCCTCCTCGAATTCGAGGTTCTGCGCAGCCTCGAACATGGCATCCTCGAGACGGCTGATCTCGCGGGTCAGGCCCGCGGCATCCAGCGCATCGAGGGAGGCGGCATAGTCGCCCTGCCCTTCGGCCACCTTGCGCTCGCTCTTGCGGCCCTTGCTCTTGCGTGAGCCGGGTGCCGCCGCCGCTTCGAGGATATCGGCCACCGAGCGCGTCACCGTGGTCGGGGTGATGCCATGCTCCAGGTTGTGGGCAATCTGCTTGTCACGCCGGCGGTCGGTCTCGTCGATGGCACGCTGCATCGAGACGGTCACCCGGTCACCGTAGAGGATCGCCTTGCCGTTGGCGTTGCGCGCGGCGCGGCCGATGGTCTGAATCAGCGAGCGCTCATTACGCAGGAAGCCCTCCTTGTCGGCATCCAGAATCGCCACCAGCGACACTTCGGGAATGTCGAGCCCTTCGCGCAGCAGGTTGATGCCCACCAGCACATCGAACTTGCCGAGCCGCAGGTCGCGGATGATCTCGACGCGCTCTACGGTGTCGATGTCGGAGTGCAGGTAGCGCACCCGCACGTCGTGCTCATCGAGATACTCGGTGAGGTCTTCGGCCATGCGTTTGGTCAGAGTCGTCACCAGCACTCGCTCACCCACCTCGGCGCGCAGGCGTATCTCCGACAGCAGGTCGTCGACCTGGGTCGACGCCGGTCGCACCTCGATCTCGGGATCGACCAGGCCGGTGGGGCGCACCACCTGCTCCACCACCTGGCCGGCATGCTCGGCCTCATAGGGCCCTGGCGTGGCCGAGATGAAGATCGTCTGCGGCGAGATATGCTCCCACTCCTCGAACTTCATCGGGCGATTATCCAGTGCCGACGGCAGGCGAAAGCCGTACTCCACCAGGGTCTCCTTGCGCGAGCGGTCGCCCTTGTACATGCCGCCCACCTGGGGAACGCTGACGTGGGATTCATCGATGAACAGCAGCGCATCCGGCGGAAGGTAGTCGAAGAAGGTCGGCGGTGGCTCGCCGGGGGCGCGGCCCGAGAGATAGCGAGAGTAGTTCTCGATGCCGTTGCAGTAGCCGAGCTCGAACATCATCTCGATATCGTAGAGGGTGCGCTGCTCGAGACGCTGGGCTTCGACCAGCTTGTCATGCTTTCGCAGCCAATCGAGCCGCTCGACCAGCTCGCCCTTGATGTTCTCGGCGGCCTCGAGAATCGTCTGGCGCGGGGTCACATAGTGCGACTTGGGGTAGATAGTCATGCGCGGCACCTTGCCGCGTATCTCGCCGGTCAGCGGGTCGAACAGACTGATCGAGTCGATCTCGTCGTCGAACAGCTCGACCCGCACCGCCTCCTCTTCAGAATCTGCGGGAAATATATCGATCACGTCACCGCGCACCCGGTAGGTGCCGCGGCGGAAATCCATGTCGTTGCGGGTGTACTGCAGTTCCGCCAGACGGCGCAGCATCTTGCGCTGGTCGATCAGCTCGCCGCGATTGACGTGCAGGCGCATCTTCAAGTACTGCTCGGGATCGCCCAGGCCGTAGATCGCCGACACCGAGACCACGATCAGCGCATCGCGACGCTCGAGCAGTGCCTTGGTCGCCGAGAGTCGCATCTGCTCGATATGATCGTTGATCGAGGCATCCTTCTCGATGAAGGTGTCCGACGACGGCACATAGGCTTCCGGCTGGTAGTAGTCGTAGTAGGAGACGAAATACTCCACGGCGTTGTCGGGAAAGAACGACTTGAACTCGCCGTAGAGCTGCGCCGCCAGGGTCTTGTTGGGTGCCATGACGATGGTGGGACGCTGCAAGCGCTGGACCACATTGGCCATGGTGAAGGTCTTGCCGGAGCCGGTGACGCCGAGCAGCGTCTGGTGCGTCAATCCCGCGTCCAGCCCGGTGACCAGGGCGTCGATCGCTTTCGGCTGATCACCGGCCGGCTGGAACTTGGATGTCAGCTCGAAGCGTTTCTGCATGACGGGCAACCCTGATGAAAGATAACGGTATAAATGCGTCAGCCCTGACGCGTGGTGATCTCCACCGTAGCGCTGGTCATCAGCCGGTGGATCGGGCAGCGGTCGCTGATCTCGGTGAGCCTCGCCAGACGCTCGGCATCGTCGACCCCGTGGAAAGTCAAGGCGACCTCGAGTCGGTAGATGCCACGCCGCTCATCGCGCTCGTCGCGACTGACCACCGCCGTCACCCCACTCAGCGCCCAGCCCTTGCGCTGGGCATACATCTGCGCGGTGATCGCCTTGCAGGCGCCCAGCGACAGATCGAAGTAGTCGTGGGGGTCCGGCGCGCTCTCCTCGCCACCGACGATACGCGGCGCGTCTACATAGAGGTCGTCGAAGCCCTCGAGTTCCACCCGCTGGCGCAGCGTGCCGGCTTGCTGACTGATTACGGTAATGGTCATCAGCGCACCTTGACCTTGAGCGGCGCCAGCGCCTCGACCAGCACCTCGCGACGCACCCGGCCCTCGACGTCGGCGCCGTGACGTCCGACTTCGGCGCTCTCGACGCCCTCCACCATCATCAACGCGGTGGTAATCCGGTTGATCAGCTCAGCGTCGTCGACGCCCTCGAATGTCAGCGATATCTGCGCCATGGCACGCTCTCCGCAATCGTCTCGATTAACGTGACAGTCTAACATGCCGAGGCAGCACCGGACTTGAATCATCGGGCGCCGCCCCCATTGAGAGTCCAGATCATTCTTTGCACCACTGCCTGTTCGTCACCCTTCCTGGAGTTGCCATGCTTGACTGGAGCCAGCACCAAGGCGCCACTGCCTGTGGCCCGCAGCGCGTCACCTTTGCAACGCAAGCCGATCGCGCACTGCCGTCCGAGCAGACGACCATCACACCGCTCGTGCATCTCGGGGTACTGGAGGTGCACGGTCAGGGGGGAACGCGCTTCCTGCAGGGGCAAACCAGCGCCCAGGTCGAGCACGCCAACGGCCGCGCCGCGCCCTTGACGTGTTTTTGCACGCCCAAGGGCAGGATGCTGGCCAGCGCCCAGCTGCTGCGCATCGACGCCGAGCGGCTATGGTTGGTCATGCCGGTGGAGCGGATCGCCGCGCTCCAGTCGCATCTCGGCAAGTTCGCCCCCTTCTACCAGGTCACCCTCAGTGCCCGCGACGACCTAGCGCTGGTCGGTGTCATGGGCGACGCGGCACCGGCACGGGTAGAGGCAGAGACGGGCCTGGCCGCGCCCCTGCCGTGGCATCACACAGGTGACTCGGTGCAGCAAGTGCTGTGCCATCCGGGGCCAGCGCCGCGCTTGATGCTGATCGCACCCCAAGAGGAGATGACCGCCCTGTGGCAGAGGCTCTCGACCACGGCGACACCGGTAGGCAATGCCGCGTGGTGCCTGCAGGACATCCAGGCCGGGCTGGCATGGGTCGGTGAGCCCCAGCAGGACGCCTATCTGCCGCAGATGTTCAACTGGGAAGCCTTGGGTGGCATCAGTTTCAAGAAAGGCTGCTACACCGGCCAGGAGGTAGTGGCCAGGGCCCACTTCCGCGGCCAGGTCAAGAAGCGCCTGTCACGCCTGCGGTGTGATGGGGATGCGCTGCCGGCGCCCGGCGACGGCGTGGAAGATGCCAACGGCAAGCGCCAGGGGGATGTGATCGCCGCCGAGTTCGATGCGCATGGCCGAATCGAGCTGCTGGCCGTGCTCAGCACCCGCGAGCTGGCCGAGCCGCTGACGGTCGCTGGCCGGCAGTGCGCGCCACAGGAGCTGCCCTACGCGCTGGAACGCCTCGACCCCGAGACGCTATTCGCGGCCTCCTGAGGCCGTACCGAATAGCCGCTGCGCAGTAGCGCTGCTGGCCGCGGCCACCTGCTCGACGTCCTCGCCTCTCAGTGCCGCTACCTGCCGGCACACCTCGGCCACACGTGCCGGCTCGTTGCGCTCTCCCCGGTGGCTGGCCAGCGGCATATCGGGGCTGTCCGTCTCCAGCACATAGCCCTCGTCGGGCAGCGCGGCAACGGCGCGCTGCAGGCGCTTGGCTCGCGGATGGGTGAGCGCGCCGCCCAGCCCGACCACGAAGCCGAGTTCGATGAAGGCCAGCGCCTGCTCGGGGGAACCGGCAAAGCCGTGAATCAGCCCACCGTCAGGCGGAGCCAACTGACGCAGCCGCTTGGCGAGCCGGTCGTTGGCGCGCACGCAGTGGATCACCAGCGGCAGCCCATGGCGTTTGGCCAGGCGCACTTGGGCATCGAACAGCGGCCACTGAGCGTCCCAGCTCTCGCCGAAGCGCGCATCGATCCCGCATTCGCCCACCGCTACCACCTGGGGGTTGGCCGCCAGCGCGTCGTCCAGGGCCTGCAGGTCATCGCCGCCGTGCTGGTCGATAAAATAGGGGTGCAGCCCCAGGCACACCGAGACATCGTCGCGGCGCCCCAGCACCAGCACGTCCGGCCAGCGGGCGCGGGTGGTGCCCGGCACCACGAAGGCAGCCACGCCTGCTGCCCTGGCCCGTGCGAACACCGCCTCGCGGTCGGCATCGAAGTCGGGGAAATCCAGATGGCAGTGGGCGTCTATTAGCATGGCTAACGTCTCTGCTGGCAGGCATTAGGCCGCGGCCAGGGGTGGCGGAGCCGGCTGATCTTGGCACATGCAACGCTCACACGCTGTAAACCCATCCCTGGGCGCTCCATTCTTCATCCCTGAAGAATGAGGTTCGCTTATGCATATGCCAAGCGCCGGCTGGCACAGCTCGCTTCATACTCGGCGCTGGGCGCTTGAGGCTCAGTGCTCCCTTGTCGCGGCAAAGCGAATATCCGGCCAGCGCTCCTGGGTCATCTGCAGATTGACTCGCGTGGGAGCGATATAGGTCAGGTAGCCGCCGCCGTCCAGCGCCAGGTTGGCGCTCGCCTTGCGCTTGAACTCGTCGAGCATCTTGGCATCGTCGCAGTAGATCCAGCGCGCGGTCTGCACGTTGACCGCCTGGTAGACACAGTCGACCTTGTACTCCTCTTTGAGTCGGTGGGCGACCACGTCGAACTGCAGCGACCCCACCGCCCCGACGATCAGGTCGTTGTTATCCAGTGGCATGAAGACCTGGGTCGCACCCTCCTCCGAGAGCTGCTGCAGGCCCTTCTGCAGCGCCTTCATCTTCAGCGGGTCCTTGAGCTGCACGCGCTTGAACAGCTCCGGCGCGAAGTGCGGAATCCCGGTGAAGCGCATGCTCTCGCCGACGGTAAAGGTATCGCCGATCTGGATGGTGCCGTGGTTGTGCAGGCCGATGATGTCGCCGGGCCAGGCTTCTTCGACCTGGGACCGGTCCGAGGCCATGAAGGTCAACGCATCGGCGATCTTGACGTCCTTGCCGATGCGCACGTGGCGCATCTTCATGTTCTTGTCGTACTTGCCGGAGCAGACCCTCAGGAAGGCCACCCGGTCGCGGTGTTTGGGATCCATGTTGGCCTGGATCTTGAAAACGAAGCCGGTAAAGCGCTCGTCGTCTGCGCTGACGTCGCGGGTGTCGGTCTCACGCGGCTGCGGCGCCGGGGCGTACTCGACGAAGCCGTCGAGCATCTCACGCACGCCGAAGTTACCCATGGCGGTGCCGAAGTAGACCGGCGTCAGCTCGCCGCGGCGATAGGCATCGAGATCGAATGCGTGGGAGGCACCGCGCACCAGCTCGACCTCCATGCGCAGCTCCTCGGCCTGGTCGGCGCCAAGCACCTCATCGACCTGGGGGTTGTCGAGCCCCTCAATGCGCTTGTCATCGGGAATCCGGCTGCCCTGGCCCTGGGTATAGAGGTGAATGACGTCGTTGTAGAGGTGATAGACGCCCTTGAAGTGACGGCCCATGCCGATCGGCCAGGTCATCGGTGCGCACTGGATATTGAGCACCGTTTCGACCTCGTCCATCACCTCGATGGGGTCGCGGATATCGCGGTCCATCTTGTTGATGAAGGTCAGGATCGGCGTGGTGCGCAGGCGGCACACCTCCATCAGCTTGATGGTGCGGTCCTCGACACCCTTGGCGCCGTCGATCACCATCAGCGCCGAGTCCACCGCGGTGAGAGTGCGGTAGGTGTCTTCGGAGAAGTCTTCGTGCCCCGGGGTGTCGAGCAAATTGACGATGCGTCCGCTGTAGGGGAACTGCATCACCGAGGTGGTCACCGAGATGCCGCGCTCCTGCTCCATCTTCATCCAGTCGGACGTGGCGTGGCGCTCGGCACGCTTGCTCTTCACCGACCCGGCCAGCTGGATGGCATTGCCGAACAGCAGCAGTTTCTCGGTGATGGTGGTCTTGCCCGCATCGGGGTGCGAAATGATGGCGAACGTGCGGCGCAGCTCGGCTTGGCGAGCAATGTCGGTGTCTGGCATGGTCGGCCCTGATGACGAATGAGCGGCCGCCCAGCTGGCGGGCGGCATAGTGGCGCGCATGATAGCGCATCCCGCCACCACCTCGCATCCTGCCGGCCCGCTAGCCGTCGCGCAGGTAGCGCACCCCGTCGAGCTCCAGCGACTCGACGTCGCCGAAGGACACCATGTGCCCCTCCAGGTCACCGGGGGCCCCGTGGCTGCCCTCCAGCTCGGGCTCGGGAATCACCTTGAGCCCCGTCGCCCCGATATGCTGCACCCTGGCCGGATAGCGCGCCTCGGCGGTGACCACCACCACGCGCTCGCCGGCCATGCAGCAGTGCAGTCGTTCGATCAGTTCGGCCTGGGAAATCCGTTCGTCGCGCATCCTGACGCTCCTTTTCCATGGTCTGTCTAGCGAGTCTAGGCCCTTGAAAGTAGGGGCTCAAGCCGTCACGACGGCTGAGCTTGTCGCAGCGATGGGGTATCATGGCGCCAAGAAATCTCCGGAGCGCCCATGCACCCCGCCCTACCCCTGCCGCTATCGACGCCCAATCGTAACCTGGTACGCCTGACCATCGTGCGCGGTATCACCTGGACCGGCTTCCTGGCGGCGATCATCTTCGGCATCGAGGTCATCGGTTTCCAGCTGCGCGTGGTCCCCGTCATCTGCGTCATCGTCGCCATGGGCCTGATAAACGTCGCCACCTGGTGGCGGCTGGGTCGACCGCGGGCGGTCACCGACACCGAGTACCTGTTCCACCTGCTGGCCGATGTCGCCGGGCTGACGCTGCTGTTCTATTTCACCGGCGGCTCCACCAACCCCTTCATCACCTACTACCTGGTGCCGATCACCATCGCCGCCGCGACCCTGCCATGGCGCTTCGCCTGGCTGATCGCCAGCGCCTCGATGGCGGGATACACCTTTCTGATGCTGTTCTTCGAGCCGGTGCCGCAACTCAGCCACGGCATCATCGTCGGCTCGATCAGCCTCCACGTGCTCGGCATGTGGCTCAACTTCGGCCTCTCGGCGGGACTGGTGACCTTCTTCATCTACAAGATGGCTCACGCGCTGCGGCGACGCGACCAGACCCTGTCCCGCACCCGCGAGGCCGCGCTACGCAACGAGCAGGTGCTGGCGGTGGCCACCCAGGCCGCCGGCACCGCCCATGAGCTCGGCACGCCGCTGTCGACCATGGCAGTGCTGCTCAAGGAGATGCGCGACGAAGCCGGCGACAACGACCCGCTGTGCGCCGATATCGACCTGCTGCGCCAGCAGGTCGACACCTGCAAGTCACGGCTGCAGCACCTGGTGGCCAACGCCGACCGGCGGCGCCTGGCCGAGCCCGAACAGCGCCCCGCCGGCGAGTGGCTGGCCCAGGTCGTGCAGCGCTGGCTGGTGCTGCGGCCCGACGTCAGCCACCGCCTCGACATCGCCGAACGGCGCGGCATGCCTACCCTGGCGGTGGATGCTACCCTCGAGCAGGCGCTGATGAACCTGCTCAACAACGCCGCCGACGCCAACCCCGAGCAGATCGCCATCAGCCTCGACTGGGACAGTGACGAAGTCATCATCGACATTCGCGATCATGGGCCGGGCGTGGCGATGTCGATCGCCGACCAGCTCGGCGATACCTTCGTCTCGACCAAGAGCAAGGGCATGGGGATCGGGCTGTTCCTGACCCACGCCACCATCAACCGCTTCGGTGGTGGCGTCAGCCTCTACAACCATGAAGAGGGTGGCACCCTCACCGAAGTGAAACTCCCGCGCCTGGATACCAGTCAAGGCTAGGGGTGCCACTGCACCACGCGTCACGAGGAAAGCGCATGCACGAGCAACCGCAACGCCTGCTGATCATCGACGATGACGAGATGTTCTGCCACGTCATGCAGCGCGCCATGACACGCCGCGGCTTCGAGGTCGAGGTGGCCATCGACGCCGAGCAGGCGCTGATCCTGGCCCACCGCCTGCAGCCCGAGATCGCCACCCTGGACCTCAAGCTGGAGCACTCCTCCGGTCTCAAGCTGCTGCCCGAGCTGCTCGAGGCGGTGCCCGGCTGTCGGGTGGTGGTATTGACCGGCTATTCGAGCATCGCCACCGCCGTCGAGGCTATCAAACTGGGCGCGGTCAACTACCTGTGCAAGCCGGCCGATGCCGATGAGATCCTCGCCGCCCTCGACAAGCAGGACGGCGACCCCAACACCGAGCTGGCCGACAACCCCCCGTCGATCAACCGCGTGACCTGGGAACACATCCAGAAGGTACTGCAGGAACACGACGGCAATATCTCGGCCACCGCCCGGGCCCTGGGCATGCACCGCCGCACCCTGCAGCGCAAGCTGCAGAAGCGCCCGGTGCGCCGCTAGGGCTCGCCCAGCACCCGCTCGATCATGTGCTGGGCCAGCCGATTGGCGTCGTGGAGCGACTCGAGGTCAGCGAGATCGTCGAGCAGCGGACACTGCCAGAGGCCGTCACTGTCGCCCAGCGCCAGCGGATCGAGCGGATACTCGCCGCCGGGCAGCGCCAGCCAGCGCCGCGGCATGTCGTCACGCAGGGCAGTGGGGGTGGCGTTGACCACCGCCAGCGACAGCGAGATCGGCGTGATCAAGGCCCCGACCAGCTCATGGCTATCGGGCAGCGGCTGAAAGCACAGCAGGTCGACCGCCAGCCGCGGGTTGCGCCCGGGGTGGCGCTTGATGCTGGCAGCGCAGCGGTGCTGATAGGCCCGCGCCAGCTGCTGCAAGCGTGCATACTGCTCGACGGACAAGGCCCGCATGGTGCTCATCCCGGTCATCATGGCAACATCGCCGCCGCGCAGCGTAGACTGATCTTTTTACGACGGCAATGCCTCAGGAGTCGCCCATGCCTCTCGCTTCCCGTCTCGATGCCGCCATCGAGATCGCCCACGACGCCGGCCGCATGATCCTGGAGGCGCGCCGTCATCAGGACTTCGCACAGCGCTATAAGGGCGGCCATGAGCTGGTGACCGACACCGACCTGGCCGTGGATCAGCGCATCGCCGAGCGCCTCGAGGGTGCCTACCCGGGCGAAGCACGCCTCACCGAAGAGCTATCGCCTGAACGCGACGCCATTGAGAAGCGCGGCCCGCTATGGGTCGTGGACCCCATCGACGGCACCGTCAACTTTGCTCATGGATTGGCCCATGTCGCGGTCTCCATCGCCTGGTGCGAGGATGGCAAGACCCAACTCGGCGTCGTCCACGCCCCCTTCCTCGGCGAAACGTTCAGCGCGCTGCGCGGCGAAGGCGCCTGGCGCAATGGCGAACCGATTCGCGCCAGCCGCTGCGACGACCTGAACCGCGCGCTGGTGGCCACCGGCTTCCCCTATCGCCGCGAGTCGCGCCCGCCGCTGCTGCGTCGGCTGCAAGCGGTACTCGGCGAGTGCCAGGACATCCGCCGCAACGGTGCGGCGGCCCTCGACCTGTGCGACGTCGCCTGCGGCCGGCTCGACGCCTACTATGAAAGCGTATCACCCTGGGACTTTGCCGCCGGGGTGCTGATCGCCCGCGAAGCCGGCGCCCGAACCGGGCACCTCTACGCACCGCCCGGCGGAATCCCCAGCGATCTCTACGGCGAGAACATCGTAGTGACCAGCCAGGCCATCCATCGCCCGCTGTGCGAGCTGCTCAAGCATGCCGACGAGGGGCGCTGAAGGCGGACATAGCGGCCCATCATCGCCTGCGTAGTGCACCGCTATTGGCATCTGGTCGCGAGTTGCGAAACAATAGCGGCCAGCTCTCTAGTAGTTTTTAAATATCTCATATTGCATTGCAAGGAGTCCCCCCTATGTTCGTCGTGATCTTCGGCCGTCCCGGCTGCCCGTTCTGCGTACGCGCCAAGGAGCTCGCCGACAAGCTCAGCGACATCGGTGCCATTGGCGGCTACCGCTACGTCGACATCCATGAAGAGGGCATCACCAAGGCCGACATGGAGAAGACCATCGGCAAGCCGGTAGATACCGTGCCGCAGATCTTCATCGATCAAACCCATATCGGTGGCTTCACCGAATTCGACCGCTATGCAAAGGACAACGAGCTGATGCCGGAAACCGCCGCTCACTGAGCGTCGCGTGCATCCAGCGTGATCATCTGCGCCCGGCAATGCCGGGCGTTTGCGTCTTTGCCGCGTTGAAAGCCACCCCTCGCCGCCTGCCTATACTCAGCTCAAACGCAGGCCCACGGGCGGGAGGCAAGCACACCATGCAGCGCCAGGAATTCCTACAACAGCTGTGGCTGGACTATATCCATCTCCACCCCGAGCTTGGCGCGCTGCGAGTATGGCCCATCGATGCGCCTGCCGAATACCTGGCACTGCTGACGCTGAATCACGGTCGCTATGCTGCCAGCGCGCTGCTGCCCACCCTGCAACACTTCGGCTATCGCCCGGTAGAGCGCTACGCCATGGCCGACCGCGGCCTGCTCGCCACGCTGCTCGCTGCGCCCGACGACGGTGCCTGGCTGGTGGTCTGTGAACTACAGCTGAACACCCTGCCGCGAGACGCACGCCATACCCTCAAAGGGCTGGTCGACAGCGCCCATCCCGACGACTGTCGCGGCCAGAATCTGCTGTGCCGCGGACGCCCCTGGCCAATGCCCGACTGGCCGACGTTCCAGCAGCTAGAGTCGGCTCACCCGCTGGCGGCCTGGCTTGCCGTGATGGGGCCACGCCTGCATCACGCTGGCTTCGACAGCGAGCGGCTCGGCCACGAGCTGGTCGATCTCGACCGGCAGCTGCATCAGACCGGCCTGATCGGCAGCAGCGATCGCCACCACGGGCTGTTCCCGATCTCGCCGCTGCTCAACTACCGCTTCTACCCGACCTGCTCGCGTCGCCTGGCATTTGCCGCCGGGGACGAGCACCGCATCGCCCTGGGCGGCCTGGCACTGGTTCAGAAATGCCTGCCCAACCCTTCCGAGCGTGCCGCCGAGCACCTGCTACCCCAGCATACGCGCTGCGAGATCGCCTGATTCAGCGGCCGGGTTATGCACATTTCCTGTGGATAACGCTGTGCAAAGCCGCTGCACAATCGCCGACGAGCGCGATCCCACTGACCCTCTTCTCAAGATGGTCAGTTTTTCGACATTTGACCGTCATCATTCTGCGCTAGACATCTCATGCCTGGACAATGACACGAATCATGCTGGCGACCCGCGCATACTGGGCATGCCGTTGGTCTTGCAGTAGGATTGTCTTGTTATCGCCGCTCCGGAGACCCTCCATGCCGACCCTGAAGGGGCTCGTCAGCGCATGCCTGATGATCGCGACCACGCTGTTCTGGGGCATCCCACTGTTCGTACTGATCCTGTTGAAGCTCGTCGCCCCAGGGCGGGCGGCAAAATTGCGCGTGCTGGCCGGCCTCAATGCCGTAGCACTCAACTGGATCGGCGCCAACCTGTGGTGGATGCGCCGCTGGCTCAAGCCCCAGCTCGACATACGCCGCCCCGACGGCTTGTCGGCGCAACGCTGGTGGCTGGTGCTATCCAACCATCGCAGCTGGACCGATATCTTCGTGCTGCAGTTCGCGCTGCACCGGCGCATTCCCATGCCGCGCTTCTTCATCAAGCAGCAGCTGATCTGGATACCCATCGTGGGACAGGCCTGGTGGGCACTCGAGTACCCGTTCATGCGCCGCTACAGCCGCGAACAGCTGGCACGCAACCCGGCCCTCGCCGAGCGTGACCGCCGTGCCACCCAGCGCATGTGCGAGCGGGCTCGCCAGATGCCGCTGGCGATCTACAACTTCGTTGAAGGCACCCGCTTCACAACCGCCAAGCGCGACGCGCAAGATAGCCCCTATCGCCACCTGCTGCGGCCCAAGGCCGGCGGTACGGCTCAAGTCGCCGGCCTGCTCGGCGATAGCCTCAGCGGCATTCTCGACGTGACCCTGAGCTATGCCAACCCCAACCCGACCTTCTGGGGCTTCCTGTGTGGGCGCGAGGGCCAGATCCACTGCCATATCCGGCGCCTCGATGTACCGCCCTGGATGCCCGGTGGCGACTACCATCAGGACCCGGACTACAAGGAACGCTTCCACACATGGATCAACGCGCTGTGGCAGGAAAAGGACCAGCTCCTCGACACCTCGTCCTGACGCTGCTGATAGCCTGGATGCTGGCGGGCTGTGCCGGCCCCTCGTCGTCTCCCCAGCGCATCGACGCTATCAACGGCCAGTGGATCACCGTGCAGCGTGGCGACACGCTGGGCGCCATTGCCGCGCGTGCCGATGTGCCGCTGGAGCGCCTCACGCGCTTCAACCCCGGGGTCGAGCCACATCGGCTGGCCGTCGGCCAGCGCCTTCTGATTCCCACCCAGCAGGAGCGCGCGCCTTCCGGAGGGCCCTATCGCTATCAGGTTCGACCCGGCGACACCTACTCGGGCATCGCACGCCGCTTCGGCACCAATCCCGCCCGGGTCCAGGCGGCCAACAGCAGCATCCCCGCCAATCGCTTGCAGGTCGGCCAACTGATCCAGGTGCCGCTGGGCGGAGGCGCCAGCACCTCCGGCAGCAGCGGGACGGCGGCGAGCAGTGGCAGCAGCAGCCCCAGCCGACCCGCCGCCCAGCGCCCCGACCCCGGCGATCTGCCCGGCAGCGCCCGCAACTGGCCGTGGCCGCTGGACGACTATCGGGTGGTGCGCCGCTTCGGCCCCGACGACCGCGGCACCCTGCAGCCGATGCTACTCGCCACCCAGAACGGCAGCGAGGCCAAGGCCGTCGCCGACGGCCAGGTGCGCTTTGCCGGTAGCATGCGGCAGCTGGGTCGCGTGGTGATCGTCCACCACGACGGCAACCTGCAGAGCGTCTATGCGCTGTGCGGCGAGCTCAAGGTCGCCGATGGACAGTCGGTCAGCCAGGGCACGCCGGTGTGCCAGGTCGACTACAGCAACAGCACCGAGCGCCACGACCTGCTATTCGATCTACGCCACGGCGGCAAGCCGGTCGACCCCGCCAAGGTGCTGCGCTAGGACAGCATCTTCATCGCCTTGTCATGGGCATGCCGATGGCCTGTCACACTGATCCACGACGCTAGGGGGCAGTTCACCACGCGGGAGCTCCCCCATGCGCGTATGCCTGGTCAGTGAAACATGGACACCCGACATCAACGGCGTCGCCCATACCCTCGACCAATTGAGCCAGCCGCAGATCGCTGAGCGCTTTCTGCATATCCTGAATATTGCCATGCTGCATCGCGATGAACGCACCACCCACCCTGCCGGCCTCTAAGCGACCGGATCGCATCGCCCGCCTGCCGGCGCCAGGATGACAGGTCGCGTGGCGGCTGGCATGCTTGGCACATGCACACCCCGCCCGACTGGCAGACACTGCTCGATGCCCCGCCGCTGTGGCGGAAAGACGCCTGGCTGGATGCCGACGAGGCGGACCGGCTGCTGGTTGGTCTCGACCGTGACCTCGACTGGCAGCAGCCCAGCCTGACGCTGTTCGGCCGCGAGCACCCGATCCCACGCCGCCAGGTGTGGATGGGCGACCCAGAGGCACGCTATCGCTACTCCGGCCGCGACTTCTTGCCTGAGCCCTGGCACCCCCAGGTGGCGCGGCTGGCCGAGCGCATCGCTCATGCCCTGCGCCCCTTCGGCGAGGTGCCGCGATTCAACAGCGTGCTGCTCAATCGCTATGCCAGCGGTGAGGAGCGCATGGGTTGGCACAGCGACGACGAGCCGGAACTGGGCCAGGACCCGTTGATCGCTGCCGTCAGCCTGGGCAGTGAGCGACCGCTGCGCTTTCGCTGGCGCGACCGACGCGCCGCGGCCTTCAACGTCAACCTTCCCCACGGCAGCCTGCTGCTCATGGGGCGCGGCGTGCAGCGCCAGCTACAGCATGCGCTGCTGCCGCGGGCCGGCCATGGCATCCGCATCAGCCTGACCTTTCGGCATATCATCGTCGGCCACTAGGCATCGACGCTAAAAAATGCGGGCCGCACGCCAAGTCGTGCGGCCCGCAACAGCGTCATGCAAGCGCTAAAGATAACGGTATAAAAAGGCGCTATCAGCCGCGATGGTAGCCCGGCTTGACGAACGGCATCTTGCTCACCGTCATCGGCAAGCGCTTGCCGCGCACCTCGGCAAACACCTGGGTACCTACCTCGGCCTGGTCGATGGTGACATAGCCCATCGCCACCGGCTGGCCGACGCTGGGGCCAAAGCCGCCCGAGGTCACCACGCCGATCTTGACGTCGTCGGCGCTGAACAGCTCGGCCCCCTCGCGCACCGGCGCCCGGCCTTCGCCGAGCAGCCCGACCCGCTTGCGGGTGTGATCCTTGGCCTCGACCTGATGCAGGATGAGATCGGCTCCCGGAAAGCCCGCGGCCCGCTCAGCGCCGCGCCGCCTAGGCTTGCCGATGGCCCAGATCAGACCCGCCTCCACCGGTGTGGTGGTGGTGTCGATATCGTGCCCGTAGAGGCACAGGCCCGCCTCGAGACGCAGCGAGTCGCGGGCACCCAAACCGATGGCTTCTACCTCCGCCTCGGCCAGCAGCAGGCGCGCCAGTGCATCGGCCTGCTCCGCCGCCACCGAAATCTCGAAACCGTCCTCCCCGGTATAGCCACTGCGGCTGATCCACACCGCAATGCCGCCGAGCTCATAGCGGCCGTGCTGCATGAACACCATCTCGCAGGCGGCCGGGCACAGCCGCTGCATGACGCTGGCCGCCGCGGGCCCCTGCAGGGCGAGCAGGCCGCGATCCACGACCTCGACCTGGTAGTCGCTACCAAGCCCGGTGCGCAGGTGGCTGATGTCCTGCTCCTTGCAGGCGGCATTGACCACCAGATAGAGATGCTCACCGGCGTTGACCACCATCAGGTCATCGAGGATACCGCCCTCTTCCGAAGTGAACAGCGCATAGCGCTGCATGCCGGCGGGCAACCCGACGATATCCGCCGAGACCAAGGTTTCCAGCGCCTCGGCGGGCCGCGGCCCATGGATCAATACCTGACCCATGTGCGATACATCGAACAGGCCGCACGCCTGGCGAGTATGCTCATGCTCTTTCTTGACCCCAAGGGGGAACTGCACCGGCATCTCGTAGCCGGCGAAGGGCACCATCTTGCCACCCAGTTCCAGATGCAGGTCGTAGAGTGGCGTCTTGCTGAGTTGCGTCATGGTATCGGTCCATTGGCGAGTGGCTAGCGGATTGGCCACGCGGCAGGTTCGTGCCGCGTGGCCCTACGGTTACTTAGGCAGATCTTCGCCCGGCAGCACCTCCTTGCCGTCGAAGTAGTCGCGGGTCAACTTGAAGACCATCGGCGACAGCAGCGCCAGCGCGATCAGGTTGGGGATCGCCATCATGGCATTGAAGGTATCGGCCATCAGCCAGATGAAGCCCAGCTGGGCCATGGCGCCGAGCGGGATGGCCAGCACGAACAGGGTGCGGTAGAGCATGATCGAGCGCGTGCCGAACAGGAACTGGAAGCACTTCTCGCCGTAGAACGACCAGCCAAGAATGGTCGTGAAGGCAAAGATCGCCAGCGCGATCGAGACGATCTGGTTACCGACCCCAGGCAGCGCCGCCTCGAACGACAGCGCGGTCAACGATGCCCCGGCCTCGCCGTCGATCCATACCGTGGAGGTCAGGATCACCAGCGCGGTGATGGTGCACACGATGATGGTATCGATGAAGGTACCGAGCATGGCGATCAGGCCCTGGCGCACCGGGTTCTTGGTCTTGGCGGCGGCGTGGGCAATCGGCGCGCTACCCAGGCCGGCCTCGTTGGAGAAGATGCCGCGCGCCACGCCGAAGCGGATCGCCGCCATCACCGCCGCCCCGGCAAAGCCGCCCATCGCCGCATGCGGGTTGAAGGCGTAGTAGAAGATCATGCTGAAGGCGCTGCCGATCTCGCTGGCATTGATGATCAGCACCACGATACCGGCGGTGATGTAGGCAATCGCCATGATCGGCACCAGCTTGCCGGCCACCTTGGCGATGCGCTTGATGCCGCCGAGGATCACCGCCCCGGCCAGCACCATGATCACCACCCCGGTGATCCAGTGCGGCAGGCCGAAGGTGGAATCGAGGGCGTCGGCCACCGAGTTGGACTGCACGGTGTTGCCGATGCCGAATGCAGCCACGGCGCCGAAGAAGGCGAAGGCACCGCCCAGCCACATCCACTTCTTGCCCAGGCCATTCTTGATATAGAACATCGGCCCGCCGACATGGTTGCCGGTACTGTCGGTCTCGCGATAGCGCACCGCCAGCACCGCCTCGGCAAACTTGGTGGCCATGCCGACCAGTGCCGTGATCCACATCCAGAACACCGCGCCGGGCCCACCCAGCGCAATCGCGGTCGCCACGCCGGCAATATTACCGGTACCGATGGTGGCCGACAGTGCCGTCATCAGCGCATTGAAGGGCGAGATTTCGCCGTGCTTGTCGGACGTGTCCGCGCCGGGCTTGTCGCGTCCCTGCCACAGCAGGCTGAAGCCCATGCCGAGCTTGCGGATCGGCATGAACTTGAGGCCCAGCTGGAGGTAGAGGCCCACCCCCAGTAGCAGTATCAACATCAACGGGCCCCATACCACGCCGTTGATGGCGGTAAAGAGACTGGTCAAGGTTTCCATGGTCGTTCCTTTCAATCCTGGTGCGTTATTGTTGTGCCCCGACGCCGCTGACCTGATCGCCGCGCCAGACACCTGTCCTCAACCGCGAGGGAGGAGGACAAGGCCGTCCCCGTGGTCGAATGGGCTAACCATAGCGGATAACCCCACCCAGGCTCTACAACAGCAGACCATCGAGTTGTTGGAATGCGACAATAGCGGCCATTCATCGCCACGCACCAAGCATCCCGCCCAAACGAAGAAATAATTTTCCGATACGAAACTCGGCGCAGCTTACTGCGACCCGTCGGGCACCGCAAGCGGCCCGCTGCCACGCACCAGCCCCGGCCAACCAGCATGGACCGCGGCAAGACGCTGGCTATTAGCGTAGTCGAGGGCCGCCCCCCGCGCAGGGCTGGACGAGAGACGCGCCAGCGGCCAACCTGTCAGAGCGGTCAGTGCGGCAGAGACTCGCCATCGCGCGTAAATGGCGGTACGATTCCCTGATTCAGAAAACCTTTTCGTATAGGAAAAACACTATGAGTGCTATCCCGTCCAACCTGCGTTACACCAAGAGCCACGAGTGGGTACTCGACAACGGTGACGGCACCGTCACCCTGGGTATCACCGATCACGCCCAGCAGGCGCTTGGCGACGTGGTCTTCGTCGAGCTGCCGGAAGTCGGCCAGGAGCTTGCCAGCGGCGAGGAGTTCGGCGTGATCGAGTCGGTCAAGGCCGCCTCGGACCTCTACGCGCCGCTTGGCGGCGAGGTAGTGGCCGTCAACGAGAACCTCGAAGATGCCCCCGAGACCGTCAACGAATCGCCCTACGAAGACGGCTGGATCGCCAAGCTCAAGCTCAGCGACAGCGACGCCCTCGCCGGCCTGCTCGATGCCGAGGCGTATGGCGCAGTGGTCGACGCAGAAGACTGAACGACTTTCGGCCGGGTCGTGAACGACCCGGCCTCGCCCCTTTTCTTTTCCCGGGACTGACCGCCCGACTACCCTGACAGGTGTTTCATGGCTACCGAGACCCGACGCCTGGCCGACCTGGCCGGACACGACGCCTTCATTCATCGTCACAACGGGCCCAGCGCCGACGATGTCGACCAGATGCTCGCCACCCTCGGCATCGACAGCATCGCCACGCTGATCGAGCAGACCGTACCCGCCGGCATCCGCCTGGGCCGCGAGCTGTCCCTCGAGGGGCCGCGCACCGAGGCCGAGGCGCTCGACTATCTGAAACGGCTGGCGCGCCAGAACAAGGTCTTCAAGACCTATATCGGTCAGGGCTACCACAACACCCACGTCCCGGCGGTCATCCAGCGTAACGTGCTGGAGAACCCGGGCTGGTACACCGCCTACACGCCCTACCAGCCGGAGATCGCCCAGGGCCGACTGGAAGGCCTGCTCAACTTCCAGCAGACCGTCATGGACCTCACCGGCATGGAGCTGGCCAACGCCTCGCTGCTGGATGAGGCCACCGCCGCGGCCGAAGCCATGGCGCTGTGCCAGCGCGCCAACAAGAAGGCCAAGAGCAAGGCGTTCTTCGTCGCCGATGACGTGCTGCCCCAGACCCTCGACGTGGTGCGTACCCGCGCCCACTACTTCGGCTTCGAACTGATCGTGGCGCCGGCAGATGAGCTGGCCAGCCACGAGGTATTCGGTGCACTGCTGCAGTACCCGGGCCAGAGCGGCGAGGTCCGCGACCTTGGCGGCCTGCTCGGCGCGGCCCGCGAGCGCGGCATCATGACCTGCGTGGCGGCCGACATCATGAGCCTGGTGCTGCTCAAGGAGCCCGGCGCGCTGGGCGCCGATATCGTGGTCGGCAACACCCAGCGTTTCGGCGTGCCGATGGGCTTCGGCGGACCCCACGCGGCGTTCTTCGCCACCACCGACAAGCTCAAGCGCTCGATTCCGGGGCGCATCATCGGCGTCTCCAAGGACGCCCGCGGCCAGCAGGCGCTGCGCATGGCGATGCAGACCCGCGAGCAGCACATCCGCCGCGAGAAGGCCACCTCCAATATCTGCACCGCCCAGGCGCTGCTGGCCAATATCGCCGGCTTCTACGCCGTCTACCACGGCGCCGAGGGGCTGCGCACCATCGCCACGCGCATCCATCGGCTGACCACCATCCTCGCCGAGGGCCTGCAACACAAGGGCATCCGCCTGGCCCACTACAGCTGGTTCGACACCCTGCGCCTGACCGGTATCGACGCGGGCAAGGTGCACGGCCGCGCCATGACCCACGAGATCAACCTGCGCTACTTCGAGGGTGGCGACATCGGCGTCAGTCTCGACGAGACCACCACCGCCCACGACCTCGACGTGCTGTTCGACGTGCTGATCGGCGAGGAGCACGGCCTGTCGGTCACCGCCCTGGACGAGGCCATCGTCAGCGCCGGCAGCAGCGGCATCCCGAGCGCCTGTCGCCGCGACTCGGACTTCCTGCAGCACCCCACCTTCCAGCGCTACCGCAGCGAGACCGAGATGCTGCGCTACCTCAAGCGGCTGGAAAACAAGGACCTGTCGCTGACCCATGCGATGATCCCGCTGGGCTCCTGCACCATGAAGCTCAACGCCACCAGCGAGATGATCCCCATCACCTGGCCGGAGTTCGGCCAGATCCATCCGTTCGCGCCCCACGACCAAGTGGTCGGCTACAAGCAGATGATCGACGAGCTGGCGGCCTTCCTGGTCGAGATCACCGGCTACGACCATATCTCGATGCAGCCCAACTCCGGCGCCCAGGGCGAATACGCCGGGCTGGTGGCGATTCGCCGCTACCAGGCCGCCGAGGGCCAGGGCCATCGCGACATCTGTCTGATCCCCAGCTCGGCCCACGGCACCAACCCCGCCTCGGCGGCCATGGCACAGATGAAGGTGGTGGTGGTCGAGTGCGACAGCGACGGCAATATCGACCTCGCCGATCTACGCGCCAAGGCCGAGCAGCATAGCGACGCCCTGTCGGCGATCATGCTCACCTACCCCTCGACTCACGGGGTATTCGAGGAGGGCGTGCGCGAGGCCTGCCAGATCGTTCACGACCACGGCGGCCAGGTCTACGTGGATGGCGCCAACATGAACGCCCAGGTCGGCCTGACCCGCCCCGGCGACTTCGGCGCCGACGTCAGCCACCTCAACCTGCACAAGACGTTCTGCATCCCCCACGGCGGCGGCGGCCCGGGCATGGGCCCGATCGGCGTCAAGGCCCACCTGGCGCCGTTCGTCTCCAACCACGTGGTGACGCCGATCGCCGGCGTCAACGCCGAGTGTGGCGCGGTCTCGGCGGCCGCCTTCGGCAGCGCCTCGATCCTGCCGATCTCCTGGGCCTATATCAAGATGATGGGCGCCCGCGGGCTGCGCGAAGCCACCGAGCTGGCGATCCTCAACGCCAACTACGTCGCCAAGCGCCTCGACGGCCACTACCCGGTGCTGTATCGCGGCGTCAACGGCACCGTGGCCCACGAGTGCATCATCGATATTCGCCCGCTCAAGGCCAGCTCGGGCATCAGCGAAGAGGATATCGCCAAGCGGCTGATGGACTACGGCTTCCACGCCCCGACCATGTCCTTCCCGGTGCCTGGCACGCTGATGGTCGAGCCCACCGAGTCGGAGTCGCGCTACGAGATCGACCGCTTCTGCGATGCCATGATTGCCATCCGCGAGGAGATCGCCAAGGTCGAAAGCGGCGACTGGCCGGCGGATGACAACCCCCTGGTGCACGCCCCTCACACCATGGCCGACCTGATGGACGCCGACTGGGCCCGCGGCTACTCCCGCGAGCTGGGCGCCTTCCCCTCCGCGGCGGTCAAGGCCGCCAAGGTGTGGCCGGCGGTCAACCGGGTCGACAACGTCCACGGCGACCGCCAGTTGATCTGCTCGTGCCCGAGCATCGACGAGTACCGCGACTGAGCCACAATCGCGCCCCGTGCAACGCATACGCCCCGGCCAGATGGCCGGGGCGTATGCGTTCAGGCAGCGCTAAAGCGCGTGTCAGCCGAAGCTCGGCTCCTCGGTGTAGCCGTAGAGCGCCTGGCGCCGCTGCTCGCGAAAGCCCTCCAGCAGCCGCGCATAGCGCCGCGGCATTTCGGACCCGCCGGGGGTGACCACGTAGAACGTCTCGTGGACCGGCTGCGTCAGCGTCAGCGCCTTGACCTGGCGCTGCCAGGGCGAGGTCTCGAGCACCAGGCGCGGCACCACCGTGAACCCCAATCCGCGGGCCACCGCGTCTAGCACCATCGACACCTCGTTGGTATAGCCCTGCTGGGGAAAGCGGTTGATGCTGCGGAACTCGTCGGCGAAGTTGGCCTTGAGCAGTTGGGCGGCATGCTGGATGCCGTCGGAGTAGCTGATGAAGCCCAGCCCCGTGAGGTCGTTGAGCGAGGTGCCGGTGAAGTCCGCCGGCACCACCAGACACAGCGGCTCCTGGTGCCACGGCTCTACCTGCAGGTCGGCGTGCTTGACCAGGTCGGTGACGATGCCCAGGTCGTAGCGCCCGGCCAGCACGTCTTGGACGATCTCGTAGTTGAAGGCGAAGCTGTAGCTGATCGTCAGCCCGGGATACATCTGCTGATAGCCGAGCAGGAAGGGATACAGCATCAACCCCACGCTGCCGGGCGAGGCCAGGCGACACTCGCCGGAGTCCAGCGAGTCATTGTCCAGCGAATGACGAAAATGCTCGTGCTCGGCGAACAGCTTGATGGCGTACTCATAGGCGCGGCGACCGCTGTCGGTCAAGGTGAAGCGCCGGCCGTGCCGATTGAGTAACGGCTTGCCCAGATACTGCTCGAGCTTGCGAATGTGCTGACTGACCCCCGGCTGGGTCATCTCCAGGCGCCGCGCCGTGTGGGTGAAGCTACCGGTCTCCACCAGGGTGATGAAGGTGCGAAAGTATTGGGCATTGAACATGGGGCGGCGCAGCACTCATGGGCAGAGGGGGAATCGGAACGGCCACTGGCGAATGATGTTATCAGATCGCGTTGGACGCCGCAGCGCTGCGGCCGGCGCGCCGCTCATGGTAGCATTTCATGACATGCTGCCGAGTCGCCGGCAGCGCTGCCTGATCGCTAGACAAGGAACGCCGTATGCCAGAGACCATTTCCACCATCATCTCGCCGGAAGGCAGCCTCGAGGTGCTCTCTCAGCACGAGGTCAATCGCCTGCGCGACACCTCCCGCGCCGGCCTCCACGACCTGCTGCGCTGCTGCGCCCTGGCGGTGCTCAACTGCGGCAATGTCACCGACGACGGCCGCGCGGTGATGGAGACCTACCACGACTTCGATATCGAGGTGCTGCAGCAGGATCGCGGCATTCGCCTCAAGCTGACCAACGCCCCCATCGACGCCTTCGTCGACGGCAGGATGATCCGCGGCATCCGCGAACTGCTGTCGTCGGTGCTGCGCGACATCGTCTACGTCTACAACGAGATCCAGACCCAACAGCGCTTCGACCTTTCCACCGGCGAGGGCACCACCAACGCGGTGTTCCATATCCTGCGCAAGGCCGGTGCGCTGAAGCCCGGCCGCGACCCGGGCCTGGTGGTGTGCTGGGGCGGCCACTCGATCTCCCGCGAAGAGTACGAGTACACCAAGGACGTCGGCTATCACCTCGGCCTGCGCGACATGGACATCTGCACCGGCTGCGGGCCCGGCGCCATGAAGGGGCCGATGAAAGGCGCCAATGTGGCCCACGCCAAGCAGCGTCGCACTCAGGGCCGCTACCTGGGCATCTCCGAGCCAGGCATCATCGCCGCCGAATCGCCCAACCCGATCGTCAACGAGCTGGTGATCATGCCGGATATCGAGAAGCGCCTCGAGGCCTTCGTGCGCGTCGGCCACGGCATCATCGTGTTTCCCGGCGGTGTCGGCACCGCCGAGGAAATCCTCTATCTGCTCGGCATCCTGCTGCACCCGGAAAACCGCGACATGCCCTACCCGGTGATCTTCTCCGGCCCGGCCAGCGCCGCCGACTACTTCAAGCGCATCGACGAGTTTCTTACCTACACCCTGGGTGAGGACGTTCGCGGGCGCTACCAGATCATCATCGATGATCCGGCCGGCGTGGCGCGCGCGATGCGCGACGGCATCAACGACGTGGCGGATTTTCGCCGCCACCAGCAGGACGCCTTCTACTACAACTGGCGGCTCAATATCGCCCGCGACTTCCAGGCCCCCTTCGAACCCACCCACGACGCCATGGCCGGCCTGGCCCTGCACCACCAGCAGCCGGTCCACGAACTGGCGGCCAACCTGCGTCGCGCCTTCTCGGGCATCGTCGCCGGCAACGTCAAGGAGCCCGGCATACGCGCCATCGAGGCCCACGGCCCCTTCACGCTGCACGCCGAGCCCGAGCTGATGCGCCAGCTCGACGCGCTGCTCACCTCCTTCGTAGCCCAGGGCCGCATGAAGCTGCCCGGCACCGCCTACGTGCCCTGCTACCAGCTCGCCTGATCGCCAACCACAACGCAGTCGCCCCGGCATGGCCGGGGCGACGCGCTGACAGTCAGGTCCTGGCGAGTAAAGCGGCGATCAGACTCAAGGCGATCGGGAGCGCTCGTGGCGCCACCACAGGCTGAGCACATGCATCAGCAGCCCCGCCGTGGTGCCGTGGGAGAGCAGCACCTGCCAGCTGGTCAAGTGCGCGGCCAGCGCATACCAGCCGGCCATCACCGCCAGACCGGCCAATAGACAAAACCCCAGCCGCCGCAGCAGGCCCGGCACCCGCCGTCGCGCCTCGCCCTCCAGCAGCCGCCAATGCAGCACCGCGACCACCGCCACCACCGCAGAGGCCATCAGCATCAACGACAGGCGGGTTTCGTGACCGCCATCCAGATAGCGCGGCAGGGTCGCCAGCATCACCACCAGCAACCCCAGCAGCGCGGTCAGCCGTTCGGGACTGGGACCGGCCATCACGCCACCTGCAGGCCGTGCTCGGCGATCCACGCCTCGGCCCACGGCAGGGCGGCATCATCGGCCATGAAGGTCTCCATGGCATCGACTTCCAGCCGTTCGCCGACGCGCTGGGCACCCAGATCGGCCAGCAGGGCATCCAGCGCACGCCCGGCACCGCAGAAGGTATCGCCATACGAGCTGTCGCCCAGTGCCACCAGGCCGTAGCGCAGCTCAGAGAGGGACGGGCTGTGGTCGATCAGCGCGCGGGTAAAGGGCACCAGGTTGCCCGGGTAGTCGCCGCTGCCGGTGGTGGAAACGCAGAACAGCGCCAGCGCGGGAGGCTCGGCAACCAGGTCATCGAGGGTCGGCTGCTCGAAGATGTCGACGCGATAGCCGGCCTCCTCGAACAGCGGCTTGACCTGCTCGGCAACATCCAGGGCACCGCCGTACATGGTGCCGACAAAGATCTTCAGTGTGGCCATGAGAGCTCTTTGCTTGAGAAATTTGGTCGGATATTACCACAAGCGTATAATGGCATGCCATTCAACGACATGGAGCGAGCATGCAGGAGATCTTCGAGGCCTGGGTGACACCGGTGATGATCGGCGGGCTGATTCTGTTCATGAGCTTCATCATCTGGGATCTGGCACGCAAGTCCCAGGCCGGCAAGTTCGGCACCATCATGCTGTTCATCGTCCTGGGGGCCGGCATGCTTGGCTATGTGGTCAAGGTGGTGATCACCTACCTGATGGAGAGCGGCGCGGGAGGCTGACCCAACGCCAGCGGCGCCCCTGGGGGCGCCGCTGGCGTAGATGAGGCTAGATCATCGAGACACCGTCGAAATCCTCGACCCGGCTCTTGAGCTTCTGGCCGGGACGAAAGGTCACCACCCGCCGCGCCGAGATCGGTATCTCCTCACCGGTCTTGGGATTACGGCCTGGCCGCTCACGCTTGTCACGTAGATCGAAGTTGCCGAACCCCGACAGCTTGACCTGCTCGTTCTCGCGCAGGCAGCCGCGAATCTCCTCGAAGAACGCTTCCACCATGGTCTTGGCTTCGCGCTTGGAGAGCCCCAACTCGACGTGCAGGTGTTCGGCGAGTTCCGCCTTGGTCAACGCGCCCATATCATTCCCTCGCTGGATAGCGGCACCGTCCCTGGCGCCGCGGGCGCTCAGCCTCTTAGCTCGGCGCCATGACGCTGACGGGACTCGGTGACGATAGCATCGACTAACTGATTGATTTCATCGTCATTCAGCGTGCGCGAAGGATGCTGCCAGGTCAAGCCCAAGGCAAGACTCTTGTAGCCTTCGGGTACGCCTTGGCCGTGGTAGACGTCGAACAGCTTGAGCTCGGTGAGCCACTCCCCGGCCTGCTCGCGCAGACTGTCGAGCAGCGCCTGCAGCGGCAGCTCTTCATCGACCAGCAGCGCCAGGTCGCGGCGCACCTCGGGATAGCGTGACAGCGGCGCAAAGCTCGGCAGCATGCCGCGCGTCAACGCCTCCTGGCGCACCTCGAACAGCAGGGCGTCGACCTTGAGCCCAAGTGCCGAGCGCACCGCCGGGTGCAGCGTGCCGATCCAGCCCACCGCCTCGCCGCGGTGGAACACCTGGGCGGTCTGCCCGGGATGCAGCGCGCTGTGCTCGGCCGGCTCGAAGCGCCAGGCGGCGAGATCACCGCCCAGCGCGATCAGGCTCTCCAGGTCACCCTTGAGGTCGTAAAAATCGACCTTGTCGCGGCCGCCGGCCCACCCTTCCGGCTCACGCGGGCCGCAGACCAGCGCCCCGACCATGGCGGTCTGCTCGAGGTCGTCCAGCTCACCGCGGAACACCAGCCCGGTCTCGAACAGCCGCACCCGGCTCTGCTGGCGGTTGAGGTTGTGCTGCAGCGCCTTGATCAGCCCCGGGAACAGGCTGTAGCGCATCACCGCCATGTCACTGGAGATCGGATTGGCCAGGCGCGGCGAGCGTGCCTCGGGGTGCAGCGCCTGCTGCAGCTCCGGGGCCACGAAGCTATAGCTGATCGCCTCCTGGTAGCCGCGCGCCACCAGCTGACGGCGCAGCCTGGCCAGCGGCTGCTGCGCCTCATGATCGGCCCGCAGCGCGAGACGCGCCGCAGGGCGCCGTGCCGGCAGGCGGTTGTAGCCATGGATGCGCGCCAGCTCCTCGATCAGGTCCTCTTCGATGGCGATATCGAAGCGCCAACTCGGCACCTGCGCCGCCCAGCCGTCGGCCTGGGTATCCACCCGCATCCCCAGTCGCTCGAGGATCTCGACCACCTCATCGCTCTCCAGGCGCTTGCCGAGCGCCTGCTCGAGGCGCTCGGCGCGCAGCGCCACGCGGCGCTCGCCGGGCAGGTGGGCCGCACTCGCCACCTCGACCAGCGGCCCCGCTTCGCCGCCGACGATATCCAGCAGCAGTTGGGTGGCACGCTCGGCGGCGCGCGCCGCCAGTGCCGGATCGACGCCGCGCTCGAAGCGATGCGAGGCGTCGGTGTGCAAGCCGTAGGAGCGCGCCTGGCCGGCTACCGCCAGCTGACTGAAGAACGCCGACTCGAGGAAGATATCGCGCGTACTGGGCCCAACCCCGGACAGCTCGCCGCCCATTACCCCGGCGATGGCCAGCGGGCCCCTGGCATCGGCGATCACCAGGGTGTCGTCGCGCAGGTCGATATGCTGGCCATCGAGCAACACCAGTCGCTCGCCGTGCCGCGCCAGGCGCACCTCGATGCGCGCATCGAGATTGGCCAGGTCGAAGGCGTGCAGCGGCTGGCCAAGCTCGAGCATCACGTAGTTGGTGACGTCGACCACCGCATCGATGCTGCGCACGCCGCTGCGACGCAGTCGCTCGACCATCCACAGCGGCGTGTCGGCGCCGACGTCGACGCCCTTGATGACCCGCCCCAGATAGCGCGGACAGCGTTCAGGGTCGGCCACGTCGATGGCAAACACCTGATCATGGGCCGCCGGCACGGCACCCAGCGCCGGCCCCTCGAGCGCCAGCCGGTTGAGCACCCCCACTTCACGGGCCATGCCCAGCACGCTCAGGCAGTCGCCGCGGTTGGGGGTAAGGTCAACCTCGATGGTGCTGTCGTCGAGCCCCATCCACAGCCGCAGGTCATCGCCCACCGGAGCCCGCTCGGGCAGCACCAGTATGCCTGCCGAGGCATCCTCCTCGAGCCCCAGCTCGGAGGCCGAGCAGATCATGCCGCTGGACACCACGCCGCGCAGCTTGGCGCGCTTGATGGTGAAGTCACCGGGCAGCACGGCGCCGACCCGGGCAAAGGGCACCTTCTGCCCCACTTCCACATTGGGCGCACCGCACACTACCTGCACCGGCTCGCCGCTGCCGTCGTCGACCAGGCAGACATTGAGTTTATCGGCATCCGGGTGCTGCGACTTGGCCACCACCTCGGCGATGACCACGTCGTGGAACTCGCCGGCCACGCGCTGAATGGCATCGACCTCGAGGCCAGCCATGGTGATCTGGTCGGCCAGCGCCTGAGTCGCCAGCTGCGGCGACACCCAGTCACGCAGCCACTGTTCGGAAAATTTCATGGCAATCCTGTCTCCTCAAAGCGAGCGTGGTGGCGATCAACCGAACTGGCGCAGGAAGCGCAGGTCGTTATCGAAGAACAGCCGCAGGTCGTTGACCCCGTAGCGCAGCATCGCCAGGCGCTCGGCGCCCATGCCGAAGGCGAAGCCGGTGTAGCGCTCGCTGTCGATACCCGAATGCTGGAACACCGCCGGATGCACCATGCCGCAGCCCATCACCTCGAGCCAGCCGCTGTGCGAGCACACCCGGCAGCCGGCGCCGCTGCACATCACGCACTGGATATCGACTTCGGCAGACGGCTCGGTAAACGGAAAATAGGAGGGGCGGAAGCGTACCGACAGGTCGTCGCGCTCGAAGAAGGCGTGCAGGAAATCCTCGATGGTGCCCTTGAGGTCGGCGAAGCTGACGCCCTCATCGACCAGCAGCCCCTCCACCTGATGAAACATCGGGGTATGGGTCAGGTCGGAGTCGCTGCGATAGACGCGCCCCGGGCAGACGATACGGATCGGCGGCTGCTCGGCTTTCATGGTGCGCACCTGCACCGGCGAGGTGTGGGTGCGCAGCAGGCGCGTAGCATCGAAGTAAAAGGTATCGGCCATGCCCCGCGCCGGATGATGGGCGGGAATGTTCAGTGCCTCGAAGTTGTGGTAATCGTCTTCGATTTCCGGCCCCACCGCCACGTCATAACCAATCCGCGTGAACAGCCCCTCGATCCGCTCGAGGGTACGCGTCACCGGATGCAGCCCACCGCTCTCCTGGCCGCGACCCGGCAGGGTCACGTCGAGGCGCTCGGCCGCCAGGCGCGCGTTCAGCGCTGCCTGCTGGAGCGCCTGCTTGCGTGACTCAAGCTCACGACCAAGCAGCTGCTTGGCCTCGTTGATTCGCTCGCCGGCGGCAGGACGCTCGTCGGCCGGCAGCTTGCCCAGGCCCTTGAGCAGCGCGGTGATCTCGCCCTTCTTGCCAAGGTAGCGAACCCGCACGTCATCCAGTGCCGCGATGTCATCGGCGGCGTCGATGGCCTGGCGAGCCTCGGCGACCAGTGTGGGAAGATGGTCCATCCGTAAAGCTCCGAATCTCGTCGGCCGCGGCGCGCGGCCGATACTGGGTCACAAAAAAACAGGGGAAGAGCGGCGGCTCTTCCCCTGCGACGTTACGGCATGCGCGGTGACCGGGGGACTCGTCTCCCCAGCGCCACCGATGCTCCGTCACTTACTGAGCAGCCTTGGCCTTCTCGACGATGGCAGCAAAGGCGGCTTTCTCGTGCACGGCGAGATCGGCCAGCACCTTACGGTCGATCTCGATGCCGGCCTTCTTGAGGCCGTCGATGAAGCGGCTGTAGGACATGCCATTGATGCGGGCCGCGGCGTTGATACGCGCGATCCACAGGGCACGGAACTGACGCTTACGCTGACGACGGTCGCGATAGGCGTACTGGCCAGCCTTGATCACGGCCTGCTTGGCAACGCGGAACACCCGCGAACGAGCACCGTAGTAGCCCTTGGCCTGCTTCAGAACCTTCTTGTGACGGCGACGTGCAACCACGCCACGCTTGACACGAGTCATAGCTTTCTCCTGACGTTAAAAGTGGATCAACCGGTTACAGGTTCGGCAGCATGCGCTGGACGAGAGCCTTGTCGGCGTCGTGAATCTGCTTCATCCCACGCAGATGACGCTTCCGCTTGGTCGACTTCTTGGTCAGGATGTGGCTACGGAAAGACTGCTTGTGCTTGAAGCCATTGGCCGTCTTCTTGAAGCGCTTGGCAGCGCCACTGTTAGTCTTGATTTTCGGCATGAGGAAAACTCCGCTCGATATTTTTCAGAAAACCCAAGGCCGGTAGCCCGCCATGACGACAGACCACCCGTTGACTTGCCTTCGGATCACTTCTTCTTGGGGGCAAGAATCATGATCATCTGGCGCCCTTCCATTTTCGGGAAAGACTCCACATTGGCCAGATCCTCGAGATCCGCGGCGACCCGCTCCATCAGCTTGCGGCCGATGTCCTGGTGCGCCATCTCGCGGCCACGAAACCGCAGCGTGACCTTGCCCTTGTCGCCACCTTCGAGGAATCTGATCAGGTTCTTCAGCTTGACCTGATAGTCGCCCTCGTCGGTGCCAGGCCGGAATTTGACTTCCTTGACCTGGATCTGCTTGGTCTTCTTCTTCTGAGCAGCCTTCTGCTTCTTCTGCTCGAAGACGAATTTGCCGTAATCCATGATCTTGCAGACGATCGGATCGGCGTTGGAGATCTGTACGAGGTCCATTCCGGCGGCTTCGGCGCGCTCCAGTGCTTCACTGGTGGGTACGACACCCAACTGCTCGCCGTCGCTGTCGATCAGGCGAACCTGATCCTCGGTAATGCGCTCGTTCATCGGGGGGCGCTTGTCCTGAACGCGCCCTCTTGGGTTGCTTCGCTTGATCGCTACATCTCCGTGTTGGTTGACGTTGCCGTGGCCCGGGCAGCCGGCAATCAGATACCCTCGGCCACCAGCCGGTCGATGAGATCATCGATCCTGAGGGTGCCGAGATCTTCACCGCTGCGGGTACGTACGGCCACGGCGTCAGACTCGACTTCCTTATCTCCTACCACCAGGAGATAGGGAACTTTCTGCAACGTATGTTCCCGGATTTTAAAGCCGATCTTCTCGTTCCTCAAGTCCGCCTTGACGCGCAGGCCGATTTTCTGCAGCCGGCCCTCGAGATCCAGGGCAAAATCGCGCTGCGCATCGGTGATATTGAGGATCGCGGCCTGCTGCGGCGCCAGCCATAGCGGCATGGCGCCGGCATAGTGCTCGATGAGGATCCCCAGGAAGCGCTCGAAGGAGCCAAGTATCGCGCGATGCAGCATCACCGGGGTCTTGCGCACGCCGTCTTCGTCGACGAACTGGGCGCCCAGGCGACCGGGAAGGTTGAAGTCGAGCTGCAGCGTACCACACTGCCAGACCCGATTGAGACAATCGCGCAGCGCAAACTCGATCTTGGGACCATAGAACGCCCCTTCGCCCGGCTGCAGCTCCCACTCCAGGCCGGTGGCATCCAGCGCCGCCTCGAGCCCCGCCTCGGCACGATCCCAGAGTGCCGCCTCGCCGAGGAAATCATCGGGCCGGGTCGAGAGCTTGAGCTCGACGTCGTCGAAGCCAAGCTCCTTGTAGACCTCCAGCGTCAGGCGGATGAAGGCCTCGGCCTCATCCTGTATCTGGCGTTCGCTGCAGAAGATATGCGCGTCGTCCTGGGTAAAGCCACGCACCCGCATCAGGCCATGCAGCGAACCGGAAGGCTCGTTACGGTGGCAGCTGCCGAACTCGGCCAGACGCAGCGGCAGATCACGGTAGCTCTTGAGCCCCTGGTTGAAGACCTGCACGTGGCACGGACAGTTCATCGGCTTGACGGCGTACTCGCGCTTCTCCGACTCGGTGGTGAACATCAGTTCGCTGTAGTGGCCCCAGTGGCCGGACTTCTTCCACAGCGACAGATCCACCACCTGCGGGGTCTTGATCTCCTGGTAGCCGTGGGCGATCTGGACGCGGCGCATGTACTGTTCCAGAGCCTGGTACATGGTCCAGCCGTTGGGGTGCCAGAACACCATCCCGGGCGCCTCCTCCTGGAGGTGGAACAGGTCCATCTTCTTGGCCAGCTTGCGGTGGTCACGCTTCTCGGCCTCCTCGAGTCGCTTGAGGTAGGCCTTGAGCTGCTTCTTGTCGGGCCAGGCAGTGCCGTAGATCCGCGTCAGCATCGGCTTGTCGGCGTCGCCGCGCCAGTAGGCACCGGCCAGCTTGGTCAGCTTGAACGCCTTGAGATGACGCGTGTTGGGCACATGGGGCCCGCGACACATGTCGACGTACTCTTGGTGGTGATAGAGGCGAATGGTCTCGCCCTCGGGAATCTCACGCACGATTTCCTGCTTGTAGGTCTCGTCGCGGTGCAGGAAGGTCAGCATCGCCTGGTCACGATCGACGTATTCACGCACCACGTCGTAATCGTGATCGATCAGCTGCTTCATGCGCGTCTCGATGGCCACCAGGTCGTCCGGGGTCACCGACCGCCCAAAGTCGATGTCGTAGTAGAAACCGTCGTCGATCACCGGGCCAATCGCCATCCTGGCCTCGGGGTAGAGCTGCTTCACCGCGTGCCCGATCAGGTGCGCGCAGGAGTGGCGGATCACCTCGAGCCCCTCCTCGTCGCGTGCCGTGAGGATGGCCACCGTGGCGTCGCGATCGATGATATCGGCGGCGTCGACCGCCACGCCGTCGATCTTGCCGGCCACGCAGGCCTTGGCCAGGCCGGGACCGATCGATTCGGCCAATTGCATCACGCTGAGCGGTTCGTCGAAGGTTCTTTGACTGCCGTCGGGCAGTGTCACGATGGGCATTGCGGCGATTCCTTGGGCGCAGTGGTGATCCATACCAGGGATCACGTGTCGCAACAGGTGAGTGTCAAACGTAGTGATGAAGCGTACAGGTCAAAAAAACAGGCACATACATTACCAGATGGCACCCCTGCTGCGCCATGCCGGCCGCACCGGTGCTCGCATACGCAACGAGGGAGTGCCATGGGCACTCCCTCGTCGACCGAGCGGCAAGCCGCTCAGGGATCAGGCGCCGAAGCGCTTGATCTTACTGCCGGTCGATTTCGACGCGACGGTTCTGAGCGCGACCTTCGTCGGTCTCGTTGGTAGCAACCGGACGCTCCTCGCCGAAGCCGCGAGTCTGCATGCGGTTCTCGTCGATACCTTGCGACACCAGGTAGGCACGCACGGAATCGGCGCGACGCTGCGACAGGCCTTCGTTGTACTCGGCGCTGCCCATGGAATCGGTGTGCCCGTCGATGTTGACGCGCAGCTCGGGGTTCTCACGCAGACGATGTGCCACTTCATCCAGCGTCATGCTGGCTTCAGGACGCAGCTCAGCGGAATCGAAGGCGAAGGTCACTTCGCTGCTCAGCACTACCGGCTCGAACTCGGGTTCCGGCTCGGGCTCAGGCTCGGGCATCGGCTCGGGCTCAGGCTCGGGCTGCGGCTCGGGGGTACGATCAGCGCAAAGCAGCGCCCCGATGGAGGCGCCTACACCAGCACCGATGGCGCCGCCCTGCTCCTCATCCGAACTTCCGGCAGTGGCGTAGCCGATGCTTCCACCGATCAAGCCACCCGCAACGCCGCAGACAGCGGGATGCTGGTACCAGGCACGGTCGGCAGAAGAACCGGAAGCAGACATCTGGGCAGACGTCTGACCACCGGTGGGGCCGGAGGTGGCACAGCCCGCAAGGCCAAGCGCCAATGCGGACCCGAGCAGCAAGCCAGTCGTTGATTTTTTCATGTAAGACTCCTTCTTAACACAGCGCTAGTCGTAACAGATCGTTACACCGCGTATCCACGTAAACCGACGAGTTGATTCGAATTCTCGACTCACTCGAGGTAAAAGAAAGCACATTTGCAACAATTCGGCTAGTGCTCATGTGCTGATATGCATGGTCTCATGCCAGCCCGGATAGCACCAGCCGTGTTCGCAAACGCGGCATGAATAAGCAGCCAACAGCCAAAATTTAAACCATGTGAAAGTCTTGTACAAGAAAGTGGAGCAAATTGACCCTGAATCCGTCAGTGCAAGCTTTGCGACCAGCCCTGCTTGAACTGCTCCACCGCCCGGGCGGCATCCAGCAGTGCCGGCCGATGTGCATCCTCCACCGCCAGGCGCTGGCGGTCTTCATCCATTCGCTCTCGCGGCGTCAACTCCTTGCGCGACGAGTGCGTGCGCAGGTGCTGCGTTTCGCCATGCACCGTCACGAAGACACGGAATGCGTCCCGCTCGACCAGCGCAGGGTCGATGATCTCCAGCAGCACCTTGCAGCGTAGCGCACCTTCGACCAGGTCGACCTGCTCGGCGCGCATCGCCGCGGCAATGGCGCCCAGGCTGTCGAGACAGTTCTGATGCGCACGACGCGTCTCTTCCAGGCGAAACGCCTCGCGCCGGCGCACCTCTCGCCACAGCGTGACGGCATAGACGACCAGACCGGCCACGATGATCGCGGCCAGCCCGGCAAGACTCCAGAACAGGGTAACGCTCATACACTCTCAGCTCAGATTGGGAATCGGGGACAGTCCCGGCACCATACTCAGGCTCCGACGCTGCGGCAAGTCGACGACCTTGCCGACACGGCCCCACTCCCCCTCACAACACCCAGTTGATGGCGTAGTGATCGAATAGCAGCACGCCGAAGACACCAAGGATATAGCGAATCGAGAACCAGAAGGCATTGATGGGCGCCTGCTCGTCCTGCCCGCGCCACACCTTCCAGTTCCAGAACATGAAGCGGGCATTGAGCGCCGTCACACCGACCAGATAGAGCATGCCGCTCATGCCGATCACGAACGGCATCAGCGTCACCGCAACGGTCAGCCAGCCGTACAGCCACACCTGGAGGCGCGTGAAGGCGTCGCCATGGGTCACCGGCAGCATGGGCACGCCGGCTTTGGCGTATTCGTCGCGCTTGTGAATCGCCAAGGCCCAGAAGTGCGGCGGCGTCCAGGCAAACACGATCAGCAGCAGCAGTAGCGGCTCGGCGCCCAGCTGGCCGGTGACCGCCGTCCACCCCAGCAGCGGCGGCGCGGCGCCGGCCACTCCGCCGATCACGATGTTCTGGGGGGTGGCACGCTTGAGAAAGGCCGTGTAGATCAGGGCATAGCCGACCAGCGACGCCAGGGTGAGCCATGCCGTCAAGGCGTTGACCTGCCACAGCAGCAGCGCGAAGCCGACCACCGACAGCCCGGTAGCCCATAACAAGGCATAGTGGGTAGGCAGACGCTGAGTCGCCAGCGGCCGGCGTGCGGTGCGCACCATCAGCGCATCGAGACGACGGTCCAGCACGTGGTTGTAGGCGGCTGCGCCGCCGGCACACATGGCAATACCGGCCAGGCCATACACCACGATGGCCAGCGGCGGGAGCCCGGGTGTCGCAAGGGCCATCCCAACCAGTGCACAGGCCAGCATCACCACGACCACCCGCGGCTTGCACAGGGTAATCAGGTCACGCCACTGCCACGCCACCGAAGCGGCACCATCTTGACCGTGAGCTGCCACCAACTCCCCCTGCTGAATAGCGGCATTACGCATGCGCCCACTCCTTGTTGTCGTCGACTGAGCGTGATCCCGGCTCGTGGGAGCGCGTCAGGCCCGCCTGCCAATAGGCAAGCGTCAATATCACTATCAATAGTACGGCGCCGGCGGTGTGCGCAAGTGCCAGGCTAAGCGGCAGCCACAGCAGCACATTGGCAATCCCCAGTACCACCTGGAAGGCGTAGCTGCCGAGTATGCCGAGCATCCAGGGCCGCATTTCACGTCGCGACCAGTGTGCCACGGCGAGCAGGATGAGGCCCACCCCTAGCGCCAATGCGCCGAGACGATGACCGTAGTGTATCGCGGCACGGGCATCGGCATTCAACTGACCGTGCAGGTAGTTGGGCCCCACCGTCTGGGTCAAGTGGAAGCCATCACTCCAGTCCATCTCCGGCCACCACTCGCCGTTGCAGGTCGGGAACCCCTGGCAGGAGATGCCGGCGTAGTTGCTCGAGGTCCAACCGCCGAGCGCCAATTGACCCACCAGCAAGGCGGTGACGATAGCCCATAGCGGCGACATGCGGCGCTTTGCCCGCGGCTTGTGGACATCCTCGAACGAGGTCTGCCGCAGCCGCAGGTGCAGCCACAGGAACAGCAGCATCACGCTGAGCCCGCCAAGCAGATGCAGGGTGACGACCTGAGGCCACAGCTTGAGGGTCACGGTGAAGGCACCAAAGGCCCCCTGCAGGATGATCACCACCAGCAGCGCCAGGGTCAGCCGCCAGGGATATCCGGCGAAACGCCGCAGCGGCAGCGCCAAGGCCACCAGCGCCAGCACCAGCAGGCCGAGTGCCGAGGCAATATAGCGATGCACCATCTCCACCCAGGCCTTGAAGGTCTCGAGCGGCGCATCCGGGGAGTGCAGGGAGGCGGTATCGGCATCCGGCACCACCAGGCGGCCATAGCAACCGGGCCAGTCGGGGCAACCCAGCCCCGCGTCGACCAGTCGCGTCCAGACCCCGACCAGGATCACCACGACGGTGAACACCACCCCCATCAGGCTCAAGCCCCGCAGCAGCCTGAGCCGCGCTATCTGCTTCTCCATCGCGCCATCCATTACCTTGTCATCCTCACGAATCGCTTAGCGGAGTTGCTTGATCGTTGTTCATTCTCAGCAGATGGCTGAGATCTGCCAACACGTCCTGGGGATCGACCCCGGCCGAGTAGCCGAGCACCGGCTGGCCCTGGGGGTCGAGCAGCCACAGCTGGCCGCTGTCGCGCCATGCCGGGGGCTCCTGCCACTCACCCAGCACCTCGCCGGGCAGCGCCTCGTCGGCCGGGCCCAGCCGCAGCCGCGTGACCCGCGGCGCCTCGCGACCCAAGGCACGATGCAAGCGCCACCACTGGTCGGCCTCGGCCTCGCAGCCCCCCTCGCAATCGAAGGCCAATACCCAGTCGCCATGCTCGATGGGCGGACGCGGCTCCACCAGCGGCCAGCTGGCCAGTCGCGGCACATCAGGGTTGAGCTCTCCGTGGGCAGTGCGCTCGTCGGGTATCCCGATACGGAATTCCACCATCACCCAAGCGCTGACCATGGGCACGGCAAACAGCAGGATCAGGGCCAGCAGTTTCATACGTTGTTTGTTCAGTGGGCTCATGCCTCGGGCTCCCGCACACTCGTTTTGCGGGCGGCACTCGACTCACGCCCATCGCGTATCAAGCGCCGCCCCCCTATCAGCATTACCGCAAGCGCGGCCAAAGCCAACCCCCACCATTGGATGGCATAGCCGGTATGACGACTCGGCGGCATGACATTGGGCTCCCACCAGGACGTGAACATCCCCGGCCCGTGCTGCATATGCAGCCAGCCGGCATGGGCGAAGTCACCGAGATCGTCGTGCCAAGGCAGCAGCGCCAGACGCTGCAGGCGCCTGCCCTCCTGATTGGGACCGAACAGCAGCGCGGTCTCACCGGCGGTCTGCCACTGGCCGCTTAGCGCGACCTCCCCCTCTGGGGTCTCGATGTCAGGATCGACGCGACTCCCCCCCGTCGGGACGAAGCCGCGCTGGATCAACCACAGCCGCCCATCGTCACCGCGCAGCGGCGTCAGCGCCGCGACGCCCACCTGTCCGTCGACGATACGGTTGTCGAGGAAGTAGGTTTGCTCGGCGATGAACTCGCCGCGCAAGGTGATCCCAGCCCCCTCCGGCGGCGTCTCGCGGGGGGCTGACATCTGCGGCGCCTCGGACAGCCGCTGCAGGAAATCGCGCTTGTCGGCGGCACGCTCCCACTGCCACATGCCCAACCCCACGCCAAGCGATACCAGCAGGCTCCAGGCCAACCACCACCACCATAAGCGCTTGACATGTCGCACCGGCTTGCTTGAACTGGGCGTCTGATAACTCACGGAGTTTCCCATGCTGAAAGCGTTGATCGCCCTGACATTCCTTACCATGCTCGCCAGCCTCGCGGCGGGCGCCGGCTTCCTGTTGCGCGACCACGGCAATTCTCGACGACTGCTGACGTCGCTCAAGCTGCGCGTCTCGATGGCCGGCCTGTTGATCTTACTCCTCGGCTACGGCTTTTACATCGGCGACCTGGCCTGAACGGCGCCCCATCACGCGAAGGCCCGGCAGCAAGTGCCGGGCCCGGTGGCGAATATCGGCTCGCCTCAGAACACGTAGACGAACAGGAACAGCCCGATCCACACCACGTCGACGAAGTGCCAGTACCAGCAGGACGCCTCGAAGCCGAAGTGGTCGTGCCCCCCGAAGTGGCCGCGCAGGATCCTGACCAGCATCACCGCCAGGATGGTCACGCCGATGATCACATGCAGCCCGTGGAACCCCGTCAACATGAAGAAGGTGGCACCGTAGATACCCGCTTGGAGCGTAATCCCGTAGTGGTTCACCGCCTGATAGTATTCGACCCCCTGGATGATGACGAACACGAAACCCAGCAGCAGCGTGGCGATCAGCCAGTTGCGGCAGGCGGCGCGGTTGCCCTCCTTGAGCCCCTCATGGGCGATGGTCAGGGTGATACTCGAGGCTACCAGGATCAGGGTGTTGACCAGCGGCAGTTGCCACGGATTCATCACTTCGCGAGGGCCGCTGACACTCGGGTCAGGCGGACTCATCAGCGGCCAGGTGGCAGAGAAGTCGGGCCACAGCAGCGCCGCCACGCCCTTGGCTCCCTCGCCGTCTAGCCACGGCAGCGCAAACACGCGGATATAGAACAGCGCGCCGAAGAAGGCGGCAAAGAACATCACCTCGGAGAAGATGAACCAGCCCATGCCCTGGCGGAAGGAGCGGTCCATCTGGGCGTCATAGAGCCCCTGGCGCGACTCCATCACCACATCGCGGAACCACAGCGCCATGACGGTCAGCACGCCAATCAGACCCAGTGACATGATGATGGTGCCGTTGCCATGTACAAGCGCCATGCCGGCGCCGATCATCATCACCCCAAGTGCCAGCGAACCCAGCACCGGCCACTTGCTGGTTGCGGGTACGTAGTAACTGCCACCACTCATGCGTCACCTCCTGATCCCGGCGCTGCATGCGCCTGTACTTGTGCTTTTTCTTCGGCCACAGGATACAGCGTATAGACCATCGTCACGGTATTGACGTCTTCCGGCAGGTCGCGCGTCAATTGGAAGACCAGTGGCATCTCGATACGCTCGCCGGCCTCGAGGCGCTGCTCCTCGAAGCAGAAACAGTTCACCTTGCGCAGATGGCGCGATGCCCGGGATGGCGAGACGCTGGGCACCGCCCGTCCCGACAGCGCGCTGCCGCTCTGATTGGTGAAGGCGAAGTTGATTTCGGTCGGCTGGCCGGGATTGACCCGCACCTGGCGCTGCTCGACGTCGAGAATCCATGGCAGCCCCGAGCCCGAGCGAGTAATGAACTGCACCGTCACCCAGCGCGACTCGTCGACCTCCTCGCTGATCAGCGTCTGGGCGCGTTCGTCGACCTTGCCGTTGATCCCGGTAATACGACAGAAGACGTCATAGAGCGGCACCAGCGCAAAGGCGAAGGCGAACATCGCGATCAGCACCAGGACGCTACGGAATACGGTGCGTTGGACTGGATTCATCATGCCGACTCTCCTCATGCCTGCCGGCGTCACCGGCAGGCTTCAGGGCGTTAGTGCTGTACCGGCTTGAAGTCCGGCGGCGTTTCGAAGGTGTGCAGCGGCGCCGGGCTAGGCACGGTCCACTCGAGGTCTTCCGCCCCATCCCAGGCCTTGGCCGGGGCTTTGACGCCACCGCGCACGCACTTGATGATCACCCACACGAAGATCAACTGCGAGAACCCGAACAGGAAGGCCCCCAGGCTCGAGACCAGGTTGAAGTCGGCGAACTGCAGCGCGTAGTCCGGAATCCGCCGCGGCATGCCGGCCAGGCCCGAGAAGTGCATCGGGAAGAAGGTCAGGTTGACGCCAATCACCGACAGCCAGAAGTGCCACTTGCCGAGAATCTCGCTGGGGTAGTGCCCGGTCCACTTGGGCAACCAGAAGTAGACGGCGGCCATGATCGAGAACACCGCGCCGGGCACCAGCACATAGTGGAAGTGCGCCACCACGAAGTAGGTATCGTGGTACTGGAAGTCCGCCGGAGCGATGGCCAACATCAGTCCCGAGAAGCCACCGATGGTGAACAGCACCACGAAGGCCAGCGCAAACAGCATCGGCACCTCGAAGGTGATCGAGCCGCGGAACAGCGTGGTGATCCAGTTGAACACCTTCACCCCGGTGGGCACCGCGATCAGCATGGTGGTGTACATGAAGAAAAGTTCGGCGGCCAGCGGTAGCCCGACCACGAACATATGGTGCGCCCAGACCAGGAACGACAGCACCGCGATCGACGCCGTGGCGTAGACCATCGAGGCGTAGCCGAACAGCCGCTTGCGAGCGAAGCAGGGGATGATCGCCGACACGATACCGAAGGCCGGCAGGATCATGATGTAGACCTCGGGGTGCCCGAAGAACCAGAACAGATGCTGGAACAGCACCGGGTCGCCACCACCGGCGGCATCGAAGAAGCTGGTGCCGAAGTTGATATCCATCAACATCATGGTGATCACCCCGGCCAGCACCGGCATGACGGCGATCAGCAGGAAGGCGGTGATCAGCCAGGTCCATACGAACAGCGGCATGTCCATCATGCGCATGCCAGGGGCACGCATGTTGAGGATGGTGGCGACGATGTTGATCGCCCCGAGGATCGAGCTAACCCCGGCGATATGCAGCGACAGGATGAAGAAGGTGGTCGACGGCGGCGCGTAGGTGGTCGACAGCGGCGCGTAGAAGGTCCAACCGAAGTTGGGCCCACCCCCGGGCATCAGCAGCGTCGACAGCAGCAGGATGAATGCCACCGGCAGCAGCCAGAAGCTGAAGTTGTTGAGGCGCGGCAGCGCCATGTCCGGCGCACCGATCTGTAGCGGTATCATCCAGTTGGCCAACCCGGTAAAGGCCGGCATGACCGCCGCAAAGACCATGATCAGGCCGTGCATGGTGGTCATCTGGTTGAAGAACTCGGGGTTGATCAAGTTCAGCCCCGGTTGAAACAGCTCGGCGCGAACCACCAGCGCGAAGATCCCGCCGATGAAGAACATGATCAACGAGAAGATCAGGTAGAGGCTACCGATCTCCTTGTGATTGGTGGTCAACAGCCAGCGCATAATGCCGCGCGGCTGGGGGTGATGGTCGTGATCGTCGTGCACCTGACCGCCAGCCGTGGCGGTCGTGCTCGAGTGTTGCAGACTGTGATGGGGCGGCAGTTTGGGAGCCATCGCACATCTCCGTTATCGTTGTCTTGTGGCAGAGAGACGTTCTCGGTGATCGTCTATTCGAGCAGCTCGACGATCTCCGCGGGCTGCACCGCGTCGCCGGTATCATTACCCCAGGCGTTACGGCTGTAGGTCACCACTGCCGCCAGCTCGACGGGATTGAGGTTGCTGCGGAACGCCGGCATCGCACTACCCGAGACGCCATTCAGCACCACATCGATATGCCAGTCGACGTCGTCGATCAGCTCCTGATTACCTGCCAGTGCCGGGAAGGCCGACGAACCAGTGCCGTCTACCTGGTGGCAGGAGGCACAGATCGAACCGTAGACCTGCTCGCCACGCTCCATCAGTTCGTCCATCTCCCACTCCCGATCGACGCCCATGGCCTCGGCCTCGGCGGCCTCCTTGCGCTCGGCCAGCCAGTCGTCGAACTCGTCCTCCTCCATAGCGTGGACCACGATCGGCATGAAGCCGTGATCCATGCCGCACAGCTCGGCGCACTGGCCGCGGTAAATGCCCGGCTCGTTGATGCGCACCCAGTTCTCGTTGATGAAGCCGGGAATCGTATCCTGCTTGACCGCGAAGTCCGGCACCCACCAGGAGTGGATGACGTCGTCTGCCGTGAGCAGGAAGCGCACCTTGCGGTTGATCGGCAGTACCAGGGGTTCATCGACCTCGAGCAGGTAGTGCTCGCCGCGCTCCTCGTCGCCGGTGATCTGTGCCCGCGGCGTACTCATGTTGGAGTTGAAGGCGACATCCTCACCCAGGTACTCATAGCGCCAGCGCCACTGCTGGCCGGTAATCATCACGTCGAGCTCGGCATCTGAGGTGTCGTACATCTTCTGCAGCGTGGCGGTGGCCGGAACGGCCATGCCTACCAGAATCAGCAGCGGCACCGCCGTCCAGATCACCTCGACGGTGGTGTTTTCATGAAAATGCGCCGACTTGGCCCCCTTGGAGCGACGGAACTTGAACAGCGAATAGAACATCACACCGAACACGACCAGGCCGATCACCACGCAGATCCAGAAGATCGTCATGTGCAGCGAATAGATCTCGGCGCTGAGATCGGTCACCCCGACGGGCATGTTCCAGCCGTTGGCATGGGCAAGCGAAACACTCCCCAAGAGTGATCCCCCCCCCATCATCAATGCGAGCGTCTTGCGCATTGGCTCCTCCTTGTTCTTGTGCTCGTAACGGCGGCGCAACCGACGTGCAATATTAGGTGTGTCTTGTCGCGTTATAGAAGAGCATCTGCCGTCGAAAGGCAACCCCCGCCCCTCAACGCTGGCCGTGACGGGCGACTTCAGCCGGCGACGTAAATCGCAATAGCCGCAATCACCACGACGAACACCAGCCCCATCAGCAAGCCCACCAGAATGAAGGCTCCCGGCTTGCCATGCTCGAAATCATGCTGGCGCTGGCGCTCCTTCTGGACCCCAAAAAACGCCGCCAGCACCGATTTAATGACCCCCCACATAGACGCTCCTCACGACTAAAGTTTTATGCCGAATTTGACCTCTGTCAGCAAAATGGCGCATCGCAGCATATGTTCACTCGGCAAGCGCCCAAGGCGAACTATACTGCCCAGGATACTCGATGCCACTGGGAGACCGTCATGTCACCGACACCACAGCGCCCTTCGCCAGCCACCACGCCCCTGCAGCAGCTATGGCTCGAACAGTGGCTGGATGCCAATGCCCCAGCGGCCCGCCTGCAGCTGCAGTGGCTCAAGGCCATGGACAAGATCATCGAGAGCGAAGCCGAGTTCATGCTTGCCTGCCTGAACGCCAACCTGCGCATCGGCGAATGCATGCTCGACCCCGACCGACTGCGCTCCGGCGACACGCTGGGAGACTGCTATCAGGAGATCATGAACGACGTCACCGAGGCCAGCCTGACTCGCCTCAACAAGGTCACCGAACTGTCGCACGACTTCCGACAGCAGCTCTGGGAAGAGCTGTGAGACCACGCTCACAGCCCTGCGAGCGTGGTCATCAGGGGCAGTAGAAAGGCCGTCAGCAGCCCTGTCAGCGCCATGGCCAGTCCAGCGAAGGCCCCTGCCATGGCGCCGATCGAGGCAAAGCAGTGGGCGGTGCCAAAGCCGTGTGCGGCGAGCCCCAGGGTAAAGCCCTGCACGCTGGGATCCTCGATGCGCATCACCCGCAAGATTCCAGGTCCCAGGGCACAGCCCACCGACCCCGTCAGCAGCACCAGCCCCGCCGCCAGCGACGGAATACCGCCAACCTGTTCGGCAATCCCCATGGCAATCGGCGAGGTCACCGAGCGCGGCGCCAGGCTCAACAATGTCTCCGGCGCCGCCCCCATCAGCGCCGCCAAGCCGATCGTCGACCCCACCGCGGTGACGATACCCGCGCAGCAGGCGAGCAGGATCGGCCCCAGCATTGCGCGCACTCGATCGAGGTGATCATACAGCGGGATCGCCAGCGCCACCGTGGCTGGCCCCAGCAGGAAATGGATGAACTGGGCGCCCTCGAAGTAGGTCGGGTAGTCGATCTCGACGAGCAGCAGGAAACCGATCAGCAGCGCGATGCTGAGAATCACCGGGTGCAGCAGCGGCGTCCCGCCCATCTTGCGATTGAGCCAGCTGGCGGCGATAAAGGCCACCAGCGTGGCCAGCAGCGACACCAGGGGATGGCCGGAGAGATAGACCCACAGCTGGTCGAGGGCGACGATATTCATACGCCATTGCCACGACGCAGCCGACGCTGGTTGAGCCAGCTCATGACCTTGGCCGTCACTGCCAGGGTCAGCGCCGTGGACACCACCAGCGTCACGCCGATCACCCAGAGGTCGGCCATGATCAGCTGCGCATGCGCCATCATCCCTACCCCGGCGGGCACGAACAGCAGCGTCAAATAGCGCAGCAACCCTTCGCCACTATGGCGCAGCGCCGCCGGCACACGACCGTGAATCATCAGCGCCAGCAGCAGCACCAGCATGCCCAGCACCGGGCCCGGTACCGGCACCGCCAGGCCCCTGGCCAGCAGCTCGCCAATGAACTGACAGCCCAGTAGCAGACTCATTCCCACGATCAGCGGCATGGCAGCAACTCCCAGAGCAAATGCGATGATGATTGGAGGCGATATCACCGATATCCATCGAACAATGGTAATGCAGGTGCACCGCGTGCAACATGCAGCATAGGCGCCGAAGCACGCCGCGCCCATCACGCACCGCCAACCGAGGAGACACGATGACCGTCAAGACGACACGCTGGGTGATAATGGTGATTGGCACCCTGCTCGGGGTGTACGGCTGGGCCACCTACAACCCGGTAGCCTTCGTCGGCCTGGCGCTGATGGTGCTGGCCGCAGCGCTGCACTTGACCCGCCATCGCGGGCCGCGCTGACACGCGGCAGACTGAAACGAAAAACCGCCACCCGGCATGATCCGTAAGTGGCGGTTTTTGTGTATCCATCTGGTCGGAGCGACAGGATTCGAACCTGCGACCTCTGCAACCCCATTGCAGCGCGCTACCAAGCTGCGCCACGCTCCGATCGTGAGTGGCGGAGGGACAGGGATTCGAACCCTGGAAGGGCTTTCACCCTTGCCGGTTTTCAAGACCGGTGCATTCAACCGCTCTGCCATCCCTCCGGCTCACGGCGCAGAATATTACCAGTTTCTCACCGCAGGTCAAGGGCTTGTTTGCGAGATGGCCTCACTGATAGAGACGCAGACCGACCTTGGTGATGCGATTGCCCTCCATCTCGCTGACCACCCAGTGGATTCCGTGCCAGCCCACGTCATCGCCCACCACCGGGTGGCCGCCGACGCGTAGCGACACGAACTCCCCCAGCGACATCTCCTGCTCACCGGGGCTAAGCGTCAGCCCGTAGGCCGCCGCCACGTCGCTCATCAGGGCATCGGCATCGAGCGTAAAGGTGCCGAAGAAGGCCCGCTCGCGCTTGAGCTTGGCATCGCCGTTGAAGAGTCGATTGAGGGCCGGCAGGTCATGGGTGCGGCCAATCACGCATACCACATCGCCCAGCATCAGGCGGGTACTGCCCTTGGGGTGGAGCATGGCGTGCTGGCGAAACAGCGCCGAAATCAGTGCGCCGGAGGGAAAGCGCAAGAGGCGAATCGGCACGTCATCGAGGTCCTGATTATCGACATGATAAACGAACATCTCATAGTCGTTCTCCGGCAGCACTCCCAGCGGCCCACGTCGATTGGGCGTCACCCCGAGCGGCACCTCGACCTTCATCCAGCGCGCCATCAGCGAGATCGTGCCACCCTGAATCAGCAGCGACATCAGCACCACGGCAAAGGCCACATTGAAATACAGCGAGGCGTTCTCGACCCCACCGATCACCGGGAAGATCGCCAGCACGATCGGCACCGCGCCGCGCAGCCCTACCCAGGAGATGAAGCCGATCTCGCGCCAACGGAACTTGAAGAACGGCTTGACGCATAGCAATACGGCCAGCGGTCGCGCCACGAAGATCAGCGCCAACCCCACCAGCGACGCCGGCAGCGCATACTCCAGCAGGTCGCTGGGGGTCACCAGCAGCCCGAGTACCAGGAACAGGCCGATCTGGCTCAACCAGGCCAGGCCGTCATGCACCGGCAGAATGAAGTTGAGGTGACGCCCCGGCCGGTTGCCAATCATCAAGCCACACAGGTAGATGGCCAGGAAACCACTCCCCCCCAGGACGCTGGTCAGGCCAAACACGCAGAACGCCAGCGCCAGAGCCAGCAGCGAATAGAGCCCCGGCGCCAGATCCAGGGAGCGCAGCAGCTTGGCGATCAGCCAGCCGCCGCCAATCCCGATCACCATCCCGAAGCCGAACTGCTCGACCAGAAACAGCAGCGTCTCGGTGATGCCGCCGATATCGCCCACCAGCAGCTCGACCAGCATGATGGTCAAGAAGATCGCCATGGGGTCGTTGGTGCCGGACTCGATCTCGAGCGTGGCACCGACCCGCTCGTTGAGGTTGATACCGCGGCCGCTGAGCATCGAGAACACCGCGGCGGCATCGGTTGAGCCGACGATGGCACCTACCAACAGCCCCTGTATCAAGGTCAGGTCGAACACCCACATCGCCAATACGCCGACGATGCCGCTGGTCACGAACACGCCCAGCGTGGCCAACGATAGCGCCGGCTTGAAACCCACACGGAAGGTCTTGAGGCGCGTGCGCAAGCCGCCATCGAGCAGGATCATGGCAAGGGCCAGATGGCCTATCAGAAACGCCAGGGAGTAGTCGTCGAACTGAATGCCGAGCACGCCCTGCTCACCGGCCAGCATGCCGAGCCCCAGAAACATGATCAGCAGCGGCAGGCCGAACAGCGACGAGAGCCGGCTGGCGAGAATACTCAGGGCAATCAGAAAACCGCTGAGCAGAAAGAGCGTATTGATACTATCCATGGGCCCGCACACGCGATCGAAAAGTCTTCCGAGTATGCCACAGCACGCCCCAGGCGGCGATTAGGCAAGGGGTTTAACCCCAATTTTCAACAACTTGTGCATCACCAAGCGGTATATTGGCTAGTCATAAGCAGTGACTCAAGGATACAATCGACGACGGTCGGTCATGTTACCGGCCCGTGACTTGCCGCTGGAGATCCGCATGATGCCCCTGCGCACTCGCAAGGCCCGGTGGGCCCTGCCCATCGTTATCGCCATGACCCTTGGTGCTGCAACGGCTGCCCTTGGCGATGAGCCGGAGGACGCAGAGCCGCCAGCGCCACGCGTCGACCCGGTGACTGAAATCGGCCCCGAGGCCCTGCCAGCCAGCCAGCGCGATCCGATCCCCTACGTCGACCCAGCGGCGCTGCCCTTTGCGGCACAGCACCCGATTCTGTTCGACGCCTTTCCGCGGCCAGTCCCTGAGGTCAGTGAAGAGCCGGTACCCTCGATCACCATGCGCACGCCGGAGCCCCTCGACCCGCCGCCACTCGACGAGCTGCGGATCGTTCTCGACTGGTACCTGAGCCCCCAGCATGCCGCCCTGCTGATCGCCCAGGCGCGAGGCGACTTCGAACGCCACGGGCTGAGTGTCGCCTTCAACGTGCCCGCCGACCCCAGCCTGCCACCCAAGCTGCTCGCCGCTGCCCGCGCCGATCTGGCGCTGGGTCGCCAGGCCCAGCTGCACCTGCTGGTCGACCGCCAGCTACCGCTGGTGCGTATCGCCACCCTGATGCCTACACCGTTGAGCAGCCTGGTCGTCGCCGCCGATGGCGATATCGAAACCCTCGCCGACCTTGCCGACAAGCGGATTGGCTATGCACTCGAGGATAGCCTGACACCGATGCTGGCCGGCATGCTCGCACAGTACCATCTGAGCCTCGACGACCTGCTGCTGGAGTACGTCAACTTCAGCCCCGCCCAGGCCCTGCTCGAGGGGCGCGTCGATGCACTGATCGCGCCGCTGCGCCAGGTCTTGCCGCACCATCTCGACGAGGAGGGACTGCGGGTGCGCAGCTTCGCCGCCGAGGCCTACGGCATACCACGCCACGACGGCCTGATCCTGATGGCCAACCGCGACACCCTGGCCAGCCAGCGCAGCGAGATCAAGCGCCTGCTCAACGCCCTGGAAGACGCCACCGAGTGGATCATCAACCATCCGGACGAGGCATGGGAGCTGATGACCCTCAACTACCCTAGCGTGGCCAGCACCATCAATCAGCGCGCCTGGCCCGACACCCTGCGGCGCCTGGCGCTGCGGCCATCGGCACTCGACGCTAAACGCTACGCCGGCCTGCAGACCTATCTCTACGAACAGGGACACATCGAGACCCGCCAGCCCCTCGAGCGCCTGGCCATCGACCTGCATGCGCCCTGACAACGACGTCGAGACGCTATGGACACGCTGATCTTCCTCGACCTGGAAACCACCGGCACCCGCACCACCCGCGACCACATCACCGAGATCGCCGCGATCAAGGTGGTCGATGGCCGCGAGGTCGACCGCTTCGCCACCCTGGTGGATCCCGGCGTGGCGATTCCTGCCCACATCAGTCGTCTGACCGGCATCGATGCTGCCCTGCTGGCCGGTGCGCCGGACTTCGCGGCGGTGGCAGACGATCTGCTCGCCTGGCTGGGGGATGGCTGCCTGGTCGCGCACAATGCACGCTTCGACTACGGCTTCTTGCGCAACGCCTTCGAGCGCGCCGGACACCGCTTCAGCGCCCCTACCCTGTGCACCCTCAAGCTATCGCGTCGCCTGGCACCCCATGAGCGCCACCACAACCTCGATGCACTGTTGCTACGCCATGGCCTGTCGGGGTTTCCGCGCCACCGCGCCGAAGGCGACGCCCGCGCCATGCTGGCGCTGTGGCGTCACTGGCTGGACGCGCACGGCAGCGATCGCATCGCGGCCCTGTGTGCCGCCCAGCGCCGCCAGTCGAGCCTGCCTACCCACCTCGACCCGGGCGCCTTGCAGTCACTCCCCGCTCGCCCCGGGGTGTATCTGTTCTACGGCCACAACCGGCTGCCACTGTATGTCGGCAAGAGCGTCAACCTGCGTGCCCGGGTGCTCGGCCACTTCAATAACGACCGGCACAGCGACCGCGAAATGCGTCTGGCACAGCAGATTCAGGACATCGACTGGCAGGAAACCGCCGGCGACCTCGGCGCCCAGTTGCTCGAAGCGCGCCTGATCAAGACGCTGATGCCGATCATGAATCGTCAACTCCGACGTCGCGGGCGACTGGTCAGCTGGCGGTGGCCAGCCGGCGAGCGCAGCCCGTCGCTGGTCTCGGGCGAGGTGCTGGATGGCCGCGCCGGCGCCAGCCTTTACGGCCTCTTTCGCCACCCGCGCGAGGCGCGCCTGGCCCTCAAGCAGATCGCCGAGAACCACGCCCTGTGTCCACGCAGGCTCGGCCTCGAACACGGCAAGGGGGCCTGCTTCGCGCATCAACTGGGACGCTGCGCCGGCGCCTGCTGTGGCAAGGAGCCACCGGACGAGCATGATCGACGCGCCCGGGAGGCCCTCGAGAGGCTGCGTGTTCATCACTGGCCCTGGCCCGGCCGGGTCGCCTTCGGCGAATCCCACCCGCAAGGGATGCAGCAGTGGCACCTGGTCGATCATTGGTGCTACCTGGGCAGCGTCAACGACCTGAGCGACGCCTCCCTGTCGGCGGTGACCGAGCAGCCGCCGCAGTTCGACGTCGACACCTACAAGATTCTCAGCCGCTTCGTCGACCGCCACGCCGAGCAGTTGGTCATTCAGCCGCTCGACTAGCGGACCTCAGCCCTCGACCGCGGCGATGAAGTCGTTGACCGCGGCCTGGAACTCGGTGGGCGCCTCGGCATGCAGCCAGTGCCCCGCCTCGAGGGTGACCAGTTCGGCGCGGGGCAGCAGCTCGCGCAGGCCTGGAAGCATCGCGTCGGTAACGTAGTCGGAGCGGCTGCCGCGCAGGATCAGCGCGGGCCCGACATAGGCCCCCTCGCCGTCCGGCACGTCGCTGATCGCCTCGTAGCCCGCCTCGATGTGCTCGAGGCCCAGCCGCCACCCCATGCGCCCGTCATCGCCTCGCGCCAGGTTGGTGGCCAAAAACAGCCGCGTACCCTTGTCCGCGACGTGCTCGGCAAGCAGCGCGTCGACCTCGCGACGGTTGCTCGGCGCGTGCGCTGCCACATGATGCAGGGCGGCGAAAATCTCAGCGTGGCCGTGGCCGTAGCGAACCGCCGCGATATCGGCCACGATCAGTGACGCCACTCGCTCGGGAGCCTGGCGTGCCAGGGTCATGACCACCTTGCCGCCCATCGAGTGACCCAGCAGGTGGCAGCGGTCGATGCCGAGGCCGTCGAGGCAGGCCAGCAGGTCGTCGGCCATCTCGGCATAGCGCATTCCCGGGGCATGCGGTGAGCGACCGTGATTGCGCAGGTCCACCGCCACCACGCGGCGCCTGCGGTGCCACTGCTTGACGTGGGAACGCCAGTTGTCGGCGCTGCCCATCAGGCCGTGCACCACCACCAGCGGGGTGCCTTCTCCAGCGGTATCGATGGCATGCAGCTCAACGCTCATGGGCTCTCCTTGTGTAACAGTTGTGCGCCGACTAGCGCGCTTGATCGACGGCGTTCGGCGACAGGTCGCGCTGGCCCGTCCAATCGACAAGCCGGCGGCTCAGCCAGGCCAGCAATACGCCGTATAGCGGTAGGAAGAACAGCAGGCTGATGGCCAGCTTTATCACGTAGTCGACCCAGGCGATCTCCATCCAGTTGGCCGCCATGAAGGGATCGGGGCTCTGGTAGAAGGCAATCGAGAAGAAGGCCATGGTATCGGCCAGGTTGCCGAATACGGTAGAAATCGCCGGCGCCACCCACCACGCCTTGAGGTGGCGCAGGCGATCGAAGACGTGGATATCGAGCAGCTGGCCCAGCACATAGGCCATGAAGCTGGCCAGGGCGATGCGCGCCACGAACAGGTTCCACTCGCCGAGTCCCTCGAGGCCGGCAAAGGTGCCGCGGGGAAAGATCACCGACACCAGATAGGAGATCAGCAGCGCCGGCACCATCACCCGCGTAATGGTGGCGCGCGCCTGGTCCTTGCCGAACAGGCGTACGGTGAGGTCGGTGGCAAGAAAGATGAACGGAAAGCTGAACGCCCCCCAGGTGGTATGAAAACCCAACAGGGTAAAGGGGAGCTGGACCAGATAATTGCTGGCGGCGATCACCAGCACATGAAAACTGACCAGCGCCAACAGGCAGCGTCGCGCCTGGCGCGGAGAGAGTTGGAACATGCAGCACCTTTTTTTCGTCGAGGGGTGAGGGAACCCTCATGCAACGGCAAGACGCCACGCGAGGCGTGGCGTCATCAGGAGGCGCAGTATAGCGCCTGGCAGCCGCGCCGTCAGCCCTGTTGCGCCTCGCTGGCCCGCCCCAGGTCGCGCTCGCACATGGCGGCATGAACCTCTTCGAGGCTACCCGGATCGTCGATGGTCGAGGGCACGCCAAAGCGCTCGCCGTCGGCGATGGTGCGCAGCAGCTTGCGCAGGATCTTGCCCGAACGGGTCTTGGGCAGGCGCGGCACCACCAGTACCTGCTGGAAACAGGCGATGGGACCGATCTGCTCTCGCACTCGAGCGATCAACGCCTGCTCGAGCGCCGCCTCATCGCCATCGAAGCCGTCCTTGGGAATCACCAGGCCCACCGGCACCTGGCCCTTGAGCGCATCGTGGATACCGATCACCGCGCACTCCGCTACCGCCGAGTGCGCCCCCACCACCTCTTCCATCTCGCCGGTCGAGAGCCGGTGCCCGGCGACATTGATGACATCGTCGGTACGCCCCATGATGAACAGGTACCCGTCGGCGTCGAAATAGCCACCATCGCCGGTCAGATAGCAGCCGGGAAACGCCGCCATGTAGGCGCTGTGGAAACGCTGCGGATCGCGCCAAATGCCGGCCAGGCAGCCCGGCGGCAGGGGCTGGCGAATCACCACCGCGCCCTGCTGCCCGACGCCGGCCGGCTCGCCTTCCGGATCCAGCACCTGGACGTTGAAGCCAGGCACCGGAAAGGTCGCCGACCCGGCCTTGGTGGGCATCGGCGCCAGGCCCTGCAGATTGGCGGCAATCGGCCAGCCGGTCTCGGTCTGCCACCAGTGATCGATCACCGGCACGTCGAGCAGCCCTTCCAGCCAGTGGAAGGTGGGCGGGTCGAGGCGCTCGCCGGCCAGGAACAGGGTGCGCAACGACGAGATGTCATGGCGCTGCAGCGCGTGACCCTCGGGATCTTCCTTCTTGATCGCACGGAAGGCGGTGGGGGCGGAGAAGAAGACCTTGACGCGATACTCCTCGATCAGTCGCCAGAACGCGCCGGCATCCGGCGTGCGCACCGGCTTGCCTTCGTAGACCAGAGTGGTACATCCGGCCAGCAACGGGGCATAGACGATATAGGAGTGCCCCACCACCCAGCCAACGTCCGATGCCGAGCAGAACACCTCGCCGGGCTGCATGCCGTAGACCGTTTCCATCGAATAGTGCAGCGCCACGGCATGGCCACCGTTGTCGCGCACCACCCCCTTGGGCTTGCCGGTGGTTCCCGAGGTATACAGGATGTACAGCGGATCGGTGGCCTTGACCGCCACGCAATCCGCCGGCGCGGCCTTGGCCACCAGCGCCCTCCAGTCATGGTCGAGCGGACCCAGCTCGGCCTTCGCCATGTCACGCTGAAGGATCACACAGGCCTCGGGACGGTGCCGGCTGAGCTCGAGCGCCGCGTCGAGAATCGGCTTGTAGGCGATCACTCGCGTCACCTCTACCCCGCAGGAGGCCGCCAGCACCACCTTGGGCTCGGCGTCATCGATGCGCACCGCCAGCTCATGGGGGGCAAAGCCGCCGAACACCACCGAGTGCACCGCCCCCAGCCGCGCACAGGCATACATCGCCATCAGCGCCTCGGGCACCATCGGCATGTAGATCACCACACGATCCCCTTTGGCGACCCCCAGCGCGGCCAGCGCCCCGGCCAGCCGCGCCACCTCATCGCGCATCTCGCGGTAGCTGTAGCGCGCCTTGCTGGCAGTGACCGGCGAATCCCACAGCACCGCCGGCTGTTCACCGCGGCCCTGCTCTACATGGTGGTCGAGTGCCGCATGGCAGGTATTCATCTCACCGTCTACGAACCAGCGGGCGTGCCCCTGATCGTCAAACGCAAGCGGCGTGGTCGGCGGCGTGAACCAGGGAATGCGCTGCGCCTGCTCCTCCCAGAAACGCGCCGGGTGGTCGATGGCATAGCGGTAGGCAGCAGAATAGCGACTCATGGTGAAGCTCCCAAGGCTGGCAACGAATTGTTGACACTCTAGAAGCAATTCGGGCGAATATCTCTCAGACTATCGGCTATTAGGCCAAAGACTCGCAGTCATTGTTGACAATAACCACTTTGAAATACCCAGAAACCTAACGATTACAAACCATCATTGATTCAGCGTTAACTTATTGTTGCCGAAGGAAGTGGCAAAGCGCTTCAAGGTTTACTAAATGATTAGATAGCGCTGATTCGGTGTCACCAGACCTACAACAAGACAGCCCCCCTCAGGAGACATGACCATGAGCACTCGCCACGCCGCTGCCAAGCTGCTCGATGCCGGCGACTCGACCCTCGCCGATGCCACCGGTCTGCTCAAGGCCATGGCCAACGAAAACCGCCTGCGCATCCTGTGCCTACTCGATGACAAAGAGCTCTCGGTCTCGGAACTCAACGGCAGGCTGAGCCTCAGCCAGTCGGCACTGTCTCAGCATCTGGCCATCCTGCGTCGTGAAAACATGGTCACCACCCGCCGCGCCTCGCAAACCATCTACTACTCGCTGCAGGGCGAGCATGCGCGACGGGTCGTCGACACCCTTGCCGCGCTCTATCTCGATTAACCTCAGCGGCGCAGCCAGCGGCTTGCATCGAGGACCTCGAGCCCTCTTTCGACGCCCCGCTCGATGCCCCGCGAGGCTGCTAGCCCGACCCGCTCGCCAAGCCCCTTGCGCGCCTCGAGGCTGACCTTGAACACCCGCGCCTCGGCCATGCGCTCGAGCAGATAGGCTTCACTGGTGCCCACGTCGTCGGCCAGCCCCTTGCCCGGGGCCTCGCTGCCGTACCAGATCTCGCCGGTGGCCACCGAGTCGATATCCAGCTGCGGCCGCCGCGCAGCGACATACGACTTGAACAGCGCGTGAATCCCTTCGAGGTCCTCGATGAACTTCTCGCGCCCCTCGTCGGTATTTTCACCGAATACCGTCAAGGTGCGCTTGTAGCGCCCCGCGGTCATGACGTCGACGTCGATGTCGTGGCGCTTGAGCAGGCGATGCACATTGGGCAGCTGAGCCACCACGCCGATCGATCCCAGCACGGCGAACGGCGCCACCCTGAGCCGCTGCGCCGTGCAGGCCATCATGTAGCCACCGCTGGCCGCCACCTTGTCGACGCATACCGTGGTGGCGATGCCCGCCTCGCGCAGCCGGTCGAGCTGAGCGGCCGCCAGGCCGTAGGCGTGCACCAGGCCTCCCGCCGACTCCAGCAGCACCACCACCTCATCGCCCTCCTCGGCCACCGCCAGCAGTGCCGAAACTTCTTCGGCCAGCCGCGGCGTCGCCGACGCCCTGATGTCGCCGTGAAACTCGATCACCCACACGGCGCCGTGTAGCGTATCGTCGCCGTGCTTGCGACGCTGCTTGGCGTCGCGGCGCCACGCCTTCAGCGAGCGCTTGCGTGCATCCGGCGCCAGGCGGGCCAACTGCAGGCGCTGGCGGCGCGACCGATAGCGCTCGTTGAGCTCCTCGATCCGCAGCTGGCGGCGCGGCTGCCCGCCGGCCTGGCGAGCCCGACCCAGCAGTGCCAGGCCGGCGACGATCAACGCCGCCACGATGCCCAATAGCAGCAGCCACTGCAGCACAAACAGCAAGATATCGCGTACGCCATCGCTCACGGCGCTCTCCTTCTCGTGGGTAGTGACCGTCTCGTGCCGATGCCGACGGCGCTTGCCTTAAACGGTCGTTTTAAATACTCTCGTGACAGCGGCCGGCAACTCCGCAGCCGCCACCGACCAAGCGCACGATAGAGTACAGGACACCCTCATGGACAACCCCATCATCGACAAGCTCCAGCAACGCTTCAACGCCGAGGCAGCGACGGGCATGGACGACGTCTTCCAGTTCAACTTCAGCGATGCCGACGACTACTATCTGGTGGTCAAGGATGGCAGCCTCGACGTCCAGCAGGGCGAGCACGACGACCCCTCGGTGACGCTATCGATGACCACCGACACCCTCAAGGGGGTGATGAACGGCGAGATCAACGGCATGACCGCGTTCATGACCGGCAAGCTCAAGGCCACCGGCAACGTCATGCTGGCCACCAAGCTGACCAGCCTGTTCCCCAACCGCTGAGCGTCACGAGCCTGCTCCGGCGGCAGGCTCAGCCGTCGCCCCGGGCGACCGCCCGCAGGTGCGACTCGATCAGCGCCCGCGAGATCGAGTAGTGCGGCGGCAGTTGAGGCAGCTGGCGCGGCGAAAACCAAGCCGCGTCGGCGATTTCACGATCGTCGATGCGGATCCGTCGGCTGGCGGCCTCGGCGAAATAGCCGAGCATCAGCGCGTGGGGGAACGGCCAGGCCTGGCTGCGGTAGTAGCTGATGCGCCCGACGCTGACGCCGACCTCCTCGTCGACCTCACGGCGCACGGCCTCCTCCGCGGACTCTCCCGGCTCGATGAATCCCGCCAGCGTCGAGTAACGCCCCGGCGGATAGCGCGGGCTGCGCGCCAGCAGCATGGCATCGCCATGGGTCACCAGGGTGATGATGCACGGTGAAATGCGCGGATAGTTGCGGTGACCACAGCTATCACAGTGCATGGCAAACTCGTGGGTCAGGTGGCGTGAACGGCTCCCGCAGCGACCGCAGTAACGGTGGTCGCGCCACCAGTTGGCCACCTGCAGCGCCGTCGACAGCAGTGCGAACCAGCGCTCGGGCAAGCGCGACAGCCACTCGCGCCCGGCGTGCCAGTCGTAGCGTGGGTCGATCGCTTCGCCGAGACGCAGCGCCACCGGCACATCGTGCCAGTACCCCAGCGGCAGGTCGTCGGGCTGCCACGCTTGAGGGGCAAACAGCGGCGTGCCGTGCTCGCCCTCCGCGACCCGCCCTTCCGCCACCCATAGCAGGTGGCCGAAGTGGGCATCGCGAGGCAGCTCACGACGCAGCATCAGCCCCGCTCCCGGGGCGCTGCCGGCCAGTCACCGAGGCCATCCCAGGCGCACTCGCCGGCGGTCTGGCGGATCCCGTCCAGCTTGGCAAAATGCGCCGTCAACTCGGCCTCGCTGGGCGCCACGGTGGCCAGGCGCGGACGCTCTGGGGCCAGTCGTCGAATACCCGCCGAGCCACTCGCTTCACCGCTCTCGCCGCCACTCGAGGCGTCGAGACTCAGGGCGGTCTGGCCACCGGTCATCGCCAGGTACACCTCGGCAAGGATCTCGGCGTCGAGCAGCGCGCCGTGCAGCACGCGCTGGGCGTTGTCGATTGCGTAGCGCTTGCACAGGGCATCCAGGTTGTTGCGCTGCCCCGGGTGCAGATCCCGGGCCATCTTGAGGGTATCGAGGATCGCGCAGTGCTCGGCGACCGGCCCCAGCCTGGGCGTGCCGCGCTGCGCGTTGAGCATGCCCAGCTCATGGTCGATGAAGCCGACGTCGAAGGCAGCGTTATGAATCACCAGCTCTGCGCCGCTAATGAAGGCCCAGAAGTCGTCGGCGATCTCGGCGAACAGCGGCTCATTGGCCACCCGCTCGTTGGTGATACCGTGCACCTCCACCGCCTCGGCCTCGATGTCACGCTGGGGATTGATGTACTGATGGTAGGTATTGCCGGTAAAGCGGCGATTGACCATCTCCACCGCGCCGATCTCGATCAGCCGGTGGCCCTCCTTGGGGTCGATGCCGGTGGTTTCGGTGTCCAGAATGATCTGACGCATGCGATCCTCTCAGATGGTTGGCGAGCAGCGCTCAGCCGGCGGCATTGGCATCGATGGCCTGATTGGCCAACTGATCGGCGCGCTCATTGCCCGGGTGGCCACTGTGCCCCTTGACCCAGTGCCACTCGATACGATGACGATGGGTTTCTGCCAGCAGCTCGCGCCACAGCTCGGCATTCTTGACCGGCTGCTTGGCGGCGGTCTTCCAGCCCCGCTTCTGCCAGCCGTGGATCCACTCGGTGATCCCCTTGCGCAGGTACTCCGAGTCGGTCCATAGCGCCACATGGCACTCACGCTTGAGCTCGCGCAGCGCCATGATCGCCGCCATCAGCTCCATGCGGTTGTTGGTGGTCCTGGCTTCGAAGCCGTTGAGCGGCTTTTCATGGTCGCCGCTGATCAGCAGCGCTCCCCAGCCGCCGGGGCCAGGGTTGCCACGGCAGGCGCCGTCGGTATAGATGGTCACGCGGGGCAGTGCAGTATCACTCAAGGGGCGTCTTCCTGTTGGCGTGGCGGCCGACCCGGGTCGCATGACCCAGCGCCGAGCCGCCCAGGGCCCCCTTGAGCGAGAGCCGTGGCCGCTGGATCTGGGCGCGCTGCTGGCGCCGCCGGGCGCGGATCATGAAGGTATCGCCGAGCGGCACGTTGTGCCGCCGCCCCAGCGTCTCGAGAGTGGCGTTGCGCGGCAGCCGGCCCGGCAGGTGAAAGCCGCAGTAGTCTACCCGCTCGATCTCGAAATCGACAAACGCCAACCAGTCGCGCAGGCGACCCGGCGTGCGCCAATGGCCGCGCCACGGCAACTGCTCACGGCGCCGCGACAGCAGTCGCGACCAGCCCGACACCCCGACCGGGTCCCAACCGAAGATGATCAGATCCCCGTGGTCGGCGGTCACCCGGGCCGCTTCCTGGAGCACGTGATGCGGCGCCGAGACCACCTCCAGCAGATGGTGCACCACCACCAGCTGCAGCGATGCGTCCGGCAGCGGCAGGGCATGCGGCAGGCACACCAGGGTCTCGGGCTGGTCGGCCAGCTCGCGGGTTGGCGACCAGCGCAGCGCATGGTGGATCGGCGACATATCGCAGAGTGTCGGGGCCATGCCAAGTTCCAGGCTGTGCTGCCCGAACAGCGTCTCGCATACTGGCCCCAGACAAGCGCGCTCCGCTTGCCAATGGGCCTGGCCATCGGCACTCGACCAGTAGCGACGCCCCTCACGCACCAAGCTCGCCAATGATATCGTTATATCCGAATTTGACACCGCCAGAGGTTACCTCCAAAGTAGCGGGTTTTGTAGCGATCTCTTCGCCGAGGCAGCGCTCGAATTTGCGGATTTTCTTGCACGTTTCACGACTATAACGTGGGCTGCCTGACGGGTTAAGTCAGCGATGACCGACCGACACCGAGGACAGTAACCAATGCTTAGCGTGACACCAATTCCCGCTTTGAGCGACAACTACATCTGGCTAATGCGGCAGGACGACACGTCGCGCATCGCGGTAGTCGATCCCGGCGAGGCCGCCCCCGTCATCGAACTGATCGAGCGCGAGGGCCTGACCCTCGACGCGGTGCTGATCACCCACCACCATCACGATCACACCGGCGGGCTCGCCGAGCTAAAGCAGCGCTATCGCCCGCAAGTTTCCGGCCCTGCCGGCATCGACGGCGTGGACAGCGTACTCGCCGACGGCGACCAGTGCAGCGTGCTGGGACGCCGCTTCGAGGTCATCGCCACCCCCGGGCATACCCTGGATCATATCAGCTACTTTGCCGCCGGTATTCCCGCCCTGCTGTTCTGCGGGGATACCCTGTTCTTCGGCGGCTGCGGACGTCTATTCGAGGGCACGCCCGAGCAGATGCACACCTCGCTGACGCGGCTCGCCGAACTACCCGATGACACCCTGGTGTTCGCCGCCCACGAATACACCCTTGCCAACCTGCGCTTCGCCAAGGCCGCCGATCCCGACAATACCCGACTCGACGCCGTGATCGCCCAGTGCCAGGCGCTGCGCGATCAGGATCGCCCGACGCTACCGTCACATCTGGGTACCGAGCGCGAGATCAATCCCTTCCTGCGCAGCGGCGAAGCGGCCCTGCAACGCCGCGCGGCCGATCACGGAGACACGGATTCTCCGCTGGCCACCTTTGCCACCTTGCGCGCCTGGAAAGACAACTTCTGATGCTTATGGACGCCGTCATCAGCGCCCCAGAGGAACATCGACCATGACCTATCGAACGACCCGCCGCCTGGCCATCGGCCTGGCGGGAAGTCTATTGTGCATCACTATCACCCTGAGTGCCGCCGGCGCTGCCGCCGAGTATCGTGTCGACGAGATCCCGCTCGGCGCATCAACGCCGCAGCCGCCGCAGCTCAACTTCTGGCATGCCCTGGCGCTCAAGCCCGCCACGCCGCAGGATGCCTGGACCCGTCTGCGCGACACCTTCGAGTGGCAGCAAGCGCGCCGCGATCCCCGCGTCGACGAGTGGATCGAGTACTATCGCTCGAGCCCCGAGAACGTCGTCGAGATCACCGAGCGCGCACGCCCCTGGCTGCACTGGATCACCGAGCAGATCGAGGCCCGCGACCTGCCCGGCGAGCTAGCCCTGATCCCCTTCATCGAGAGTTCCTTCGACCCCGCCGCGCGCAGCCATCGCGGTGCCAGCGGGCTGTGGCAGTTCATGCCCGGCACCGGCGACGCCCTGGGGCTGTCGCGCAACGGCGCCTATGACGGTCGCCTCGACGTGGTGGCCTCCACCCGTGCCGCACTCGACTACCTCGAGCAGCAAGCCGAGCAGTGGTATGACGGTGATCTGGAACTCTCGCTGGCGGCCTACAATGCCGGGGCCGGCACGGTCAACGGCGCGCGCCGCGCCGCAGCGGCGCGCGGTGAGCCCGACGACTATTGGCACCTGCGTCTGCCCGCCGAGACCATGAACTACGTGCCCAAACTGCTGGCCATTGCCACCATCATCAATGATCCCGAGCACTACGCCATCGAGCTGCCGGAGATCGAGGACGCCCCTGCCTTCGCCAAGGTCGACATCGAACAGCCGGTCGACCTGGCGCGCGCCGCCGAGCTGGCCAACGTCAGCCGCGAAGAGCTTCAGGCGCTCAATCCCGGCCTGCTGCAGGGCACCGTCTCACCCAATCATACGCCGGTGCTGCTGGTGCCCGCCGACCGCCACGAGGATCTCGTCGCCGGCCTCGACAGCATCGCCCCGGGCGATGCCCCCACCGGCTGGGAACAGTACGTGGTACGCAGCGGCGACAGCCTGTCGACGATTGCCTCGCGCTTTGGCAGCAGCGTCGCCGAGATACGTGACTACAACGGACTCAACGGCGATGTGATCCGTGAAGGCCAGACGCTGCAGGTTCCCCAGAGCACCCTGGCCGCCAACTGAGGGCATCCCGAGCGACGCTGGGCGGATTTCGCCCGCAGAGTTGAAAGGCGTTGGGGTCCGGGAGTTGTCAAACTAGCGGACGGCTGACACCTTAGCGGTATGCTACTGCTACGGTAGACGGCAGCGGTGCATACGCCGCGCCGTCGCATGACATGCCCAAGGATGTCTCGATGTCGATCGCTCAACCTCGTCGCCTGTCACCGCCGCGCTCCTGGCTGATGACCGGCTGCTGCCTCTTGGCAGTGTGGCTCACGCCGCTGGCCCACGCGGAACTTCCTGGCGCCCCTGCCGATGCGCCTCCCGCGACCGACGAATCCGCTACGCCGCTCGAGGCCGAACCGGGCGAGCTGCCCGCAGATGCCGCCGAGAGCGACGAGGTGCCTACCGTTCACGGCCTGGCCCTCTACGATACGCCCGAGCTGCCCGAGGACTTCGCGCATTTCCCGCATGTCAATCCCGATGCGCCCAAGGGCGGCAGCATGACCCGGGCGGCGGTCGGCTCGAGTTTCGACTCGACCAACCCTTTCATCATCCGCGGCACCGCCGCCGTCGGCATCTCGCAGATCTACGACACCCTGCTGGAAGCCAATCCCAACGAGCCGTTCAGCCTCTATGGGCTGCTGGCCGAGGGCATTCGCCTCGACCCGGAGCGCTACTGGGTGGAGTTCGACATGCGCCGCGAGGCGCGCTTTCACGACGGCGAGCCGGTCACCGCCCACGACGTGGCGTTCAGCTTCGAGCTGCTGATCGAACAGGGCAACCCCTTCTACAGCGGCTACTACGCCGAGGTACAGAGCGTCGAGGCGCTCGACGACCACACCGTCAGGTTCGAGTTCTCGAGCAATGACTCCCGCGAGCTGCCGCTGATCGTTGGCCAACTGCCGGTGCTGCCGAGGCATTACTGGGAGACGCGCGATTTCACCGCCCCGACCCTCGACCGCCACCCCGGCTCCGGCCCCTACCGGATTGGCGAGGTTCAGCCCGGACGCAGCATCACCTACGTGCGCGACGACGACTACTGGGGCCGTGACCTGCCGGTCAACCGAGGGCGCTACAATATCGACCGGCTGGTCTACGACTACTATCGCGACCGCGATATCGCCTGGGAGGCCTTCAAGGCCGGGGTGATGGACTACCGCACCGACGCCCGCGCCGCCACCTGGTCCATCGGCTACGACTTCCCGGCCTACCGCGACGGCCTGGTCAAGCGACTGACCATTCCCGACGTCAATCCCTCGGTCATGCAGGCATTCGTCTTCAACCTGCGCCGCGACAAGTTCAGCGATCCAAGAGTGCGCGAAGCGCTCTCGCTGACCTTCGATTTCCCGTGGCTGAATGCCAATATCTTCTACGACACCTACCAGCGCACCGAGAGTTTCTTCCAAAACTCCGAGATGGCCGCCGAGGGCCTGCCCAGCGAGGCCGAGCTCGAGCTGCTCGAGCCGTTCCGGGATCAGCTGCCGGAGCGCCTGTTCGAGGAGCCGGTACCCATCGAGCACCCGGAGAATCTGCGCGAGCGCCTGCGCCTGGCCCTCGACCTGCTGCTCGAGGCCGGCTACGAGGTAGAGGATGGCGTGCTGCGCCATGCCGAGACCGGCCGCCCGTTGAGCATCGAGGTGCTGCTGTTCGATAGCGGCCTGGAGCGGGTGGTGCAACCCATGCTGCGCAATATGGCACGCCTCGGTGTGCAGACCTCGATCCGCATCGTCGATATCAACCAGTACCTCAACCGGCTGCGCAGCTTCGACTTCGACATGACCACCGCGCACTTCCCGCAGTCCAACAACCCGGGTAACGAGCAGCGCGACATGTGGACCAGTGCTGTCGCCGAGACGCCCCAGAGCCGCAACCTGATGGGCCTCCAGCACCCGGTGGTCGACGCGCTGGTCGAGCAGTTGATCCGCGCCGACAGCCGTGAAGCGCTCAACGCCACCGCTCACGCCCTGGATCGGGTGCTGCTGTGGCAGTTCGCGATGATTCCCCACTACCACTCCGGCGAGACACGCATCGCAGTATGGGACAAGTTCGACTGGCCGGAACCCTACCCCGAGTACGGCATGGACCTGGATGCCTGGTGGGTGGATGCCGAACGTGAAGCCGAGATCAACCGTCGCGTGCGCCGTCGCTGACGCAACGCCTACCGGAAGGATGCCTCGTGGCTAGCTATACACTGCGCCGACTGCTGCTGATGATTCCCACCCTGCTGGGGATCATGCTGCTCAACTTCATCATCGTGCAGGCCGCCCCGGGCGGCCCCATCGACCAGATGCTGGCACGCTTCGAAGGCGTCGACAGCATGGCCAGCACGCGCCTCGACATGGGCGGCGCCGAGGTGGTGACCCGCGACGAGTCGCGCGGCGCGCGCGGCATCGACCCACGCTTCATCGAGCAGCTCGAGGCGCAGTTCGGCTTCGACCAGCCCGCCCACGTGCGCTTCGTCGGCATGCTGCGCGACTATGCCACCTTCGATTTCGGCAACAGCTTCTTCCGCGACCGACCGGTGGTCGAGCTGATGATCGAGCGCCTACCGGTGTCGATCTCGCTGGGGCTGTGGACCACGCTGCTGGTCTATCTGATCTCGATCCCGCTGGGCATCCGCAAAGCGCTGCATCACGGCTCGCGCTTCGATGTCTGGACCTCCGGGCTGGTGATCGTCGGCTATGCGATACCCGGCTTCCTGTTCGCCATCCTGCTGATCGTGCTGTTCGCCGGCGGCAGCTACTGGGACCTGTTCCCGCTGCGCGGTCTCACCTCGCCGGACTTCGACGAGCTCTCGGCGTGGGGCAAGGTCAAGGACTACTTCTGGCACATCACCCTACCGGTGGTGGCGATGACCATCGGCAGCTTTGCCACCCTGACCATGCTGACCAAGAACAGCTTCCTCGACGAGATCCACAAGCAGTACGTGCTCACCGCCAGGGCCAAGGGCGCCAGCGACCGCCGCACCCTCTACGGCCACGTGTTCCGCAACGCCATGCTGATCATCATCGCCGGCCTGCCCGGCGCGCTGGTGACGATCTTCTTCACCGGCTCGCTGCTGATCGAGGTGATCTTCTCCCTCGAAGGCCTCGGCCTGCTCGGCTTCGAGGCCGTCATGCAGCGCGACTATCCAGTGATCTTCGGCACCCTCTACCTGTATACGCTGATCGGCCTGATCCTCAAGCTGATCTCGGACCTGACCTACGTATGGGTCGATCCACGCATCGATTTCGAGACCCGGGAGTCCTGAGCCAATGTCACTACTCTCCCCCCAGTTCTCGCCCATCACCCGGCGCCGGATCGAGGTGTTCCGCAGCAATCGCCGCGCGCGGGTGTCGCTGTGGATCTTCATGGCGCTGTTCGTGGTCAGCCTGTTCGCCGAACTGATCGCCAACGACAAGCCGCTGGTCATGCAGTACGACGGCCAGTGGTACGTGCCGCTGCTGGTCGACTACCCGGAGACCGAATTCGGCGGGTTCTTGCCTACCCGCACCGACTACCACGACCCCTTCGTCCAGCAGCAGATCGCCGACAACGGCTGGGCGCTATGGCCGCCGATCCCCTACTCTTACCAGACCCTCGACATGCAGATGATGCGCCCCTCACCGGCGTCGCCGGACGCCCAGCACTGGCTGGGCACCGACGACCAGGGCCGCGACGTGCTGGCGCGGGTGATCTACGGCTTTCGGCTGTCGGTGGCCTTCGCGCTGGTATTGACCGCCGGATCGCTGGTCGCCGGCGTGGTGATTGGCGGCATCCAGGGCTATTTCGGCGGCAAGACCGACCTGATCGGCCAGCGCCTCACCGAGATCTGGTCGGGGCTGCCGGTGCTGTTCCTGCTGATCATCCTGGCCAGCTTCGTGCAGCCCGGCTTCTGGTGGCTGCTCGGCATCATGCTGCTGTTCTCGTGGCTAGGGCTGGTCGACGTGGTACGTGCCGAGTTCCTGCGCGCGCGTAACCTCGAGTACGTGCGCGCGGCCAAGGCCATGGGTCTGCCCTCGCGGCTGATCATGTGGCGCCACGTGCTACCCAATGCCATGGTCGCCACCCTGACCTTCATCCCGTTCCTGTTCACCGGCGCCATCACCACCCTCACCGCCCTCGACTTCCTGGGCTTCGGCCTGCCGCCCGGCGCGCCGTCGCTGGGCGAACTGGTCGCCCAGGGCAAGAACAACCTGCACGCGCCGTGGCTGGGCATCACCGCCTTCGTCAGCCTGTCGCTGATGCTCTCGCTGCTGGTGTTCATCGGTGAGGGGCTGCGCGACGCCTTCGATCCACGGCATATCCAGCACGCCAGCAGCGGCCCACAGACAAGCACCGCGACCACAAGGACCCAGGCCCATGCCCCATGACACCCTGCTGCGCCTCGATGAGCTGAGCATCGCCTTCGATGGCGTCAGCGTGGTCGACCGCCTGAGCCTCGAGATACGCCGCGGCGAAACCCTGGCACTGGTCGGCGAGTCCGGTTCGGGCAAATCGGTCAGCGCACTCGGCGCCATGGACCTGCTGCCGCCCAATGCCCAGATCAGCGGTGGCCGCATGCTCGGCGACACCGACCTGTCGCGCATGAAACCGCGTGACTGGCAGGGGCTGCGCGGCAACCGCGTCGGCTTCATCTTCCAGGAACCGATGACCTCGCTGAATCCGCTGCATACCGTGGCCCGCCAGATCGGCGAGACGCTGCGCCTGCATCAGGGCCTGTCCGGGCGCGCCGCCCGGGCGCGCTGCCGCGAACTGCTCGAGCAGGTCAAGCTGCCGCGTCCCGACGAGCTGCTCGACGCCTGGCCGCATCAGCTCTCCGGCGGCCAGCGCCAGCGGGTGATGATCGCCATGGCGATCGCCAACAATCCCGAACTGCTGATCGCCGATGAGCCGACCACCGCGCTCGACGTCACCGTACAGCAGGAGATCCTCGCGCTGCTCGCCGAGCTGCGCGATCACCACGGCATGGGCATGCTGTTCATCACCCACGATCTCAACCTGGTGCGGCGTCACGCCGACCGGGTGTGCGTGCTCTACCAGGGCCAGGAGCAGGAGACCGGTCCGGTGGCCGAGGTCTTCGAGCGGCCGCGCAGCGACTATACGCGCACCCTGCTGGGCGCCGAGCCCGAGGGCCGCCCGGCGCCCGCCGGCAGCCAGCCGCTGCTCAGTGCCGAACGCCTCAGCGTGGCCTTTTCCCGCCCCAAGAAACTCTTTTCGCGGCGCCCGCCGGCGTTCGTGGCGGTACAGCCGCTGTCGCTGCGACTGGCCAAGGGCGAGACCCTGGGCATCGTCGGCGAGTCCGGTTCGGGCAAGACCACCCTGGCCATGGCCCTGCTGCGCCTGGCCCCCAGTCAGGGCGAGGTGGTGTTCGAGGGCGCACGCCTCGACCGCCTCAGCGGCAACGACCTGAGGCGCCAACGGCGGCGTTTCCAGGTGGTCTTCCAGGATCCCTACGGCTCGCTCTCGCCACGCCTGCCGGTGTCGGAGATCATCAGCGAAGGGCTGCGCTTTCATCAGCCCGAACTGAGCAACGCCGAGGTCGAACGGCGCGTCCAGGCCACCCTCAAGGAGGTCGGACTGCCCGCCGACTGCGCCGCTCGCTACCCCCATGAGTTCTCCGGCGGCCAGCGCCAGCGCATCGCCGTGGCCCGGGCGATCATCCTCGAACCCGAGATGGTGGTGCTCGACGAGCCGACCTCGGCGCTCGATCGTACCGTCCAGAAACAGCTGGTAGAACTGCTGCGCGACCTGCAGGCGCGCCGCGGGCTCAGCTACCTGTTCATCAGCCACGACCTGGCGGTGGTTCGAGCCGTGGCCCATCGGGTGATGGTGCTCAAGGAGGGCGAGGTGGTCGAAGAGGGTAGCTGCGAGCAGGTACTGGCCGCACCGCGCCACCCCTATACCCAGGCGCTGGTGGCCGCGGCCGGCCTCGACGACGCCGGCTAGAAGGCGGCGACCTCATCAGGGGTCAACTCGCGCCACTCTCCCGGCGCCAGCTCGCCCAGCGTCAGTGTTCCCACCGACTCGCGGTGCAGCGCCTCGACGTGGTTGCCGATGGCGGCAAACATGCGCTTGACCTGATGGTACTTGCCCTCGTAGAGCGTCAGCTCAGCCTCGCGGGGGGCGCGCATCACCAGCTCGGCAGGCTGGGTTGGCTTGTCCTCGCTGTCCAGCAGGATGCCGTCGGCGAAGCAGCGCTGCGCCTCGGCCAGGGCATCGCCCGCCAGCGGCTCGCTGAGGCTGACCCGGTAGACCTTGCCGCAGCGGCGCTTGGGTGAGGTTACCCGGTGCGACCACTGGCCGTCGTCGCTGAGCAGTACCAGACCGGTGGTGTCGACGTCCAGGCGCCCTACCGTTTGCAGACGCTCGATGTTGGGCAGCTCGATCAGCTCGCGCACCAGCGGGTAGAGACCACGCCGTGCACTGCACTCTACTCCCGCCGGCTTGTTGAGCATCACGTAGCGCAGCCCCACCAGCACCAGGCGCTGCCCCAGCCAGCGCACGTCGCTGCCGGCATCGACCTGGGTCGCCGGGTTCTTGGTGACCTGGCCATCGACGCTGACCTCTTCGCGGTGCAGCGCCTTCTTGGCCAGGCTGCGAGTCAGGTCGGTGGTGTCGGCGAGGAACTTGTCGAGGCGCATCAGCGTGGGGTCTCATCGGTCAGGGTAAAAGAGTCGGCATCCTGCCATGCCGGGAAGGCTTGGCGAAAGTCCTGCAAGGCCCGATAGTCGAGGTGCTCGGTGCGCAGAAAGGGCTGATGCGCAGGCTCATCGATCAGTGCTTCGCCCTTGAAGTCGACCAGCATCGAGTCGCCGGCATAGGCCAGCCCCTTGGCATCCTCACCGACGCGATTGACGCCGATCACGTAGCACAGGTTCTCGATCGCCCGCGCCTGCAGCAGCGTCCGCCAGGGATGCCGCCGCGGCGCCGGCCAGTTGGCCACGCACAGCAGCGCATCGTATTCGAAGCCCGTCTCACGCCGCTGCTGGCGCAGCCAGACGGGAAACCGTAGGTCGTAGCAGACGCTAAGCAGCAGCTTGAAGCCGTTGAGCTCCACGACCACTCGCTGCGCGCCCATGGCGTAGCGTTCATGCTCGCCGGCCATACGAAACAGGTGGCGCTTGTCGTAGTGCACCAGACCGCCGTCGGGGCGCGCCCAGATCAGCCGGTTGTAATACTCCCCCGCCTCGAGCACCGCTACGCTGCCGGTCATCACGCAGCGGCGCTGGCGAGCCTGATCACACAGCCAGGCCACGCTGGCGCTGTCGGCCATCGGCTCGGCCATCTCACGCGAGTTCATGGTAAAGCCAGTGGCAAACATCTCCGGCAGCACGATCAGGTCGGTGTGCCGTGCATCCAGATCGCCAAGCAGTTCTTCGAGCATCCGGCAGTTGGCTGACGGCGATTCCCAGCGCAGATCGCACTGCACCAGGGTGGTTCGCAGGGTAGACACTTGCCACCTCCTTCACCAGGCGCGGGCCCTGGGGTTTTCTCGCAGCTGTGGTAGATTAGCGCTTTGCTTTCGAGGTCATCATGCCACCGACATCCCAGGCGCGTCACACTCCCCCCAGCGATGCCACCCAGGGCGCCCTGTTCGGGCTCGGCGCCTACACCATGTGGGGCTGCTTCCCGCTGTTCTTCGCGCTGTTCGACGGCGTGCCGGCGTGGGAGATCCTGATTCACCGCATCATCTGGTCGTGTCTGTTCCTGCTCGGCCTGATCGCCCTGCTCGGGCGCTTTGCCCCGGTTCGCCAGGCGCTTGTCGAGCCGCGCCGACTGGGCCGGGTGCTGGGCTGTGCGCTGCTTATCGCGCTCAACTGGGGGATCTACATCTACGCCGTGGAGAGTCACCAGGTCCTGCAGGCAAGCCTCGGCTATTTCTTGACGCCGCTGGTCAACGTAGGGCTCGGGATGCTGGTGCTACGCGAGCGCATGGCGCCGCTGCAGGGCGTGGCCGTGGGGCTGGCCGGCTTGGCCATCGCCATTCAACTGGTGGGACTGGGTGAACTGCCCTGGATCACCCTGCTGCTGGCGCTGTCGTTCGGCACCTACGGCCTGCTGCGCAAGCAGGTGCCGCTGGACGGACTCTCGGGGCTGTTCGTCGAGACCCTGCTGCTGCTGCCGATGGCGCTGCTGGCACTGGCCTGGCTGGCGCATCTCGATGCCTCGCATTTCCTGGGTGAGGCACGCCACACCTGGCTACTGCTCGCCAGCGGGGTGGTCACCGCCCTGCCGCTGCTGGCCTTTGCCGGCGCCGCGCGGCGGCTACGCCTGGCCACCCTGGGCTTCCTGATGTACATCAACCCGACGATTCAGTTCTTCATCGCCCTGCTGGTGTTCGGCGAAGCGCTGCGCCCCCTGCAGCTGATGACCTTCGTCATGATCTGGTGCGGGCTGGCGCTTTACTCCTGGTCGGCCTGGCAGAGCCGCGAGCGGGCCGAGGCCCGCGCCGCCTGAGCCCACTCGCTGGTCAGCGTGCAACATTGCGCGGTTCGGCTGCGGCTGGCGTGGCGAGATACTCGATCACCCCGTCCAGGGCCTGCATGGTCGCCACCACGCCCTGGTAGATGGCGGCCTCGGCGGCACGCTGGCCGCCCACTTTGGCAGACACGAAGCTCTGCCGGTAGAGCGCCACCGCACTGTCGTCGGAGCGATCCTCCAGCCCCTCCAGGCCAGCGGCCACGAGACCCTCGGCGTCATCGGCCGGCAGCGTTATCAGGCAGTGATGCAGCCCCTGCTCGTTGATCCCGAAACAGCGCTCCGACCCCAGCACCCGCCACTGCATCATGCGCAGCCGCGTCACACGACGCAGCTGTTCCACGCGCGGATCCTGCAGCAGCCACTGATTGGCCAGCCTGCCATTGATACGGCGTCCCGGCGTAATGGCGTTGATCAGCGGATACACAAAGCCGCGGCGCTGCACCATCCAGTCCAGCGCCGTGTGGATGGGCACGCCATGGGCCGTGTCGGCCACCATCTCGCGGCGCGAAATGGCATTTCGCACTGACGCCACGCGCAACTGACAGGCCGCGGCGATCTCCAGTGCCGACAGGTAGCCGGGCGCATTGATCGTCAGTCCCAGGCGCACCGCGAGTTCGGGCTGACGATGAATCAGCGGATCGAGCTTTAGCCGCAGCGCGGCGAGCCCCAACAAGTGCTGGAGGCGGTGCAGCGACGGCCGATCCTGCAGTTCAGCCAGGGTGCTGGCGTATACCACGAAGCTGACAAAGTCGCTGTACGCGGCCCAGTCACCGTCGTATTGCGGCAGCCAGTCATTCAGCCCGACCTCGCCGCACGCCAGGCGACGCCAGGCCAAGGCCAGCTCGGGCATCTTGCCCAGCGCATCGCGCTGCGGGCTGCGCTCGCGCAGCGCCGGTACGTGCAGCAGACGCTGCAGCGAGGGGCCAGCTACCCCACTCACCCACTGCACATCGTCGATCAATTGTGCAGGGGCAAACAGCTCGGTGAGGGAATTGCCCAGCAACCTGCTGTCGAGCATCAGATTGGCGGTTGTCGCGGCCTGGAACATGCTGACTCCATTAACCATCCGGTCGGCAATGCCGGCCGGGAGAGATGATGTAAGACGCATCTGTCAGCGGGGGACGTAACATCGGGTGTCACACAGGCCGCACCCCGCGTAGTTTTAGCGCATCCTGAAATGTCTTGTAATGTTAGTTAACGGCAAGGGCAACGAAAACTTTAGATTTCGTGGTAGCGCTCGGCGAAGACATCCAGCGGCATGGGGCGCGCGAAATAATAGCCCTGAGCCACCTCGATGCCCAGCGATTCCAGCCACTGCGCCTCTTCAGGCGTTTCGACGCCTTCCGCCACGATGCCCAGACGCAGCGTCTGGCAGAACCTGACCAGCGCCGAGTAAGCATCCAGGGCACGGCCGTGCAGGCCAGCCGCCTGCAACAGTTCGCGATCGAGCTTGACGCTGTTGAGCGGCAAGCGCTGGAGCAGCTGAAAGGCGGTATGACCGGTACCGAAGTCGTCGAGCGCCAGCCGCACCCCGAGTTGCCGTAACCGTGCCATGGCGTGCTCGATATCGCTGAGGTCGTGAAAATTGGCGTGCTCGGTGATCTCCAGCTCGATGCGCGAGGCGTTCAGCCCCTGTGCCTTGATGGTACGCCCCAGCCGGGCCAGGAAGTCGTCGCGCCCCAGCGTGCTCAGGGTGATATTGAAGGCCAGCACGAAGGCCTCCGGCAGCACCTCGCGGTGCGCTGAGTACCATGCCAGGCCCTGCTCCATCACCCAGCAGTCGAGCACGGCATTGAGCCCCAGTGCATCGACGATCGGCAGGAATTCGTTGGGCGTCACCTCGCCCACGCGCGGATGATGCCAGCGGATCAACAGCTCGCCGCCCACCAGGCGGCCGTCACGGGCGTTCACCTGCGGCTGTATCAGTAGAGACAACTGGTCGGTGTCGGCCTCAAACACCCTGCGCAGCGCCTCGGAGAGCTCACGGTAGCGACTACCCCGCTCCTCATCGTAGGGCGCCACAAGCTTGAGTGGCTGCTGCCAACCCTCCTGGGCCAACTGATGCATGCCGTCCTCCAGCGCCGCCAGATAGGAGGCCAGGTTTCTCAAGCGGGGCCGACACATCACCAGGCATCCATACCAGTCCAGACGCCGGTGCACCCCGTCCCACTCGGCCAAGGTCGCCAACAGGCTATCCAACTGCGCCTCGGGGTCCCCCTCGGCATCGCCAGCAATATGGCCGACCAGCGTCAGGTCAGGGTTGATATAGAGCCGCCACGCCTCGGGCAGTCGCGGCCGTATCAGCATCAGCTGCTCGCGCATCAGCGACCAGGCGGCCTCATGCCCCAGTCGCTGACGAAAGTCCTGCAGCTTGGGCGCCTTGAGCAGGAATAGTCCTCCTGAGAACACCCGCTCCGGCTTGGCCATGGCGGCCGACTCCAGGGCCTGGCGGGTCTGCAGCCCGGTGCGGCGATCGACGAGTAGCCGTTGACGCTGGCGCTGCATGCGCCAGCGCAGCCAGACAAGCACGCCCAGTGTCGCCAACAGCAGCACCGACAGCAGCATCGCCAGCCGCTGCATCTGGCGCGATACCCCGGAGCGTTCACCGAGGTAGCGTTCGACGTTGAGCCACTCGATGTTGTCACGCTGTGCGGCATGTTCACGCCAGCGGGCATCGAGCTGATAGCGGTAGGCACCGACCTCCTGCATCATGGGCAGCTGGCCGTGGGCATGACTGAGCAGGGTGTCGACCACGACTTGTGCAACGCGCTCGATATCCAGCACCGCGCCACCGGAACAGCCAAGCTCCATCTGATAAGGCAGATGGCAGAAGGTCGCGATACCCTGCTCCTCCAGACGAGGCAACCAGGCCCGCCGCTCGGCGTCGATATCTGTGGCGCCCATGGTCTGCCCCTCGACCAGATAGACACGGGTGCCGGATGGGGCCGCATGGTAAGCCTCCACCACCCGCTCGGGATCCCACTCCCACAGCACATCGACCAGGGCTACCTGCTCGTCCGCCGCCACCGCCTCGAGCATCGACTCGGTGAGGTGGCGACCGACCGGCGTGGTGTCGCCTAGTACCAGGAGCGGTAGCGGCGCGCCGAACAGCGAGGTAAGAAAGCCCAGCGAACGGCGCTCCACAGGGCGAGTCGTCACTAGCCGCACGCCGAGAAAGCTGGCAGGCCCCCACAGTTCGGGGTCATTGATGCCCGCCGCCACCACACGCCGTGGATTACCCAACGCCTCAGGCGAGTCGAGATAGAAGCGCAGCGCCGCATCATCGAGCAGAATCAAATGGTCGGCGGGGGCCACCGCTTCGCGCCCCGCCAGCCGCGAGCGATGCAGTGCAAAGGCCTGGGACTCATCGATGCGCCGGGCGTCGAGGTAGTCGACGCTCAATGCGGCATCCTCGTCCAGTCGCTCTATCGCCGCGCCGATCTGAGCCACCAGGTCATCGGTCCAGGGATTGCCCTGGTGGTAGGAGGCCAGCACATGGATATCCCGGGCCAGCGCCGGCGAGGCCGTCGCACCGAGCAGTAACGCGATCAGCCCAGCGCACAAGCGTGATACGACTGATGGCCGCGGCGCCCCTCGCCTCTGCATGCGTACCTCCTTGTGCGCCCCGCAGCAGCGGTCGGTGAGGTCGTCTAAGATTCGCTTGCTGCGGCTGTAGTGTAGTTCATGCCTTTAGCGGTGATCTCAGCGTCGGCGAGGCAATAACAAAACAGTTATCGGCAGCGTTTCAATTATCTTGATATGCATTGGGCTAATGTCTGCAGGCTAGGCGCCGACGGACAGCTGGGAGGCCGCGCTCACATCAGTAGCGATGCGGATCATCGGCCGTCGGCAGCCGGGTCAAGAATTGCTGATAGGCGCGGTCCTGGTCGACCCGCCGCTTTAGGGCCAGGAGTTCGACCACCGCATTCATGGCGTCATCGATACGCAGATCGAGTGGTAGCCCCCCGGGGGGGCGCACCTTGAGTGCCGCTGAGCGCGTGCCACGCGCATCGCCACCGGCGTCGCTGCCGGCGCTCAAGGCTGACAGCAGCGCCGCTGGCAGGTCACTGCCAGCCGATCGCGCGTGCCGATAGGCCTCCAGCATCAGCGCCGCTACCCGGTCGCTGGCGAGCATATTGCCGGCCACCACCACCCCGGGCTCGCGCAGCAGCGCCACCACCGGCACGTTGTGTTCGCCGCTCCAGCCGGCGCTGCGCCCACTGGCATCCATCAGCGCGATCTGCCGCCAGGCGGCGCCCCGGTCGTCGCGCTGGAGCGCTTCCACCACCGCCTCTACCGACATGCCGTCAGCCAGCGCCGCCAGGCCCTGTTCGGCGGCCAGTACATGGGTGCTGTATCCCTGGGTGATCGCCGCCCCCACCCCGGCACGCAGATGCGGCACGAAGGCCCCCAGCGCCGGACCACCGGTGGCACAGGCGATGCCGTGGGCGCCGCTGGCCTGGTCATATCCGATAATGCTGTAGGTCATTGCCTTCCCCTTGCCCCTGCTTAAATAGGGTGCGCTAACTGCCCCAACCGGCCACTTGCATCACGCTCTCGCCTATGCCATACCTAATTAGAGAGATTTATCATGATAAATATAAAACACCTTCAGCGTAGCCGCTTGTGCTCACCCACGACAACCTCAACAACATCAGGAGAGGCACGATGATTCGCTCCCTCGCACTGCCCAAGGGCCTGGGGCTATCGGCCCTGGCACTCGCCGTGGCCGGCTTGAGCGCCCCGCTCGCCGCCCAGACCCCACCCAACGTGCTGGTGGTCGGCCAGATCGCCGAGCCGCAGTCGCTGGACCCGGCCCAGGTCACCGCGGTCAACGACTTCCGCATCATGATGAACATGTACGACGGCCTGGTGCGCTACGCCGACGGCACCCTCGAGGTCGAGCCGGCGCTGGCCAGCGAGTGGCAGATCAGTGACGACGGCACCGTCTACACCTTCACCCTGCGCGACGACGTCAGCTTCCACGACGGCAGCGCCTTCGACGCCGAAGCCGTGGTCTTTCACTTCGAGCGCATGCTCGACGAAGACCACCCCTACCACGACACCGGCTCCTTCCCGCTGGCGTTCTTCTTCGAGGCCATCGACAGCGTCGAGGCCAGCGGCGAGCACGAGGTGACCTTCACCCTCGACGAGCCCTATGCGCCCTTCCTCTCCAACCTCGCCTACCCCACCGGCCTGATCGTCTCGCCGGCAGCAGTCGAGGAGCACGGCGAGGACTTCGGCCGCAACCCCTCGGGCACCGGGCCCTTCCAGTTCGAGGAGTGGCAGAGCAACAGCCGCGTGGTGGCCAGCGCCAACCCCGACTACTGGGACGGCGCGCCGGCGCTGGAGGCGGTGGTGTTTCGGCCGATCACCGATGCCAACACCCGGGTCGCCGAGATGATGGCCGGCGGCATCGACCTGATGGTCGAGGTGCCACCGGACAACGTCGCCCAGTTCGCCGAGGATCCGATGTACCAGGTCTCCGAACAGGCCGGCCCGCACCTCTGGTTCCTGATCCTCAATACCAAGGAGGGCCCCTTCGCCGACCAGCGCATGCGCCAGGCGATCAACTACGCCATCGACAAGGAGTCGCTGGTCGACAACATCCTCGAGGGCACCGCCACGGTGGCCGCCGGTCCGATTCCACCGGCCTTCGAGTGGGCCTACAACGAGGAGCTCGAACCCTACCCCTATGACCCGGAGCGCGCCCGCGAGCTGATCGCCGAGGCCGGTCACGAGGGCGCCGAGCTGACCTTCTACGTCACCGAAGGCGGTTCCGGCATGCTCGACCCGATCCCCATGGGCTCGGCGATCCAGGCCGACCTGGCCGACGTCGGCCTCGACGTCAGCATCGAGACCTACGAGTGGAACACCTTCCTCGGCGAGGTCAACCCGGGCCTCGAAGGCAAGGCCGACATGGCGCAGATGGCGTGGATGACCAACGACCCGGACACCCTGCCGTTCCTGGCCCTGCGCAGCGAGGCCATGCCCGACCAGGGCGGCTTCAACTCCGGCTACTACAGCAACCCGGAGGTCGACGCGCTGCTCGAGCAGGCCCGCCGCAGCGTCGACCAGGACGAGCGCGCCGCGCTGTACAAGGAGATGCAGGCCATCGTCCACGAGGACGCGCCCTGGGCCTTCGTCGCCAACTGGCAGCAGAACGCGGTGTCCAGCGCCGCGGTGGAGGGCTTCCGCCTGCAGCCGTCGTTCTTCCTGCTGCTCCACGAGGCCAGCAAGCCGTAAGCACGCCGTGCCCCGGGCAGGCTCGCCTGCCCGGAGGTCCACGCCAAGCGGAGTGATGACATGCATCTCTACGTACTGCGCCGACTGCTGATGACGGTGCCGGTGCTGCTGGGGCTGACGGTGATCGTGTTCCTGATCATGTCGCTGATCCCCGGCGACCCGGCGCTGGCCATCCTTGGCTCCTATGCCACGCCGGAGAACCTGGCGCGGCTGCGCGCCGATCTCGGCCTCGACCTCAGCCTGCCGCAGCAGTACTGGGTATGGCTGACCAATATCCTGCAGGGCGACTTCGGGCGCTCCTACCACCTCAACCGGCCGGTGCTCGACGAGGTGCTGGAGCGTTTCGGGGCGACCCTGATCCTGGCCGGCACCTCGCTGGCGCTGTGCGTGGTGATCGGCGTTGCCGCCGGTATCGTCTCGGCAGTGCGCCAGTACGGCTGGGCCGACCGCATCATCACCCTGCTGGTGCTGGTCGGGATCTCGGTGCCGGCCTTCTGGCTGGGCATGCTGATGATTCTGCTGTTCTCGGTGGAGCTGCGCTGGTTTCCGGTCAGCGGCATGTACTCGATCTACGGCGGCGGCGACCTGCCCGACCTGCTGCGTCACCTGGTATTGCCGGCCATTGCCCTGGCGGTGGTGGCGGCCGGGGTGATCGCGCGACTGACCCGTTCCAACATGCTCGAGGTGCTGCGCCAGGACTATATTCGCACCGCCCGCGCCAAGGGCCTCGACGAGAATCGCGTGATCCTCGGCCACGCCTTCAAGGTGGCGCTGGTCAACCTGATCCCGGTGATCGGCGTCCAGGCCGGCTTCGTGATCGGCGGCGCGGTTTACATCGAGACGGTGTTCCAGTGGCCCGGTATCGGCCGCATGCTGGTCAATGCCATCTCGACCCGCGACATCCTGCTGGTCCAGGGCGGCGTGCTGGTGGTGGCTGCCAGCTACGTACTGTTCAACCTGTGCGCCGACCTGCTGCAATACTGGCTCGACCCGAGGATCAAGGCATGATGGCATTCCTCAAACTGCTGGCGCGCAACCGCCTGGCGGCATTCGGCGGCCTGCTGCTGCTGGCCCTGGTGGCACTGGCGCTGGTCACCCCGCTGCTGCCGCTGCTCGAGCCCAACGCCACCAATCCCGCCAACCGCCTGCAGCCGCCGCTCTCCGAGGGCCACTGGCTGGGTACCGACCAGCTCGGCCGGGATATTCTTTCGCGGCTGCTATGGGGCCTGCGGGTCAGCCTGGCGGTGGGCATCGCCGCCTCGCTGGTGGCGGCCTTCATCGGTTCGTCGATCGGCCTGGTGGCGGGCTATTTCGGCGGCCGCACCGACAACACCCTGATGCGCGGCATCGACATGCTGATGGCGTTCCCCTATATCCTGCTGGCCCTGGCCATCGTCGCGGTGCTCGGCCCCGGACTGCTCAACGCCCTGTATGCCATTGCCATCGTCAATATCCCGTTCTTCGCACGTAACATCCGCGGCGCCACGGTGAGCATCGCGCATCGCGAGTTCGTCGATGCGGCGCGGCTGTCGGGCAAGGGCGACCTGCGCATCCTGCTCAGCGAGATCCTGCCCAACGTGCTGCCGGTGATCGTCATCACCCTTTCCACCACGGTGGGCTGGATGATCCTCGAGACCGCCGGTCTGAGCTTCCTCGGCCTCGGCGCCCAGCCGCCCCAGGCCGACCTCGGCTCGATGCTCGGCGAGGGCCGTCGCATGATCATCAACGCCCCCCATGTCGCCACCCTGCCGGGGATCGCGATCTTCCTGCTGGTGATGAGCATCAACCTGCTCGGCGACGGCGTGCGCGACGCCCTCGACCCGCGCCTCAGGTCCGGCGCGCTGTCGCGCCCGGCGCCTATGACTCGCCTGCGCCGTCGGCGCCACGCCAAGGTCGACGACGCGGTACACGTGCCCGGCCAGGCGCCGGCGCTGCTCGAAGTCGACGACCTGCACACCGATTTCGAGGTCGGCCGCGACACCTACCGTGCCGTCAACGGCGTGAGCTTTGCCCTCGAGCCCAACGAGTGCCTGGGACTGGTCGGCGAATCGGGCTCCGGCAAGTCGGTCACCGCGCTGTCGCTGCTGGGCCTGGTGGCCTCGCCGCCGGGCGTGATCAGCGGCGGGCGCGTCGAGTTCGAGGGTCGCGACCTGTTCGACCTTGGCATCCGTGAGCTGCGCAAGGTGCGCGGCAACCAGGTGGCCTACGTGTTCCAGGACCCGCTCTCCACCCTGCATCCGCTGATCAAGGTCGGCGAGCAGCTGGTCGAAGCGCTGCGTACCCACCAGCCGCTGTCGCGCCAGGCCGCTCATGAGCGCGCCGTGGCACTGCTCGGCCAGGTACGCATTCCCAACCCCGAGCGCCGCGCCGCCCAGTATCCCCACGAGCTCTCCGGCGGCATGCGCCAGCGGGTCGGCATCGCCATGGCGCTGGCCAATGACCCGCAGCTGATCATCGCCGACGAACCGACCACGGCGCTGGACGTCACGGTCCAGGCGCAGATCCTCACGCTGCTCAAGCGGCTGCGCGAGGAGCAGGGCACCGCGGTGCTGTTCATCACCCACGATTTCGGCGTGGTCTCGCAGATCTGCGACCGCGTGGCGGTGATGTACGCCGGCCGCATCGTCGAGGTGGGGCCCACTCAGGCACTGCTGGCCAACCCGCGTCATCCCTACACCCGGCGGCTGATCGACTGCGTGCCGCGCCTCGGCGATCCCGACCACGAGCCGGCGGCGATTCCCGGCCTGCCGCCGGCGGCCAACGCCCTGCCACAGGGCTGCGCCTTCGCCGAGCGCTGCGACCTGGTCGAGCCGCGCTGCCGCGAGGGGGAGATCGCCCTGATCGCCAGCGACGCCGAGCGCCAGGTGCGCTGCATCAAGCCGCTGGCCGACCACGCCTCGGGAGCCTCCCATGCCTGAACCGCTGCTCGACATCACCGGACTGACGCGCACCTTCGGCGGCGGCCGCAGCCTGCTCGGCGTGGCCAAGCCGGGTGTACACGCCGTGCAGGGCGTCGACCTGCAGGTGGCGCGCGGCGAGACCCTGGGCATCGTCGGCGAGTCCGGCTGCGGCAAGTCGACCCTGGCGCGCATGCTGGTAGGGCTCGATACCCCCACTGCCGGCCAGATCCGCTTCGGCGGGGACGACCTGCAAGCCATGCGCCGCCACGATCGTCACGCGCTGTCGCGGCGTATCCAGTACGTCTTCCAGGACCCGCTCAGTTCGCTCAACCCGCGCATGCGTATCCGCGATATCCTCGCCGCTCCGCTCAAGCACCTGCGCGGCCTCTCGGGCCGGGCGCTGGACGCGCGCATCGCCGAACTGCTCGAGGTGGTCAACCTGCGCCCCGAGTTCGTGAGCCGCTATCCCCATGAGTTCTCCGGCGGCCAGGCCCAGCGCATCGGCATCGCCCGGGCGCTGGCCGCAGAGCCCGAGGTGCTGGTGCTCGACGAGCCGGTCTCGGCACTGGATGTCTCGGTCCAGGCCCAGGTGCTCAAGCTGCTGCGTCGGCTCAAAGCAGAGTTCGATCTTACCTACCTGTTCATCAGCCACGACCTGTCGGTGGTCGAGAGCATCAGCCAGCGTATCGCGGTGATGTACTTCGGCCGGGTGGTGGAGGAGGCCCCTGCCCGGCAGCTGTTCGCCGAGCCCGCCCATCCCTACACCCGGCTGCTGCTGGGCAGCGCGCCGATACCCGGCGGCCCGCCCATCGTTGCCGAATCCACGGCCGCCGAGCTGCCCGACCCGCTCGACCCGCCACCTGGGTGCGCCTTCGCACCGCGCTGCCCCAAGGCCCGCGATGCCTGCCGCCAGGCACCGCCTGCGCTGGACGCACTTGACCAACATTGGCATCGTGCCGCCTGCCTGTACCCCGAGCGGGGGCCGTGGCAGGCTAGCGCCTCGACCAACACCACGCCGGGAGCCCTATGAGTTCGTCATCGCCCGCCGCTGCTCCGCGCCGCAAGCGCACCCATGCCATCGCCGAGGCGCTCAAGGACTATATCGCCGAGCATGGCCTGACGCCCGGCGAGCGACTGCCCCAGGAGCAGCATCTGATCGATGCCCTGGGCGCCTCCAAGGGCACCATTCGCGAGGCGATGCGCGCCCTGGAGGCACAGGGCCTGATCCAGACCCGCACCGGCCCCAAGGGCGGCGCCTTTATCGCCGAGGTCAGCGCCGACCGCAGCATGGAGCTGCTCGGCAACTACTTCTTCTTTCGTCCGCCGACCATTCACGATATCTACGAGGTGCGCAAGCAGCTCGAGCCGGCGCTGGTGGCCAGCATCGCGGGGCTGCTCGATGCCGCGGCCTTCGACGGCTTGGAGAGGGTGATGGCCTACTACGACCACCCGCCGGCCACCCTGGAGGAGGAGCGCACCCAGCGCATCAAGGAGCTCGAGTTTCACCTGCTGCTGGTCGAGCACTGCCCCAACCCGCTGCTGGCGCTGATGTGCCGCTACCCGATTCGGCTACTGATGAGCCACACCGTCTGCCAGCGCATCTACCAGCAACCCTACCCGGAGCTGCGCCAGCGCGGCCACGACTACCAGCAGCAGTTGATCGTCGCGCTGCGTGACGCAGACGCCGAGCGCGCCAGCCGCGTCATGGCCGAGCATATGCGTGCCGCCCAGGCGCTGATGGAAGCCCGCGAGGCGATGCTGGAGAAGACCTTCTTCAAGGCCGAGGGAGCGGCCAGCGCACCGAGCCGCGAATACCTGGCGCTGCAGGGCCACTGGCCGGGCAAATCGACACCCGGCACTTAGCGGTATCCGATATCGCATCTCCCTAGGCAGGGCCGCGTTCATTCGGGCAAGGCATAGGCGATGATGGCATCACCGGCCTTGGTGCCCAGCGAGCCATGGCCGCCCGCCACGACCACTAGCACCTGCTTACCCTGCGAGTTGCGGTAGGTCATCGGCGTGGCCTGCCCGCCGGCGGGCAAACGGTCTTCCCACAGCTGCTCGCCGGTCGTCACGTCGTAGGCGCGAACGTAGTAGTCCAGGGTGCCGCTCATGAATGCCACGCCTCCCGCGGTCATGACGGGGCCACCCAGATCGGGAACGCCAAGCTTGAACGGCAGCGGCAGCGGCGCGAGGTCACGCACGGTGCCATTGCGATGTTGCCAGACGACCTCCCCGGTCCGCAGGTCGGCGCCGGCGACCATGCCCCAGGGCGGCTGCTGGCAGGGCAGGTCGATGGGCGACATGAACGGCATGAGCTCCACCGCGTAAGGCGCACCGAAGTTCTCGTTGATGCCCGGGCCCGGCGAATCCATGCTGACATGAAGGCTATAGTCGTCGTCGCGTGGAATCAGGCGCGACACGAAGGCGAGATAGCCAGGCGTGGTGAAGGCGATCTGGCGTTCCGGGTCAACGGCGATGCCGCCCCAGTTGAAGACACCGAAATTGCCCGGATAGACCAGCGTGCCGTTGGTCGACGGCGGGGTATAGCGTCCTTCGTAGTTCAGCTGGCGAAACGCGATACGACAGGCCAACTGGTCGAAAAGCGTCACGCCCCACATGGCCGCTTCCTGCAGCGGCGGTGGCTCCAGGGAGAGCGCCGAGGCCGGCTGGGTGGGATGGGCGACATCGGGCAGCTGTGTGGCTTGAGACACTTCCTCTTCCACCACCGGCAGGATCGGCTCGCCGGTCTCGCGATTGAGCACGAACAGATCGCCCTGCTTGGTCGGCGCCACCAGCGCCGGCACATCACCTTCCGGCATGCTCAGGTCGATCAGGCTGGGCTGGGAGGACACGTCATAATCCCACAGGTCGTGATGAACGGTCTGGAAGACCCACTCGACCCGACCATCGGCAAGATTGAGCGCGACGATGGACGAGGCGAAGCGACCGGTGAACTCGTCGCGCTCCACGCCCCACTGGTCGGGGGGCTGGTTGCCCATCGGCAGATAGACCATGCCGAGGTTTTCATCGACGCTGGCGATCGACCACATGTTGGGGCTATTGGCGACATAGAACTCATCGTCGGCGATGGGATCGGTTGCCTCGGGGTTGCGCGGATCCCAGTTCCAGACCAGCTCGCCGCTTTGGACATCATAGGCGCGTATCACGCCCGAGGTGTTGTCGGTGGTCACATTGTCGTTGATGGCGCCGCCGATGATGACCAGCGCCTGGGTGACCACCGGCGGCGACGTGGAGTAGTAGAAGCCCGGCCGGTAATTCGGCATGTTGGCCGACAGATCGATGGCGCCATCGTCGCCGAATCCTACACAGGCACGGCCACTCTCGGCATCGAGTGCCAAGAGGCGCGCATCGGCGGTGGGCATGAAAATGCGTCGCGCACAGTGCATCTCGTCGGCATCGTCGGTCTCGCCGCTACCGGGATGATATGACACGCCGCGGCAGGTCTGGTGCTGACGGTTGATGTCCTGCGGGGATTGCGGATCGAAACGCCATGTCTCGCTGCCATCGTCGGCATCGAGCGCGATGACCAGGCTATGCGGGGTACACAGGTACAGCGTGTCGTCGACCTTGAGCGGCGTCACTTGGTAGGTGGTCTCGATGGGGTCGCCCGGGCCGCGCATATCGCCGGTATTGAAGGTCCAGAGCACCTCGAGCTCGCCCACGTTGTCCGGCGTGATCTCGTCCAGCGGTGAATAGCGCTGACCGTACCCGGTCCGGCCATAGGCGTGCCACTCGCCATCGGCGCTGCCCTCGACCTGCTGAGCCTCATCGCCATGGTCGTCCGCCTCTTGCGCTGACCTCGCCACCGCGTCGGGCAGCTGGCCCTGTACCGCGTGCGGGTCGGTGAATAGCGAGGCCAGCGCCACGACCGCCGAGACGACCAGCGCAGCGGCCAGCGGCGCCATGCTCCGCGAATCGAACCCCGGCCAGAATCGCCTGGTGGCAGCGCTGGCCGGGGCGCGTGATGTCGCGGGGGTGCCAAGCGACCGGGTGACCCAGGGGGTCAGCAACCACAGGCCTATCAGGACCACCAGGCTGCAGCGGGGCAGCAACGCCCACCAGTCGAGCCCAACTTCCCATAGCGCCCACAGCAGGGTAATGATCACCACCACGGCATAGACCCACAGGGCGGCGCCATGGCGCTTGATCAGCAGCGCGGCGGTGGCCAGAAACCCGAGCGCTGCCAGCAGGTAAAACCAGCTTCCTCCGATTGCCGCGAGCCATACGCCACCGATCGCCAGGCCCATCCCCAGCAACAACAGAATCCCTCCCGTCAATACCGCTGCCATGTCGCTCTCCTTGGCATTGCCTTAGCGACAGCATAGGAACAGTTGGAGGCGGCGTATAACGAGGCGAGTTTAAATAGTCTCTTTTAATGGCTTTTTTACATGGAGGCTGGCTTGACGAGATAGCTGCCTGAGCCAATTACACCAGGTTGCATGACATGGGTGGCGACATCATCAGCCACGCTCAGGGCGCCGGCAGCCAGGCCATCACCAGCCGACTCAGCGCCACTAGCGAGTCGCGGTGCACTCGCTCCCAGCCGTGGGAGGCATCGGCGCCGAAACAGGCCAGCGCATTGCGCACGTCGAGGCCCGCCTTGGCGGCGGCGTCGCCGTCGCAGTAGTAGTAGGGAAAGCAGTCGCGGGTAAAGGGGATCTGCTGCTCACGGCACAGCGCGAGCAGTCGCCTTGTGGCAACGGGATGCAGCGGCCCCAGGGAGTCGAGCATGGCGATGGTCACCCCGTGGTGGCAGACGTTCTGGCCCTCGCCCTGCGCGGCGATATCCAGGTTGAGCACCTCCTCGACGTCCTCGAACATCGCATGGCTGATGCCCACTCCAAGCTCCTCGGCGCAGGAGAACACCAGCCGCACGTCGCTGGCCAACCCAACCTCGCGGACCGCTGCCAGCAAGCAGGCAATGGCCGCCTTGTTGTCGAGGTGCCGCGCATTGATGAAGCCGCTGTCGGTAACGCTGGGCTGGCTGTCGACGCTGACCAGCGCGCCCACCTCGATGCCCTGCTCGCGCAGCGCCGCCGGCGCGGTATCGACCAGATCCAGGCGCAGCTCGATATGCGCCCAGTCTGCCGGCAGCCGATCGATCGCCTCGTTATGGACATGTCCCGATGCCTTGGTCGGCAGCAGGGTGCCCGTCGCCAGCACCTCTCCTGCTTCGCCATGCAGCTTGACCCGCGCGCCGTCGGCAAAGCGCGCATTCCATGAGCCGATCGGCCTGACCGCCAGCCGGGCGTTATCCTTGAGCCGCACCACCATGGCACCCAGGGTATCCATGTGGGTAGTAATCGCCCGCCGCGCTGCGCCGCCCGGCGCCTCGGCCAGCAGGTCACCGCGGGCAGTGCGCCGAGTCACCAGTCCCAGGCGCGTGAGTTCATCCGCCAGATGGTCGGCGATCGCAGCGGTATGCAGCGACGGCGAGGGTATCGCCAGCAGCGCCAGCAGCTGGTTCTCGAGGTAGCGGGTATCGAATGCCATGGTCGCCTCGCGTCAAGATCGCCAAGCCCCATGTTAGCGCGTTAGCGCCGCATAGCGGTCAACATCGCGGCCGATTTCCGGTAACCTCTGATGTTCGTCAAACGACGCCTTTCCCTATCGCCTGCCGACACAGGGCCGTGATGCTCAAGCGCTACCTGCCGATACTCGCCTGGCTGCCCCATTATCACCGACGGCTGTTCGGCGCCGACCTGCTGGCCGGCATCATCGTCACGGTGATGGTGATCCCGCAGTCGCTGGCCTATGCGATTCTCGCCGGCCTGCCGGCGGTGGTGGGGCTCTACGCCAGTATCCTGCCACAGCTGGTCTATTGCCTGTTCGGCACCAGCCGCACCCTGGCGGTGGGCCCGGTGGCGATCATCGCGCTGATGACCGGCGCCGCGCTGTCGGCAGTGGCCAGCCCCGGCAGCCCGGAGTACCTGCAAGCGGCGCTGGTGCTATCGCTGCTGTCGGGGGGCATGCTCGCCGCCATGGGGCTGATGAAGCTGGGCTTCTTCACCAACTTCCTCAGTCACCCGGTGATTTCCGGCTTCCTCACCGCCTCGGGCATCCTGATTGCGGCAAGCCAGCTGGGCAGCATGCTGGGTATCGACAGCAGCGGTTTCACGCTGCTCGAGCGCCTTATCACCCTGATCCCCAACCTCGCCGATATCCACCTACCCACGCTGGTGATCGGCCTGGGCACCCTGAGCTTCCTGGTGCTGATGCGCCGCTACGGTCGCGACACCCTGTGCCGCCTGGGCCTGGCGGCCGGCTTGGCCGACCTGCTGGCCAAGGCCGGGCCGGTGTTCGCGGTGGTCGCCACCACCCTGGCCACCTGGCATTGGGACCTGGCGGCCAGCGGTGTGGCGGTGGTCGGTGCCATCCCTCAGGGGCTGCCGCCGCTGACCCTGCCCTTCAGTGAGCTGTCGCTGTGGCGGGCCCTGCTGATCCCTGCTCTGCTGATCAGCCTGGTGGGCTTCGTCGAATCGATCTCGATGGGCCAGATGCTGGCCGCCAAGCGGCGCCAGCGGATCTCGCCCAACCAGGAGCTGATCGGTCTCGGCGGTGCCAACCTCGCCGCCGGGTTCAGCGGTGGCATGCCGGTCACCGGCGGGCTGTCGCGCACCGTGATCAACTTCGATGCCGGCGCCCAGACCCCCGCCGCCGGCGCCTTCGCCGCGCTCGGCATCGCCTTGGTCACCCTGTCGATGACCTCGCTGCTCTACTACCTGCCGATCGCCACCCTGGCCGCGACCATCACCGTCTCGATCCTGACCCTGGTGGATATCGACATGCTGCGCCAGACCTGGCGCTACTCGCGCAGCGACTTCGCCGCCATGGCGGTGACCATCCTGCTGACGCTGGTGGAGGGCGTGGAGGCCGGCATCATCGCCGGGGTCGCGCTCTCGGTCGGGCTATTCCTGTATCGCACCAGCCGCCCACACAGTGCGCTGGTCGGCCGCGTGCCCGGCACCGAGCACTTCCGCAACCTGACCCGCCACGAGGTGGAGACCGCCAGCCACCTGGCCCTGCTGCGCATCGACGAGAGCCTCTACTTCGCCAACGCCCGCTATCTCGAGGATACCGTCTACGACCTGGTCGCCAGCCGGCCCGAGCTCGAGCACGTGGTGCTGATCTGCTCGGCGGTCAACCTGATCGACGCCTCGGCGCTGGAGAGCCTCGACGCGATCAACGCGCGCCTCAAGGACTCTGACGTCACCCTGCACCTGGCCGAGGTCAAGGGGCCGGTGATGGACCAGCTCAACCGCAGCCACTTCCTCGACGAGATCACCGGCCGCGTGTTTCTCAGCACCTACGCTGCCTGGCGTGAACTGAGCGCTGCCGAGTAAGCGCCCGCCGATGCCTCCCCCGCCATCGCGTTAGACATTCGTCTTAGCGCAGCAGGCAGGCATACCTCGCATATCGCCTCACCGAGCCGCTAGCTATTTCAAATCAGATAGTTACTGGATAGCGCCCGGCGTATTTCATCTCCCTCCATGACGCCCGGTCGTTTGACACCGGCCGGGGAGCTTCCCTACTATCGAAATCAGTTTTTGAAACGCAGTACCGCATAGCAAAATACAACAACGCCAACACCCCCACGCTCATGAGGAGCCTCGCATGCGCCAGATCACGCGCCGACTCGCTTTCGCCACCCTTCCTCTCTCGCTGCTGGCTAGCGCCGTGGCCCAGTCCAACGAGATCACGCTTCCCAGCACCATGGCCTGGACCGCCTACGGCACCAACTCCAGCGGCTACGCCCAGGCGGTCGCCATAGGCAATATGCTGCAGTCCCAGCACGGCACATCGGTGCGCATCCTGCCCGGCGACAATGACGTCTCGCGCATGACGCCGCTCAAGCAGGGGCGGGTCGACCTTTGCGCCTGCGGCATCGCCAGCTACTACGGTGCCGAGGGCGTGATGATGTTTGCCGACCGCGACTGGGGCCCACAGCCGCTGCGGGTCATCACCACCTCGACGGCGTCGTTTGGGCTTTCTCTGGCCGTCGCCGGCGATCTCGACGTGGAAACTCCCGCCGACCTGGCCGGCAAGCGTGTGGCCTATATCCGCGGTGACGACGCGCTCAACAAGGGAACCGAGGCCTATCTCGCCTTCGGCGGCCTGACCTGGGACGACGTCGAGCGCGTCGACTTCCCCGGCTACAGCCGCTCCTTCGACGGCATCATTGCCGGTGACGTCGACGCCTCGTTCACCACCACCGTGACCCCGCCGGCGCAGCAGTTGGCCAGTAGCCCACGCGGCATCAGCTGGCCGGTTCTCGACCCCGATGACGAGGCAGGCTGGGAGCGCATGCTGGCGGTAGCGCCCTACTTCCGCCCCCACGAGGTCACCGCGGGTGCAGGCGGCGTCAGCGCAGACAACCCGGTGCCGAGTGCCAGCTACCCCTATCCCATCGTGGTGGCCAACCAGGACCTCGACGACAGCGTCGCCTATGGCCTGATCAAGGCGCTGCAGGACAATTACGACGACTACAAGGACAACGCCCCGGGCGCCGTGGGCTATGCCCTCGAGTATCAGGACCTGGAATGGGTCGTGCCCTTCCACGACGCGGTCGTCGAGTACTACCGCGACATCGATGTCTGGACCGATGAGATGCAAGCCCACCAGGAGCAGTTGGTCGAGCGCCAGACGGTGCTGAAACAGGCCTGGGACGACTTCATTGGCGATGCACCGAGCGATGACGACGACTTCACCGATGCCTGGATGCAAGCCAGAGCCGCCGCGCTGGATGATGCCGGTTTCGAGCCGATCTTCGAGTGATCACACGGGGCGGTGCAAACCGCCCCATTTGCTTCACGGACGCCGCCATGACCACAGCCACTCCCCCCGCCAGCCCCCAGCAGGCCAAGGAAAAGATCACCCAGATCCGCACCCTGCCGATGCCCATCCGCTGGCTGCCCGGTGCCGTCACCAGCGTGCTGATGCTGATGACGCTGGACTACCTGTTCAATATCGGCTGGCTGACCTTCGTCACCGGCCTGGAAACCCAGTTCTACTATGCTGTGGTGGCCCTGCTGCTGCCGCTGGTCTATCTGCTATGGCCAATCCGCGCCGCCGTGCAGGCGCGCCCCGTGCCCTGGTACGACTACCTGCTCAGCGCCATCACGTTGCTCGTCGGCGGCTATTTCGTCTATCACGCCGACTCGATACTTCAGCGCGGCTGGGCCTTCGCCGCACCTGACACCGCAGTCGTGGCCAGCTACGCCTACTGGCTGCTGATCATCGAGGCTGCCCGGCGCGCCGGCGGTTGGCCGATCGCCATCATCGTCAGCTGTTTCTCGCTCTATCCGCTGGTGGCAGATATCGTCCCGGGGCCGATTCAGGCCTTTCCTTCGTCGCTGGAAGAGACGGCGATGTACCACACCATGAGCACCGAGAGCATCATGGGGGTGCCGTTACAGGCCTTTGCCGGCCTGGTGATCGGTTTCCTGGTGTTTGGCGTGGTGCTGCAAAAGAGCGGCGGCGGCAAGTTCTTCATCAATCTTGCCTTTGCCCTGCTCGGTCATGTGCGCGGCGGACCGGCCAAGGTATCGATCTTCTCTAGCGGCCTGATGGGCTCAATGAGCGGCAGCGTGATCAGCAACGTGCTGACCACCGGTGTGCTGTCGATTCCTGCCATGCGCCGTATCGGCATGGGCCGCTCGTTCTCCGGCGGCGTCGAGGCGTGCGCCTCCACCGGCGGTGTACTGATGCCCCCGGTGATGGGCGCCACTGCCTTCGTCATGGCGATGTTTCTCGACGTGCCCTATTCGGCCGTGGCCCTGGCCGCCATCATTCCCTCGATTCTCTACTTCCTCGGGCTATTCATCCAGATTGACGCCTATGCGGCGCGCCACGACATCAAGGGGCTACCCGCCGTAGAGCTGCCCTCGCTGTGGCAGACGCTCAAGGAGGGCTGGTACTTCATCTTCGTCTTCGCCCTGCTGGTGTGGATGCTGCTGGTGATGCAGCGCGAAGCGGTCGCACCCTTCTACGCCACCGCGCTGCTGCTGGTGCTCAACCAGTTCTCTCGGCATAACCGCTGGGGCTTGAAGGAGCTCGGCGAGACCCTCTCCTCCGCCGCCAAGCTGTTTGCCGAGCTGATCGCCATCCTCGCCGGTGTCGGCATGCTGGTGGGCGCGCTGTCGATGACCGGTCTCTCCGGCACCATTGCCAACGATTTCATCCATATTGCCGGGGGCAGCGTGCCGCTGCTGCTGCTCATGGGCGCACTGACCAGCTTCGTGCTGGGGATCGGCATGACCGTCACCGCGGCCTATATCTTCCTGGCCGTGGCGCTGGCGCCGGCACTCATCCAGGGCGGCGGGCTGGACCCGATGGCCGTGCACATGTTCATCCTCTACTGGGGCATGCTGAGTTTCATTACCCCGCCGGTGGCGCTGGGCGCCTTCGCCGCCGCTACCGTGGCCGGCGCACGCCCCATGGCCACCGGCCTGCAGGCCATGCGCCTGGGCAGCGTGATCTACTTCATTCCGTTCCTGTTCGTGCTCAATCCGGCCCTCATCATGCAGGGCGAACCGCTACAGATCGGCCTGGTGTTCGTTCAGGCACTGATCGGCATCGTGCTGTTCGCCTCGGCCATGCAGGGCTACCTGATCGGCGTGGGCCGGCTCGGCGTGGGGATGATCTACGAATCCGTGGTGCGCGGGCTGGTGCTGGTGGCAGGCCTGCTGTTCGCGCTGCCCGGTGGCGGCATGGTGCCACTCAGCCAGGCTGAGCTGTTCGCCTTCGCCCTTGCTGCCCTGGTACCCGCGGTGCTGCTGGCTCGCTGGAGCCAGCGCCACGCCCGGCCAGCCGCGGCCTCTGCGTCGTCCGCCGTCGACCCATGAGTGCCGCCATGCCTTTCACCATGCCCCTTCCTGCTGATACTGCGAGTGATGACGTATGACGACACCGGTGACCTACCAGCGACATGACGATATCGGTGTGATCAGCATCGACAACCCGCCTGTCAACGCCCTCGGCCAGGCCGTACGCCAAGGCCTGGTCGAGGCGCTGGCGAGTGGCAACGAGGACGACCAGGTCCGCGCCCTGCTACTCGTCGCCAAGGGGCGTACCTTCATCGCCGGCGCCGATATCCGCGAGTTCGGCAAGCCGCCCCAGGCGCCGCTGCTGACCGACGTCATCCGCCAGTTGGAGGCGAGTGCCAAGCCGCTGGTCGTGGCACTCCACGGCACCGCCCTGGGTGGGGGCCTCGAGGTCGCGCTGGGCTGCCAGCTGCGGGTCGCCCTGCCCGGGACCCGGGTGGGGCTGCCCGAGGTCAAGCTCGGCCTGCTGCCCGGGGCCGGCGGCACCCAGCGACTGCCACGGCTGGTCGGCGTCGCAGCGGCCCTGGATCTGATCACCAGCGGTCGCTTTGCCAGCGCCGAGGAGGCGCTGGCGCTGGGGATTGTCGATATCCTGAGCGATGCCGAGAGCCCCCTCGACGCCGGCCTGGCAGCGGCCAGAGAGATGCTGGCCGGCACGCTCACCCCGCGCGTGACCGGTGAGCTACCGGCACCCCAGGCCAATCCCGAGGCCATCGCCGACTACCGCACCCGGCTCGAGGCCGAGGCCCCGGCGCTCTATTCACCGTTCCGCTGCATCGACGCCATTGCCGCCAGCTGCGACAGCAGCCTGGATGACGGCCTGCGCTATGAGCGCGAGCTGTTCGTGGCGTGCATGGACTCGCCCCAGCGGGCAGGACTGATCCATGCCTTCTTTGCCGCCCGCACCCCGCACAAGGTGCCCGAAGCGGACGAACCCACGGCCATTGCACACCTGGCGCTACTTGGCGAGCACCCGCTGTTTCGACAGCTCGAGCGACACGCCGAGCGCGCCGGCATCACCCTGACCGCCGCCCCGGAGGCGTCGACCCAGGCGTGCCTGATCGCCCCGGGGACAGAGGCCGCTGCCTGTCCCCCCTCGTGCCTGCGTATCGCGCTTGTCGCCGCCGGCGAGGCCAGCCAGCTCGACGCGCTCGACGCCGAACTGGCGCTGGTGCTGCCGACTCAGGGGGCACTCGCCGAGCTGGTATCGCTCGACGCCGATGCGACGCAACAGCAGGCCGTCGCCGCTCTGCTCAAGGGGCTGCGTCAAGGCGTGGTGGTCAGCCATCGCGGCAGCCTGCTGGCCGCGCTGAGCGACGCGGCAGGCGATGCTAGCGGCGATCCCCGCGCGGCCATGGAGGCCGCCAGCCTACGCCTCGCCGAGCGCGGCTGGAGCTATCGCCATAGCGATATCGACCTGCTCGCTATCGAGGCGCTGGACTACCCCCGCCACCTCGGCGGCCCTCATCGCCAGGCCAGCCTGGCGCTATCCGACACCTCGGAGAACGCTTCATGAACCTGACTTTTACCGCCGAGGAGCAGGCATTCCGCCACGAGGTGCGCGACTTCCTCGCGACCTCCCTGCCCGCCGCCATCCGCGAACGTGTGCGGCTGGGGCGGCGACTCTCCGCCGATGACCATGTCCGCTGGCAGAATCTGCTCAGCCAGCGCGGCTGGCTCGGCGCCAACTGGCCAGAGGCACACGGTGGCCCAGGCTGGAGCCCGGTGCAGCGGCATATCTTCGACGAGGAGTGCGCCGCCGCCCACGCCCCCACCGTGGTCCCATTCGGCGTCAGCATGGTGGCCCCGGTGCTGATGAAATTCGGCAGCGACGCGCAGCAGCGACACTACCTGCCACGCATCCTCGACAACCGCGACTGGTGGTGCCAGGGCTATTCCGAGCCCGGCGCCGGCTCCGACCTGGCCAGCCTGCGCACCCGCGCCGAGCGCGACGGCGACCACTACGTGGTCAGCGGGCAGAAGACCTGGACCACCCTGGGCCAGCACGCCAACATGATGTTTTGCCTGGTGCGCACCGACCCCGCGGCCAAGAAGCAGGCCGGCATCAGCTTTCTGTTGATCGACATGTCGAGCCCGGGGGTCAGCGTACGGCCGATCATCACCCTCGACGGCGCCCACGAGGTCAACGAAGTCTTTCTCGACGAGGTTCGCGTCCCGCTGGCCAATCGCGTCGGTGCCGAAGGCGAGGGCTGGACCTGTGCCAAGTTCCTGCTGACCCATGAACGCACCGGTATCGCCGGCCTGGGGCATGCCAAGCAGGCGCTGCGCCACCTCAAGTCGGTCGCGGCGCATGTTCAGCAGCGTGGCAGGCCGCTGCTGGAGCAGCCGAGCTTCCGCCAGCGCGTGGTCAAGGCTGAGCTCGAGCTGATGGCGCTCGAGGTCACCAACCTGCGGGTGATCGCCGCCGCCCGAGACGGTGGTGCACCCGGCGCCGAAAGCTCGCTACTGAAGGTGCGCGGCTCGGAGCTGCGCCAGGAGCTCAGCGACTTGACCCGCCGTGCGCTTGGACCGGCCGCGCTGCCCTTCTTTCCCGACTTTCTGCACGCTGACACCGAGCTTGCCGACGCCGAACAGCGTGAGGCGGCCGCCGCCAGCGCCCAGTACTTCAACCGCCGCAAGCTTTCGATCTATGGCGGTGCCAACGAGATACAGAAGAGCATCGTCGCCAAGACGATCCTCGGCATGTAAGGAGCCCTGATGGACTTTTCCTATAGCGACGAGCAGCGCATGCTCGCCGAAACGCTGGAGCGCCTGGTCGCCGACCAGCCGGCGGTGGAACGCAGCGCCAGTCAGCTGACCCCGGCAACCCGCGAGCGCTCGCCCCTGTGGCAGACGTTTGCCGAACTGGGCCTGCTGCACATGCCTTTCGCCGAGAGCGTCGGCGGACTGGGCGGCGACGGCACCGACCTGATGATCATCATGCAGGCGCTGGGCCACGGCCTGGTCCCGGAGCCCTACCTGGCCGGACTACTGCTTCCCGGCGACCTGCTGGCCAGGCTGGCCACCCCAGAGCAGCGCGACCGCTGGCTGACGCCGCTGCTCGAGGGTGAACACCAGCTGGCGCTGGCCTGGCAGGAGCGCGATGCCCGCTACGATATCCACGCCGTCACCACCAGCGCCCACCGACAGGGCGCCGGCTGGCGCCTCGAGGGCGCCAAGCAGCTGGTGATGGGAGCAGACCTCGCCGCGGCCGTTCTGGTCACCGCCCGCATCGCCGACGAAGGTCGCGACGCCGAGCGCCTGGGTATCTTCCTGCTGCCCGCCAGCACCCCGGGACTGACGCGACACGACTACCCCACCATCGATGGCCAGCCGGCCAGCGACCTGGTCCTCGACGGCGTGATGCTCGACGAGCATGCCTGCCTCAGCGAGGATGCCGCCGCCGCCCTGGATGCCACCTTCGCTGTCGGCATCGCCGCGCTGTGCGCCCAGGCCGTCGGCGCCATGCAGGCCAGCTGCGAGCAGACCCTCGCCTTCCTCAAGGAGCGCCGCCAGTTCGGCACGCCGCTATCCACCTTCCAGGCGCTGCAGCACCGCATGGTCGACATGCACCTGCACCTCGAACAGGCACGCTCCATGGCCATTTTGGCGGCCACCAGCCTCGAACTCCCTGCCCCGGAACGCGACTATCGCATCGCCGCGGCCAAGGCCTATTGCGGAGAAGCCGCGCGCTTCGTCGCCGAGCAGGCCATCCAGCTGCACGGCGCCATGGGCATGACCGAGGAGTGCCTGGTGTCCCACTATGCCAAGCATCTGGTGATGTTCGACCACTACCTGGGCGATAGTGACTACCACCTCGAGTATGTCAGCGAACGGCTAAGCGCCGCCTGATACGACAAAGGGCCCCGCGAGGGGCCCTTGGTCTTTTGCGGTCATCGCTGACGGCTTCCTTACAGCTTGCTTTCCAGCTCCGGCAGCACCTCGAACAGATCACCGACCAATCCATAATCCGCCACTTGGAAGATCGGCGCCTCCTCGTCCTTGTTGATCGCCACGATCACCTTGGAGTCCTTCATCCCCGCCAGGTGCTGGATGGCACCCGAGATACCCACGGCGATGTAGAGATCCGGGGCAACGATCTTGCCGGTCTGGCCGACCTGCATGTCGTTGGGCACGAAGCCGGCGTCCACCGCCGCCCTTGATGCGCCGATGGCGGCCCCCAGCTTGTCGGCGATGCCGTCGAGCAGCTTGAAGTTGTCGCCGTTGCCCATGCCGCGGCCGCCGGAGATGACGATCTTGGCGCCGCCGAGCTCGGGGCGGTCGGACGCGGCCAGCGCTTCCTTGACGAAACGCGACTGGGCGTTGTCGGCAACGTGGTCGACCGCCTCGATGGCGGCGCTGCCCTGATCTTGAGAAGAACGGGCAACGGCGTCGAAGGCGGTGGTGCGCACGCTGATCACCTTGAGCGGGTCATCGCTCTTGACCGTGGCAATGGCGTTGCCGGCGTAGATCGGCCGCTGGAAGGTGTCGGCGCTCTCCACCGCGATGATCTCGGAGAGCTGGCTGACGTCCTTGAGCGCGGCAAGCCGCGGCAGCACGTTCTTGCCGGTGGTGGAGGCAGCGGCCAGCACGTGGCTGTAGTCGTCGGCCAGCGCCACCAGCAGCGCGCCCATGGGCTCGGCCAGCTGGTGGGCGTAGACGGCGTGATCGGCGACGCGCACCTTGCTCACCCCGTCGAGCTGGGCGGCGGCCTCGGCGGCGGCCTGGACGCCGTCACCGGCCACCAGGACATGGATATCGCCGCCGATGGCGTGGGCCGCGGCCACCACGTGGGCGGTGGCGTCGGCGAGATGGCCGTCGTGAAGATCGGCGAGAACCAGAATGCTCATATGATCGACTCCTATTAAAGCACCTTGGCTTCGTTCTTGAGTTTGTCCACCAGCTCGTCGACGGAGCCGACCTTGACGCCGCCCTGCCGCTCGGGGGGCGGGGTGACCTTGAGCAGGCTGACCTGGGAGCCCACCTCGACCCCCAGCTCCGCCGGGGTCTTGACGTCGAGCGGCTTCTTCTTGGCCTTCATGATGTCGGGCAGCTTGGCGTAGCGCGGCTCGTTCAAGCGCAGGTCGGTGGTGACGATGGCCGGCAGCGTGAGTTCGACGGTCTGCAGGCCGCCGTCTATCTCGCGGGTCACCGCGACCTTGTCACCGTCGACCGCTACCTCGGAGGCGAAGGTGCCCTGGGGCAGGCCGCTAAGCGCCGCCAGCATCTGGCCGGTCTGGTTGTTGTCGGTGTCGATGGCCTGCTTGCCGAGGATCGTCAGCCCCGGCTGCTCGTCTTCCACCACCTTGGCCAGCAGCTTGGCCACCGCCAGCGACTCGACCCGTTCGTCGGTCTCGAGGTGAATGGCGCGGTCGGCGCCCAGCGCCAGCGCGGTGCGCAGCTGCTCCTGGGCGGCCTTGGGGCCGACGGTCACCGCGACCACTTCGGTGGCCACGCCTTTTTCCTTGAGCCGCACCGCTTCTTCCACGGCGATCTCGCAGAAGGGGTTCATGGCCATCTTGACGTTGGTGAGGTCGACGTCGCTGTGATCCGGCTTGACGCGGATCTTGACGTTGTAGTCGATGACGCGTTTGACCGCGACGAGGATCTTCATGGGCGGCTCTCCCGGTTCGTGACACTGGCAAGGCCAGGGTGATGGCCTGGCCCGAATGGCCCAGCCATATATTTTGCCAGGCGAAATATCATTTCATTATACAGGCTAAACGGTAAAAAACCCAACCCGCCAGGTCAAGCCCCTCGACGGTTACCAGGGGGCCAACACGAACCAGGCGGACAGCAGCGGGATCGACGCGAGCAGGAAGCGGGCATTCCAACGGTAACCGATACGCGTTGACGCCACCCCGGTGAAACGCGACAGGATCAGCATCGACGCGGTCATCGGCGACGACATCAGCGCCAGCGCCCAGCCCACCATCAAGGACGCGCCAATCAGCGCCGGCGACAACCCCTCAATCGCCAGTGAGGGTAGCAGACCGACCAGCAGTGTCACGGTGACGATCGGGTTGACCCCTACCTGGGCCAGGAGCACGACCATCAGCATCGCCAGCACGGCATTGGCAGAGCCCAGGGGCTCCAGCAGCGCGATCAGCGGCGTCATGCTCTGGACATCCACCAGCGCCACGCACAGGTGCCCAAGGTAGCCGGCAGCCCCCAGCACCACGATCTCGTTGCCGCTGGGAGCCAGCAGCCAGGGCAGCTGCCGGTGCAGGCTGGCCGCGGCGGCAGGGATCCCTGCGGCACCCAGGCGGCGGCGCTGCCACGCCAGCCAGGCCATGGCGCCCAGCGGTGCGCCTAGCAGCGCGGCGATGGGCAAGCGCACGTCCAGGGCCCAGGCGAGGGTGAAGACCAGCGAGACGATCGCCATCAGCAACAGCGAGAACTGCCAAAGCGGCAGCAGCGAAGGCGACGACGACGCTCGCTTGGCACGGTCGGGATGCGGGCCGGTCAAATGATCCACCCCCCAGCCGACGAAGAAGATGACCAGCGCCGCACCGAGCACGAAGGGGGCCAGGTCGAGCCAGCGCAGCTCGGGCAGGCTCGACAGTACCACCGCCACGCCGATGCCCATGGGCGATATCAAGGGCGCCAACGAGAAGCCGCGCAGCAGCGCCAGCATCATGCGTCGCTGGCGCGCATTCTGCACCCAGGCGCGCCCCTGGGCTGCCTCGAGGGTATTGCTCTTCTCGATCATGCCGGCGAACAGATTGAGTACGCCGATATTGAGGATAATGCCGAACAGCGCCGAGCCGGCGGAGAGGATCGGATAGCGGCGCCCCGGGGGCTGCAGCAGCATCGCCGCACCACAGCGGCGTACCAGCCGCGAACGGTAGGCCGGCAGCCGCAGCAGACTGAGGGCCACCAGGAAGGTGGCAAAGAACGCGAAGCGCCCCGCCGCCTCGAACAGCAGGCGCCCGGGTGCGGCGGCCAACCACAGCGCCATCAGCGTCAACAGGGCAGCGACCAGCAGCAGGCCCCGCGCCATGCGCGACAGCTGCCCTCCCACGCTCAGCAGGTAGATCCCCAGGGCAACGATACCCACGCCCTGCAGCACCAGATGGCCCGTGATCAGATGGCCGAGGGTCGCAAGGGTGACCAGCGCCAGCAGTGAGGAGCGCTGCCGGGCCCATCTCACTCCGGCAAACCCTGCCCATCGACCAGGTCGCGCAGGCGACCCTTGAGAATCTTGCCGCTGGCCGTGGCGGGCAGCGACTCCATCATCACCAGCGTCGAGGGCCGCTTGTAGGGCGACAGTCGCTCGGCGATGAAGGCCCTGAGCGTAGCTTCATCCACGCAAGCCCCCGGCTCACACTGAATGAAGGCGACGACCTCCTCGTTACCCGCCACCTGTCGCCCCACGACCGCCGAGAGGGTCACATCGGGGTGTTCGTTGATCACCGCCTCGACGTCGGGTGGGTAGATATTGAAACCGGAGCGAATGATCAGCTCCTTGCTGCGTCCGACGATATACAGCTGGCCGTGGTCATCGACACGGGCGATATCGCCGGTATTGAGCCAGCCATCGTCGCTGAGGCAGGCACGGGTCGCCTCGGGTTGCCGGAAGTAGCCCTTCATCACATTGGGGCCACGCACCCAGAGCTCGCCGATGCCGTCATCCCCCGGCGTCTGGTTGCCGCCGGCCTCGAGCGGCGCCAGCCGGTACTCCAGCAGGGGTAGCACCGCGCCCACGGTATTGCTGTCGAAGCGATCGTCGATGCGCGTCTGGCTGATGGTCGGACTGGCCTCGGTGAGGCCGTAGCCGTTGTGCAGCGGCAGGCCGAAAATGGCCTCGACACGCTGCTTGGTATCGCTGTCCAGCGGTGATCCACCGGCGGACATATAGCCAAGCGCCGGCGCGACCAGCGAGGCTCCCCGGCGACGCAGGTATTCCAGGGTCCGCGAGTACATCGCCGGCACGCCCTGGAGCACCGTGATCCGCTCCTTGTCCAGAGCCTCGAGCATGGCCGGCGCGTCGAAGCGCGGCACGCTATACAGGCAGGCACCGTTATACAGCGAGCCCATGCATACCGAGGACAAGCCAAACACGTGCGACATCGGCAGCACCCCATAGACCCGCTGCCCTTGGGTGAGGTGGCGCATGCCACCGGAGATCGAGGCGATATAGAGAATGCCGCGATGGGTCAGCATCACGCCCTTGGGCGTGCCGGTGGTGCCCGAGGTGTAGATCATCGCCGCCACCTGGTCGGCACCGCTGGGTTCGACACGCTCAGGCGCGGTGTCACGCAGCTCACCGATATGCAGGGCCCCCAGGCGGGGATGCTGATATGGCGCGGCCTTGTGGCGCTGTGCATGCTGCGATGCGTCCAGCGAAGCTTCACTGGTATAGAACACCCGACGCGGGTCGCAGTTGTCGTGGATCTGGTCGATTTCCTGCGCCGACAGCCGCGAATTGACGATCGCCACCCAGGCGTCTAGTTCACTGGCGGCCAATAGCATGACCACCAGCGCGCGGCTGTTTTCGCTGACCAGCATGAGGCGGTCGCCGGGCCGAATGCCCAGCGTGCTCATCCACTCGGCGGCCGCGCGGATCTCGTGCCCCAGCTCGGCGTAGCTCCAGCGCACGTCACCATCCACCAGCGCCGGCTGTGTGCCAAGACGCTCGGCGTTGGCCAGTACACGATGGCTGAGCCGCTCGGGCAATTCGGCCACCAGTTCGCTGGCCAGACGACCGAAGATCCGCTCGTCCGGCGCGCGATGAATCACTGACAGGGCCATCAGGACACCTCCCGCACCATGTCCCGGGCTATCACCAGCTGCTGAATCTGGGTGGTGCCTTCATAGATCCTGAACAGGCGCACGTCTCGATAGAAGCGCTCGACGGCATATTCGGCCATGTAGCCAGCGCCGCCGTGGACCTGAACAGCACGATCCGCGACACGCCCCACCATCTCGGCGCAGAACAGCTTGCAGCAGGAGGCCAGCGTCGAGACCTTCTCTCCGGCGTCCTTGCGCTGCGCGGCGTCGAGCACCATGGTGCGGCCGGCGTAGGCTTCGGTCTTGCTGTCGGCCAGCATCGCCTGGATCAGTTGGTGATCGGCCAGCCGAACGCCGAACTGCTTGCGGTCGATGGCATAGTTCAGTGACTCCTCTACCAGGCGCTCCGCTACGCCGACACACACCGCGGAGATATGCAGCCGGCCACGGTCGAGCACCTTCATGGCGGTCTTGAATCCCTGCCCCTCCTTGCCGCCGATGATGTTCTTGGCCGGCACCCGGCAGTCCTCGAAGATGATATCGCAGGTATGGGCGCCCTTCTGGCCCATCTTGTCGTCCGACGGGCCGCGCTTGAGCCCCGGGGTGTCACCCTCGACGATAAACGCCGAGATACCGCCGGCGCCCTTGTTGCTGGGGTCGGTGCGGGCCATGACGGTAAACAGGTCGGCCTCGGGGCCGTTGGTGATGTAGCGCTTGGTGCCGTTGAGCACGTAGTGGTCGCCATCGCGAACGGCCGTGGTTCTGAGGCTGGCCGCATCCGAACCCGAGTCGGGCTCGGTCAGGCAGAACGAGCTCAACAGTTCGCCGGTCGCCAGGCGCGGCACATACTGCGCCTTCTGCTCGGGGGTTCCGTCGATGAGGATGCCCTGGGCGCCGATGCCATTGTTGGTGCCAAACACCGAGCGAAATGCAGGCGAGGTCTTGCCGATCTCGATGGCCACCAGCGCCTCCTCCTCCATGGTCAGCCCCAGGCCGCCGTACTCCTCGGGAATCGACAGGCCGAACAGCCCCATCTCCTTCATCTCCTGCAGCAGTTCCGGCGGCACCGCATCCTCTTCCGCCAGGCGGGCTTCATTGGGGATAAGGCGCTCGCGCACGAAGCGGGAGATGGTATCGACAAGCTGATTGAGCAGTTCGGGATCGCGAATCATGGCGTGACCTCGGCGGTTGGCGGCGAGTTGTTGGCAGCGGTGGGCGGCGCTACAGATTTTGCATAGCAGAACGGTTGCCCGCATTGTTGTCAGGCACTGTCACATAGCCTAGGATGACCGTCAATAAACGAAATGATGTTTTGCTATGCAGAACTACTCACGCCATGACGAGGAATCCGCCCATGTCGACAGCTCCCTCATCGTCTTCCGCCAGCACCACCCCCTTCCGCGTCCTGGGCATCGTGGGGACCGGTGCCATGGGCCGCGGCATCGCACAGATCGCCGCCCAGGCCGGACTGACCGTCCATCTGCACGACCAGCGTGAAGGCGCCGTCGCCGAGGCCCGCGACTTCATCGGCGGCATGTGGAACCGCGCCGTGCACAAGCAGCGCCTGAGCAACGCCGAGGCCGAGCGCTACGCCGCGCGGCTCAAGGAAGCCACGACCCTCTCCGCGCTGGCGGAGTGTGACATCGTCATTGAAGCCATTGTCGAGACCCTGGACGCCAAGCAGTCGCTGTTTTGCGAGCTTGAGGCGCTGCTGAGCGAGGAGACCATACTCGCCACCAACACCTCGTCGCTGTCCGTCACCGCCATCGCCTCGGCCTGCCAACGCCCCGAGCGGGTCATCGGCTTTCACTTCTTCAATCCGGTCCCGCTGATGAAGATCGCCGAAGTGATTCCCGGGCTGAGGACCGATCCCGACGTGGTCACCCGCGTCGAGGCACTCGGCCAGTCGATGGGCCACTTCACCGCCCGCACCACCGACACCCCCGGCTTCCTGGTCAACCATGCCGGTCGCGCCTATGGCACGGAAGCGCTGAAGGTCCTCGGCGAGTGCGTTACCGACCCTGTCACCATCGACCGCATCCTGGTCGATCAGGGCGGCTTCCGCATGGGGCCGTTCAGCCTGCTCGACCTGACCGGACTCGACGTGTCGCATGCGGTGATGGAGTCGATCTACCACCAGTACTACGAGGAGCCGCGCTTCCGCCCTTCGCCGCTGACGCGCCAGCGGCTCACCGCCGGGCTGCTGGGCCGCAAGAGCGGCGCAGGCTTCTACCGCTATGTCGACGGCAAGCCCGAGGTGGCGGACGAAGCGCCGCTACCCCGCGTGGCGCCCTGCCCGGTCTGGATAGGGCCCGACCAGCCGGAGGCTCGCCAGGCCTTGGTCGATCTCGTCCAGGCCGCCGGCTGGCCGCTGGAGAGCGGCGCTACGCCGTCGTCGGAAGCACTCTGCCTGGTCGCGCCGCTGGGCGAGGATGCCACCGCCACCGCCCTGCGGCTCGGCCTACCCGCTGAACGCTGCGTTGCCGTGGACCTGCTGGCCGGCCTTAACGGCCGGCGCAGCCTTATGACGACCCCGGCGACTCTCACCGAGGTGCGCGCTGCAGCCATGGCGCTGCTGGGTGACGACGGCACCCCGGTGAGTGCGCTCGAGGATAGCAACGGCTTCGTGCTGCAGCGGGTGGTGGCCTGCATCGTCAACGTGGGCAGCGACATCGCCCAGCAGGGCGTAGCCACCCCCGACACTATCGACCGCGCCGTCGAGCTGGGGCTCGGCTACCCGCGTGGACCGCTGGCCATGGGTGACCACTACGGCAGCCGGCGGATACTCACGATCCTCGACAACCTGCTCGCCGCCACCGGCGATCCTCGCTACCGCGCCAGCCCCTGGCTGCGTCGCCGCGCCACCCTCGGCCTTGCGCTGACCACCCCCTGAGCCCTATACGGAGACCACTCCCATGCAAGACGCCTACATCTATGACGGCCTGCGCACCCCCTTCGGCCGCCACGGCGGTGGCTTGGCCAACGTGCGCCCGGATGACCTGCTGGGCCAGGTGCTCAAGTCCCTGGTGGCACGCAACGGCTTTGGCCTCGAAGCCTATGAAGAGGTGCTGGCGGGCTGCACCAACCAGGCCGGCGAGGACTCGCGCAACGTGGCCCGCCATGCCGGACTGGTCGCCGGCCTGCCGGTGGAGGTCGCGGCCCAGACGGTCAACCGCCTGTGTGGCAGCGGCCTGGCCGCCGTGATAGACGCCGCGCGGGCCACGCGCCTCGGCGAGGGCGAGCTGTTCCTGGCCGGCGGCGTGGAGTCCATGTCGCGCGCCCCCTACGTGCTCGGCAAGGCGCAGACGGCGTTCGCCCGCAACCAGCCGATGTATGACACCGTGATCGGTGCACGCTTCCCCAACCCTTGGATCGCCCAGCAATTCGGCAGCCACAGCATGCCCGAGACCGCCGATAACGTGGCCCACGACCTGGCGATCAGCCGCGAGGCCGGCGACGCCTTCGCCGCGCGGTCCCAGGCCCGCTACGCCACGGCGCTCGAGCGCGGCTTCTACGACGATGAGCTGCTCGCCGTCGAGGTGCCCCAGGGCCGCAAGCAGCCTCCGCTGACGGTCGACATGGACGAGCATCCGCGCCCGGGGACCGATGCCGGTAAACTCGGCAAACTGGGTGCGCTATTCGACGGTGGCGTGGTTACCGCCGGCAACGCCTCGGGGCTGAACGACGGCGCCGCCGCCCTGATCGTGGGCAGCCGGGCCGCCGGTGAGCGCGCGGGCGTCGCCCCGCGGGCAAGAATCGTCGCCAGCGCCCTGGCCGGAGTGCCACCCCGCGTCATGGGCCTGGGGCCGGTGCCGGCCAGTCGCAAGGCGCTGGAGCGCGCCGGCCTCAGCCTGGCGCAGATGGACGTGATCGAGATCAATGAGGCGTTTGCCGTCCAGGTCCTGGGCTGTGCCAAGCAGCTCGAGCTCGATCCCGACGACAGCCGACTCAACGCCAACGGCGGCGCCATCGCCATCGGCCATCCGCTCGGCGCATCAGGGGCGCGCCTGGCGCTGACCGCCCTGCGCCAACTGGAAGCCAGCGGTGGACGCTATGCGCTAGTGACCATGTGCATCGGCGTCGGCCAGGGCATCGCCTGCGTGCTCGAGCGGCTCGATTGAGGCCCACTGCCCCGCAGCGGCGGACGTCGCTGCGGGGGTATGCGATACTTTGCTGACGCTAGAATTCGGCACAGGGAACCCGCAATGCATAACCCCGCCAATTGGCAAGATGAACCGTCAGCGCCGACCAAGGATCGCAATTTCGTCACCGCCCTGGCTCGCGGCCTGGAACTGCTGCGCGCCTTTGGCACCGGCGAGGAGTATCTAGGCAACGCCGAACTCTCGAGCCGCACCGGCATTCCGCGCCCCACCGTCTCGCGCCTGACCTATACGCTCACCCAGCTCGGTTACCTGAAACACAATACCCGACTCGAGAAGTACCGACTGGGCCCTGGGATTCTTGCCCTGGGCTACCGCTTTCTCGCCAATCAGGGCATTCGAGACATCGCCCGGCCGCATATGCAGCAGCTGGCCGATACCACGGATTGCGCCATCGCGCTGGGCAGCGCGGACCGCCACGCCATGACCTACCTCGAGGTCTGCCAGGGCAAGGGGCCGCTGGTCATGCGGCTCGAGGCAGGGTCGCGGATTCCCATCGCCACCACCGCCATTGGGCGCGCCTGGCTATGCGGACTGCCCCAGCAGCAGCGCGACAGTTTCGTAGAAGAGCTTCGCCAGCAATCTCCCGATCAGTGGTCAGCGCTCTCCAAGACCCTCGACAAGAGTCTCGACGAATACCAGCGCTATGGCTTCTGCCTGTCGGAGGGCGAGTGGGAGCGCGACGTCAGCGCCGTGGCGATTCCTCTGGTGCTGGAAGACGGCGCCGAGATCATGGCGCTCAACTGCGGCGGGGCCTCGCTGCGTCTGAGCCACGATATCCTGGTCGACAACCTGGGCCCGCGGCTGCGTGACGTGGCCGATCGGATCCTGGCCGAGCTACGCCACCACCCGATGCGTTGACCCCGTCAACCCATAAGGCATAGCGGATTGGGGATACTCAATGCCTGCCAAGCCACCGGGCAGGATAGCCAAGGAATCCGGCATGTCAGATTCGTCTCAAGACCCTCTCGTGACCAGCCTTGCCGCCTGCGCGCAGGGCGACGGTCAGGCGCTGGAGCGAGTCTATCGCCTGGCCAGCCCGCATCTGTACGCCCAGCTGCTGCGTATTGTAAGAAACGAGAGTGCCGCCCAGGACTGCCTGCAGCAGGTCTTCATTCGCGTCTGGCAGTCTGCCGGGCAGTACGATGCCAGTCGCGCCAAGCCGATGACCTGGCTGAGCACCCTGACCCGCAACATTGGCATCGACTGGCTGCGCCGCCAACGCCCACAGGAGGCCGACGGCCAGGCCCTGATCGACGAGCTGGCCGGGCTCGATGACCCAGCCGCTGACGGCCAGCGCGATCAGGAGAGCAGCCAGTTGCATGAGTGTCTCAAGATACTGCCCGCCAAGCAGCGCCAGGTACTTGAACTGGCTTTCTTCCACGGCTTGACCCACAGCGAGCTGGCCGGCGCCATCACCCAGCCGCTGGGCACGGTCAAGAGTTGGGTACGCCGCGGCCTGGAGAGATTGAAATCATGTCTGACGACTGGGATCTGAGCGACCCCGACGAGCGCCATCTCGCCGCCGGCGAATATGTGCTGGGCACGCTCGACGCCCAGCAGAAGGCGCGCTTCGAAGCGCTGCTGGCGGTCAGCCACGACCTGCAGAACGACGTGGCGCGCTGGCGCGAGCACCTGCAGCTGTTCAACGACCAGCTCGACCCGCGCCTGCCGCCCGCCGAGGTGTGGCGGCGCATCGCCAGCGCTACCGGTATTGCGCCACGCCCCTGGTGGCAGTCGCTGGGCATATGGCGCACCGCCAGCGGCACCTTTGCCGCGGCAGCACTGGCACTCGGGCTGCTGTGGAGCCAGAGCGATATCACACCGCTTCCCGACGATGGCCAGGCCGTCTACGTGGTACTCGACGAGCAGCGCACGCCGGGCTGGATCATCAGCGCGACGGATAGCGGTGAGCTCTACGTCCAGGCCGTGCAGCCCACCCAGGTTGGCGCCCAGCAGACCGGCGAGCTGTGGCTGATCGCCGACGAGACGCCGATCTCGCTGGGCCTGCTGCCCAGCGAAGGGCGTCACACCCTGGCGCCCAGCGAGGAACTGCGCGAGCTGCTGATGACCGCCGATCTTGCGGTCAGCGTCGAACCGGAGGGCGGTGCCCCGGAGGGCCAACCGACAGGGCCGATCATCGACTCCGGTCGCATGACCCCGGTGCGCGGCGGCACCTTCACCTTCTAGGCATCGACCTGGGCACGCACCTTGTCGACGATATGCGCGCCGATCGGCAGCGCCGAGGTGGCCGCCGGCGACGGCGCATTGCAGACGTTGACGGTGCGCCGCGTGTTGACGAACAGGAAGTCGTCGATCAGCTTGCCCTCCCGCGATACCGCCTGGGCGCGCACCCCCGAGGGATAGGGGCCCAGGTCGTCGAGGGTCAGGCTCGGGCAGTACTTGCGCACCTCCTCGAGATAGCCCTTGCGAAACAGCGAATTCTTCATCTCCACCAGCCCTGGCCGCAGGTTCTTGCCCAGCGCCTTGAGAATGCCAGGGTTGGAGAACATCCTAGCCATGTCGAGCAGCGACACGTCGGACTTGCGATAGCCCTCGCGCTTGAGTGCCAGCACCGCGTTGGGACCGACCGTGACGCTGCCGTCGATCATGCGCGTCAGGTGTACGCCGAGAAACGGCATCGAGGGATCGGGAATCGGGTAAATCAGGTGCTTGACGATGCGGTTGCGGGTGGCCGGCAGCTGGTAGTACTCGCCGCGGAACGGACAGATGGTGAACCCCGGGTTCTTGCCCAGCATGCGCACCAGGCGGTCGGCCATCAGTCCCGAGCAGGACACCAGGTAGCGGCTGACGAAGTCGCCCTGGCGGGTCTTAAGCACCACCTCGTGGGGGCGCTCCTCGATGCCGGTGACCTCGGTGGCGAACTGCAGCTCACCGCCCTGGCGCTCGAACTCGGCGGCCATGGCCCGCGCCACCTCGGCGTAGTCGACGATGCCGCTGGACGGCACCAGGATCGCCCCCTCGCCGACGATATTGGGCTCCCGCTCATGCAGCTCATCGGCACTCAGCCAGTGGCGCTCCAGGCCGTTGGCCTCGGTCCGCTCCCACAGCGCCTGCATACGCTCCAGCTCCAGCGCGTTGGTGGCGACCAGCAGCTTGCCGCAGGTGTCGTAGGCGATCCCGTGCTCATCGCAGAACGCCTTGGTAGCGCGGTTACCGGCCAGGCAGAAGCGCGCCTTGAGACTCCCCGGCGCGTAGTAGACCCCGGCGTGGATCACGCCGCTGTTGTGCCCGCTCTGGTGGCGCGCCGGCCCCTCCTCCTTGTCGAGCAGCAGCATGCGGCGCCCCGGATAGACGCGGTTGAGCTGCATGGCCGTGGAGAGCCCGAGAATTCCGCCGCCGATGATGATGAAATCGTACACACGCGCCTCACGCTAGGCTGAATGTTGACGTTATTGGATAATATCAGCTTCCAGGCGAATATTTCGCCAGTTCAGCGCGGTTTGAGTATCATCCAGAGCAGCATCGTCACTCAGCCAAGGATCGCCATGCCCTCGACCACGGACAGCCAACCGCGCCAGAACCTCGCCATCAGCGCCTATCAAAGCCTCAAGCGCGACATCACTCGCGGCCAGTTCCGCCCCGGTGAAAAGCTGCTGATGAGCAAACTCAAGGAGTGCTACGGTCTCGGGGTTGGCCCGCTGCGCGAAGCGCTCTCGCAGCTGGTGGCGGAACGTCTGGTGGTCGCCATCAGCCAGCGCGGCTACCGGGTCGCGCCGATGTCACTGGCTGAACTCCACGACCTCTACGACGCTCGCTCACAGCTCGAGGCCATGCTGCTGCGCCTGGCCATCGAGCGCGGCGACGATGCCTGGGAGGCGGATATCCTGGCCAAGGCCCATACCCTGTCGCGGGTCATGGAGGTCAACGGCCCGGACGAGGTACTCGACGTCTGGGACAGCCGCCACAAGGCGTTTCACACCGCCATGGTGGCCGGCTGCAACTCCCCGCATTTAATGCAGGTGCGCGACAGCCTGTTCGACCAGGTCGAGCGCTACCGCCATCTATGGCTGCGCGAAACGGTGTTCTCCGAGACGGCACTCGAGGCCAAGCGCCAGGAGCACGCCGCCCTGGTCGAGGTGGTACTGGCCCGCGATGCCGAGCGCGCCAGCGCGATGATGTGCGAGCACCTGATGACGCCGGTGCCGATCATCACCGATACCATGCGTCGCCAGGGCTTGCTGTAACAGCTAACTGGCCAGCTTGAGGCCGATTAGCCCGGCCAGAATCAGCACCAGGCTGAATAGCCGCCAAGGGTTGGCGCTGTCGCCGTAGATCACGATGCCCAGCAGCACCGTGCCTATCGCACCGATTCCCACCCAGATGGCATAGGCGGTGCCCACCGGCAGGCTCTTCATGGCCAATGAGAGAAGATAGAAGCTCGCCGCCATGGTGACCACGGTAAACACGCTGGCCAGTGGCCGGGTGAAACCGTGGGAGGCCTTGAGCCCCAGCGCCCAGGCGACTTCCAGCAGCCCTGCCGCCAGCAGGTAGATCCAGGCAATATGCATGAACGATGACTCACGTCGGGCGGGGCCGTCCCCGAAACGGCAGGCACGCGCCGAGTCGTCCCGGGCGTGAGAATGCAGTTAGCGAGCCATTCTAGCCACTCGGCAGGATGGGTCAACGCCTCTGGGGCCTGAGGACCAACCGAGCATAGGTAATCGCAGCACTGCTGGGACTGATCCGTCGGCAGGCCTACGAGGAGGCGCTGTAAACCATCCCTGGGCGCTACCGATGCCATCCATGGCATCGAAACCTCCTCTTCGACCTGCCCCCGGCGTCCCTCACTAGGAGTAGCTACTAACCATGATCGGCCCCGGCACGCGGGTTGGCCGGATAGTAGCGCTCGGGCAGGCGTTCGATATGGGTAAAGAAGCGGGTGTCCTTGTAGGGCATCTTCATATAGCCCGATACCCCGAGCCCCTCGATCTGATCGATCGCCGCGAGAATCGTTGCTAACAGCTCGGCGAAGGCAGGTTCCTGGCTGGGGTCGAGCAGCCGGTAGTAGCTGTGTATCTTGAGGTGGGTGGGCAGCGCCTCGAAGATGATCATGCCGGTATGGCGAATGCCGTTGAGCGCCTCCAGCGCATTGATGATGGTCGCCGGCAGCACCAATAGCTCCTCCGGGTCCGGGCCATCCTCGAAGTAGGAGTGCACGCGACTGTCGTCCTCGAGCTCGGGTACCGCGCTGACCTCATAGGGCAGCGCCATGCCCGGCACGGCACGAAACGGCGCGTCGGGCCCTGTGCGATCGATGTGCAGGGTGTCGCGGGCGTTGAACAGGCAGCTCTTGAAGATACCCTGGCGGTAGATGGCACGGGCCAGTTGGACCATGGCGTTGACCGCGCTGACGAAGGCGTCGCGTCGCGACGGGTCATGCAGGTTGAGCGAGGTGTCGATATAGACCCCGTCGCGCTCCCAGCGCACCGCCAGGCCACCGACCACCGGATAGCGCCCCAGCCGGCTGACCGCCGCCAGGAAGGCCTTCTCGGTGTCGCCCATGCCCTGCATGAACTGCTTGTAGTAGCGGTCGAGCTGCACGTCGTTGACCTCGGCAGGCGACGCCGCAGCCCCCTCCTCGCGCAGGAAGGCCTTGCGCGAACTGTAGACCACGGTGTCGATGTCGCGGTCGGCGCGGCGGCTCCAGACCGGCACCAAAGGTGCCGGCGGCGAGCCGGGCAGGTCGAGCATCACGTGGCGCGCCAGGCGCGGCATCTCACGCAGGAAGTAGTCGCCGGCGCGGTAGCGCAGCGCGGGGTCGTCGTCGAGCAGTGCCTCCAGTACCCGCGCGAACTCCTTGGGCAGCCCCAGCGAGGTCGGCGGTATGGCGCGCCAGGCGAAGCGACACGACTGCCCCGCCGCCAGCGCATACAGCGTGGCCGCCGCGCCCTGCTCATCGAAACGCGGCGACGACAGCGCGCCGTTGAGCTGTTCCTCACCGATGAAATAGACATCGCCGAGCCGCGCATTGGTGTGCTGCAGGTCATCCGCCATCAGCGAGGCGATGCCGCTGGCCAGATGCTGGTGCTGGGCATCGAGCTGAGCGAACACCGACGAGCCCCAGTCGATCAGCGCAACGCGCTCGCTGGCGGCATCGAACACCAGGTTAGAGGGCTTGATATCGCCGTGCACCACCACCCGCGACCCGCTGCGCAAGGCGCGCAGGATATCCGCCAACTGCGCGGCAATATGCACCACCAGCCGCGGGCTCAGCGGCCCCTCGCGCAGCGAGACCTCCTCCAGGTTGAGCCCCGGGGCGCGCTCCATGACCAGGATCGACTGCTGGCGCACGCGCTGAAAGGCCACCAGCCGCGGTACCTGAGGGTGGTCGACCTGCTCGAGCATGAAGGCCTCCTCCTCGAGGCGTGCCTGTAGCTGGGCCGGCAGGGTAATGCGGTTGAACTTGAACACCAGCCAGGTGCTCTCCAGCGCTCTGGGGCGGCCGGCAAACACGAAGCCGTAGGCGCCCTTGCCGATCAGCGCAATATCCTGATAGCCGAGTTGCTCGAGCTGCGAGCGACACAGCGCTACCCAATCCTTGAGCTTGCGCGCATCGTCGTGGCTGAGCAGGTAGATCGACTGCTCTTCGGGGATATAGAACTGCTGCAGCGGCGCCTCGCTCATCGCGGTCCCCTCAACCGAGATGCAGCAGCATCGATTCCGGGGCCTCCAGGTAGCCCTTCCACGCCTGACAGAAGCGTGCCATGTCGCCGCCGTCGAGGACGCGATGATCGCCGGCCCAGGTAACCGTGATGATCGCCCGCGACACTACCGCGCCGTCCGCATCGAAGCGCGGCAGGTGCTGCACCCGGCCGATGGCGCCGATCGCCACCTGGGGCGCGCTGATGATCGGCGTCGCATAGGTGCCGCCCAGCGCGCCGATGTTGGATAGCGTGATGGTCGCCCCCTTCAGATCGTCGCCGCCCACTCGGCCGTCGCGGGCAGCCTGGGTCAGGCGCGCGATCTCGCCGGCCAGGGTCAACAGGCTATGCTCCTCGACGTGGCGCACCACCGGTACGATCAACCCCGCGGGGCTGTCCACCGCCATGCCGATATGACAGTGCTGATGAAAGTGCACCTCATCGCTCTCGGGTCGATAGCCGGCGTTGATGCGGGGATGCTCCGCCAGCGCCAACGCCAGGGACTTCATGAACAGCGCCATCAGCGTCAGCCGCTGGCCAGCCGCGTCGGCCGAGGCCTTGAGCCGTCCATGCAGCGCCAGCAGCGACGTGACATCGATCTCCTCGCCGTAGTGGAAGTGCGGAATCGACACCGCCTCGCGCATATGCCGGGCCATCGCCGCGCGCAGCCCGCTCTGTTGCTCGACGCGTGCCGCCGTCTCGCTGCTCGCAGCGGGCCGTGACGCCGCATCTGGCCGCTGAATCGCCTGCAGGTCCTCCTTCAGGACCCGGCCATCCTTGCCGGAGCCCGTCACCTCGTTCAGCGCCACGCCCAGCTCCCGCGCCAGGCGTCGCACCGCAGGGCTCGCCGGAACGCGCCGCGGACGCGGCGCCGCTTCGCCGGCCGCGGCACGAACGGCATCGGGCTCAGGCGAGGTTGGCGCTGCCTCGCCCAACGCCCCCGCGCTCTCGGCCTCGCCCTCCTGCCCGCTGCCCTGATAGCTGAACAGCGCCGAGTGCACCCTGGCGCTCTCGCCCTCGGCATAGTGCAGCGCCGTGACCCGGCCGCTCTCCGGGGCGGTGATCTCGACCAGCGCCTTGTCGGTCATCACCTCGACCACCGGCTGGTCCTCATGGATCTCGTCGCCCTCGCTGACCAGCCACTTGACCACTTCACACTCGACGATGCCCTCACCGATATCGGGCAGTTTGAATTCGCTCATGACACGACTCCCATCCCTAGAAATTGACGCTGGCGCGGATCGCCTCGAGGATCTTCAACGCATCGGGCAGATACTCCTTTTCCAGGGTCAGCGGAAACGGCGTATCCAACCCGGTGACCCGGGCGATGGGCGACTCCAGATACAGGAAGCAGCGCTGCTGGATGGTGGCAGAGATCTCGGCGGCGAAGCCGCCGGTGAGCGGCGCTTCGTGGCTGATCACCAGACGGCCGGTCTTGAACACCGAGTCGGCCACGCAGTCGCGATCCCAGGGCAGGATGCTGCGCAGGTCGATCACCTCGCAGGAGATGCCCTCGCGCTCGGCGAGCTCGGCGGCCTCCTCGAGGATCGGCATCTGCGCCCCCCACGCCACCAGGGTGATGTCGGCCCCCTCCTTGACTACCTCGGCCTCGCCCAGCGGCAGCTGGTAGTCGCCCTCGGGCACCTCGCCGCTGGAGGCCCGGTAGAGCCGCTTGGGCTCGAAGAACAGCACCGGGTTGGGGTCGCGGATCGACGCCAGCAGCAGCCCCTTGGCCTGGTGCGGATTGCGCGGCACTACCACCTTGAGGCCGGGGGTGTGGGCGAAGTAGGCCTCCGGCGACTGCGAATGGTAGTGGCCGCCGGAGATGCCGCCACCGTAGGGGGTGCGAATCGTCAGGCCGCCGACGTCGAACAGACTGCCCGAACGGTAGCGGAACTTGGCACTCTCGTTGACGATCTGGTCGAAGGCGGGATAGATGTAGTCGGCGAACTGGATCTCGGCGACCGCTCTGTGGCCCTGGGCGGCCAGGCCGTTGGCGAAGCCGACGATGCCCTGCTCCACCAGCGGCGTATTGAAACAGCGCGCCTTGCCGTATTTCTCCTGCAGGTGGCTGGTGGCGCGGAACACTCCGCCGAAGCTGCCCACGTCCTCGCCGAAACAGATCACCCGCGGGTCGCTGTCCATGGCCACATCCAGCGCCTGATTGATCGCCTGAAGCATGTTCATGTGCGCCATGTCACTGCCCTCCCGCCGCTGTCTCAGCAACGCCGTCGAGCCCGGCCGCGCCGCGCGGATACTCTTCGGGGTAGCGGCGCACATGCGCTTCCAGCGCTGCCAGCTGCTCGGCCAGGGCCGGCGGAACTTGGTCGTAGACGTCGCTGACCAGGCTCGCCAAGGGCGGCGGCGCTTCACGCTCGGCGCGCTTCATGGCGGCCAGGATCTCGCCGCGCAGCTGCTCCTCTTGGTGGCGCTCCGCGTCGTCGTCCCACCAGCCTTGGCGCTCGAGCCAGTGGCGCATGCGCGCCAGCGGATCCTTCTCGCGCCACGCCGCCTCCTCCTGCTGGCTGCGATAGCCGGAGGGGTCGTCCGAGGAAGAGTGCGCCGCCAGGCGGTAGGTCATGGCCTCGATCAGCACCGGCTTATTCTCCTCGACGGCGATCCGGCGTGCCGCCAGCGTCGCCTGGTAGACCGCCAGCAGGTCGTTGCCGTCGACGCGGATCACGTGCATGCGATAGCCGAAGGCCCGCGGGGCGATGCCGTCGGCGGCGAACTGCTCGGAGGTCGGGGTGGAGATGGCGTAGCCGTTGTTGCGACACAGGAAAATCACCGGCACCTGATGCACCGAGGCCATGTTGAGCGCGGCATGGAAATCGCCCTCGGAAGCGGCTCCCTCGCCGAAGAAGGTGATGGTGCAGCGTCCTTCACCATCCAGCTTCTGGCCATAGGCGTAGCCCACCGCCTGGGGAATCTGGGTCGCCAGCGGCGAGGAGATGGTCATGTAGTGGTACTCGGCGGAGCCGTAGTGGATCGGCATCTGGCGCCCCTTGCCGTAGTCCAGGGCATTACCGAACAGCTGGTTCATGAACTCGTCGATGGAGAAACCGCGATAGGCCAACGCGCCCTGCTCGCGGTACTGGGCCATGATCATGTCGTCGTCCTGCAGCGCCGCGGTGGCGCCGACCACGGTGGCCTCCTCCCCGGTGCACTGCAGGTAGAAACTCAGCCGCCCCTGGCGCTGGGCGGCCAGCATGCGCTCGTCGAGCACGCGGGTGAAACGCATCGCGCGGTAGATACGCAGCGCCTTGTCCTGGCTCAACTCGGGGGCTTCGGCGCCGTCGTGCAGCGTGCCGTCCTGGCGCAGTAGCGCAAAGGTCGGAATCTGCCATTCGTCACCGGTCATGAACTGCGGGACGTGTACGGTGGAAGTGTCGCGGGTCATGATCCTCTCCCTGGGGTAGTGGTCGGAGGAGACGCGTCGCCTTGTGGGCGCGGCCGTTGGGCGCTGGGGTATATGCCCCTGTTCTCAAGGTAGCTGCTCGGCGCCATCTCACCCATACGAGGGTCAACGCTATCATCAGTTTACGTTAACGTCATCCTGCAGTGCGACACCAACGCCATCGGCGCGCCTGGCGACGCCTCAACGCGACGCTAGCCGCTCGAACAGGCTATCCACGCACAGCGCCAGCAGTGCGATCAGGAGCGCGCCTTGCAGGATGAACGCCGTGTTGCCGTTGACGATGCCGGCGATGATCGGGTCGCCCAGGGTCCGCGCGCCGATGGTCGAGCCGATCGCCGCGGTGGCGATATTGATGGTCACCGAGGTGCGAATCCCGGCCAGGATCACCGGCCGCGCCAGCGGCAGTTCCACCTGCCACAGGATCTGGCGCCCCGACATGCCCATGCCGCGCGCCGACTCCATCACCCCCGGGGCAATGCCTTGAATCCCGACCAGGGTATTGCGCACGATCGGCAGCAGCCCGTAGAGGATCAGTGCAACGATGGTCGGCTGGCTGCCGAAGCCGAGTACCGGCACCGCCAGCGCCAGCACCGCCACCGGCGGAAAGGTCTGGCCGATCGAGGCCAACTGGCTGACCAACGGCAGGAAATCACGCCCCCATTGGCGGGTGACCAGTATCGCCGCGCCCATGCCCACTACGATGGCGCACAGCGAGGCCACCCCGACCAGCAGCAGGTGGTTGGCGACCAGGCTGGCGAAGCTGTCACGCTGGTAGATCAAGGTGCGGTTATCCGGCGCGACCAGCCGAAACGCCGCCTCCAACTGCGGCATCAGCAGCATCAGGGCCAGCAGCAGCAGCGCCCAGGCCAGCGGCGCACTCAAGCGATGCACCACGCTCATGGGCTGGCGTCCCGCTGGATCACGGCATCCTGCAGCGAGAGGCTGCCGATCACCTGGCCGTCAGGGTCGCTGACCAGCAGGCTGTCGACGCCGTGCCACAGCATCAGCGACAGCGCTTGGCGCAGGCTGTCGTCGGCGGCAACGCTCAGCGTCTCCTGCGCCCGGGCGCCTCGCTGGGCGTCGCTGAACGGGCGCATGCGCTCCGCCACCCGGGTCAGCGCGGCGTGCTTGAGGCCACGATCGCGCCCGCCCAGCAGCGATTCGACGAAGGCGTTGGCCGGCTCCCGAAGCAGCGCCTCAGCACTGCCCTGCTGGACGATACGACCGGCGTCCATGACCACGATACGGTCAGCCAGCTTGAGCGCCTCGTCCATGTCGTGGGTGACGAAGACGATGGTCTTGTGCAGCCGCGCCTGCAGCCGCAAAAGCTCGTCCTGCAGGCTTTCGCGGGTAATCGGGTCGAGCGCCCCGAAGGGCTCGTCCATCAGCAGCACCTCGGGATCCGCGGCCAGGGCTCGCGCTACGCCGACCCGCTGCGCCTGGCCGCCGGAGAGCTGGTGAGGGTACTTGCCGGCGAACTCGCCCTCGTCGAGGCCAAGCAGCGCCAGCAGTTCGCTGACCCGCGCAGCGATCCGCGACGTTGGCCAGCGCAGCAGGCGTGGTACCAGGCCGATATTGCGCGCCACCGTCCAGTGGGGAAACAGCCCGGTACTCTGGATGGCGTAGCCGATCCGCCGCCGCAGACGCTGCTCGTCGAAGTCGCGGATCTGCTGGCCGTCGATGCGAATCTGCCCGGCAGTATGTTCGATCAGGCGGTTGATCATGCGCAGGGTGGTCGACTTGCCGCAGCCGGACGTCCCCACCAGCACGCACAGCTCGCCGCGGGGAATGGCAAGCGAGATGGCGTCCACCGCCGCGGCATCGCCGAAGCGCTTGGTGACCGCATCGAGCTCGATCATGGTCGGCGCGCTAGCGTCTCGTTCAGCCATGTGCGACTCCCCTTCCCTGAGCGCGGCGCAGCTGCTCGGCCAGGGCGCTGAACGCGCCATCCACCAGCAGCGCGATAAGAATGATCGGCAAGGCTCCCAGCAGCACCAGGTCCATCGCCGCCTGCCCCAGCCCCTGGAAGATGAAGGTGCCCAGCCCGCCGGCGCCGATCAGCGCCGCCACGGCAGCAAGGCCGATGGCCTGCACCGCGGTGATGCGAATCCCCTCCAGCATTACCGGCAGCGCCAGCGGCAGCCTCACCTGCCAGAACACCTGCGCGGGGCTCATGCCCATGCCACGCGCGGCATCGGTGACGTCGGCGGCCACCTCATCGAGGGCCACGTAGGCGTTGCGGGTCATCGGCAGCAGGCTGTAGGCGACCAGGGCGATAAACGCCGGCGCCCAGCCGATGCCGCGCACTCCCAGGTCGCCCAGCCAGGTAAAACGCGCGGCGAGATAGGCCAGCGGCGCCAGCAGCAGCCCGAACAGCGCCAGGCTGGGAATCGTCTGCAGTACGCTGAGCACGCTGAAGGTCCCTCGGCGCAGCCCCGCCCAGCGCCGCATGGCCAGCGCCAGCGCGGCCGCCAGCAGCAGGCTGATGCCGACCACCGCCGCCACCAGCAGCAGGTGATAGCGCAGCGCGGCATGAAAGGCGGCACTGCGGCCGTGGTACTCACGCATCAGCGCCAGGCTGTCGAGCCCGCCGCTGGCCAAGGCGGCGAACAGCGACAAGGCCAGCACCAGCGTCAGCCCCCAGCGCGGCAGCGGCGCCAGCGTCAGGCGGTTGAGCAGCTCCAGCAGCGCCAGCAGCAGCACGAAAAGTAACGCCCACAGGCCAGCACCGAGGCCGATCCTGGCCGACGCCATGTCGGGGTCGATGTGCTCGGCCGCAACCGCCACCAGGCCCCACGGCAGCAGCGCCAGGCACAGGCCAACCAGCGCCAGGGCCGTCGCCAATGCACGCCGCGTGGGCCGCAACCCCAGCCAGGCCAGGGCGGCTAGCAGGATCAGCACGCCAGCCAGCGCCAGCGGCCCTCCCAGGGCCCACAGCGTCAGGCCCTCTCCGGGCATGATGCGGTTGGGCTGGACGCTGACCAGCGGCAGGCCGAGCATGACCGCCGCAGCCAGTGCAGTGAGCACCAGCAGCACCGGATTGGGCGCCGCGGCAGGCGGCGCCCCGGCAACATCACTCACGTCGCTCAGAGCCCGTCGAGAAACTCGCTGGCGACCTGGCGCGGGTCGGCACCTTCGACCGCCACGTCGCCGTTGAGGCGCTGCAGGGTCTCCAGGTCCAGGGCCTCGAAGACCGGCGTCAGCAGCGACTCGATCTCCGGATACGCCTCGAGCACGTCCTCGCGGATCAGCGGCGCCGGCTGGTAGACCGGCTGCACCGCCAGGGTATCCTCGAGCACCTTGATATCCAGGGCATTGAGCCCGCCGTCGGTGCCGTAGGCCATGGCGGCATTGACGCCGTTGGTCTGTAGCGCGGCAGCACGCAGGGTGGCGGCGGTGTTGCCCCCCGACAGCACCACCAGCTGGTCGGAACTCAGCTCGAAGCCGTAGGCGTCCTGAAACGCCGGCAGCGCCGCCTCGGACTCGACGAACTCGGCGCTGGCGGCAAAGATGAACTCGCCGCCGTCGGCCAGGTAGTCGGCCAGGTCTTCGAGGGTCTCGAGACCGTGCTCGCGGGCCACATCGCCGCGCACGCTCATCGCCCAGGTATTGTTGGCGTTGGCGGGCGTCAGCCACACCAGGCCGTTGCGCTCGAGGTCCAGCGCGGCGACTTCGGCATGTGCCGCCTCGGCATCGCGCCACAGGTCGCTGTCGGCCATGTCGAAGAAGAAGGCACCGTTGCCGGTGTATTCCGGGTAGATATCGATCTCGCCGGCGATGATCGCCTCGCGCACGATGCTGGTACCACCCAGCTGGGTGCGATCCTCGACGTCGATACCGGCCCGCTCCAGACTGAGCAGGATCAACTGACCAAGCACGGCGCCTTCGGTATCGATCTTCGACGACACCACCACGGGATCGTCCGCCTGGGCGCTACTCAGGCTCAGCAAGCCGCCGGCCAGCACGGCACTCATCCACGTCAACGTCCTGTTCATCGCAACCGCTCCGGTGTCAAATGGGTGTGGGATCAGTATCAAGGAAGCCAGTCGCATGTGCCAGACGGACGATCAACGCCTCATCGCACGCTACAGCCACCCGCTGGTTCGCGACCTGGCCTGGCTGATCACCGCCCCTGACCTGCTGGCGATGGCGTGGCCGGGGCGTCCCACTGGCGAAGAGCTGGGCCTCATCGGCACTGCCCTCACCGAGTACCTCGACGCCCAGCAGCACGATCCTCTGCTGCTGGAAGGACGCGTCGCCGACAGCGCCAGCGGTCGACTCGGCCACTACCACGAGCGGCTCTGGCAGCATCTGCTCGACAGCGCTCCGGGCACGCGTCTGATTGCCCACAACTGCCGCATCGAGCGCGACAAGCGCACCCTGGGCGAGCTCGACCTGATCTACCAGCGTCGCTGCGACGGGCGCCTGATACATCTCGAGGTAGCGATCAAATTCTACTTGGGCCTGGTGGAGGGCCCCGGCGGCGCCGACAGCCAGTCGCGCTGGATCGGCCCCGGCTGCGTCGACAGCCTGGCGGTCAAGCGCCAGCATCTTCACGACCACCAGCTGCCGCTGCTCGATCGGATCAGCGATACCGACACCCTCGGCCAACTGCTTGGCTCAGCGGCGCTGGTCGAGGACGCCCTGCTCAACGGCATCGAACAGCGCCTGGCGATTCCCGGCGCGCTGTTCTACCCGCTGGCATCTGATGCCTCCGCTCTACTCGCCCCCCGCGAGGCCACCGCTGACCATCTGCGCGGGCACTGGCTGCATGAATCTCAGTGGGACGAGTTGCGCCACGGGCTCGACGCCGACACCAGCGGCGCCTGGCTCAGCAAGCCGCACTGGCTGGCCCCGCCGAGCGCATCGCAGCTGCTGCCGCTGGCCGAACTGGATGCCCATATCCGCGCGCACTTCGCGGCGCGCCCAGCGCCGCTGCCGGTGATGCTGCACGGCGCCACTGGTTGGCAGCGGCTGTTCATCGTCAGCGACGACTGGCCGCGACGTATCCCGCTGCCGCCCTTGGCGGCAGTTGCCGTACGCTAACTGGCGTATCAGCGTTCCGCCTCGGCCAGGGCGGTCACGAAGCGCGCCAGCACCTCCACCGCTACGCCGAGGTCATTGGGCTCGATGGCTTCGTCGGGATGGTGGCTGATGCCCCGCTCGCAGCGCAGGAACAGCATGCCGATGTCGCACAGCGCCTGCATCGCCAGGCCGTCGTGGCCGGCGCCGCTAAAAAGGGTGCGCGGCGTCACGCCACTCGCCGCGACCGCGGCCTCGAGTCGACTCACCAGCGCCGGGGCACACTGCACCGCGGCCTGCTCATAGATCAGCCGCTGCTCGAGGCGCAGGTCGAGCTCGGCGAGCGCCGCATCGATACGCGTCAACAGCGTCTCGCGGGCGGCCAGCCGCGTGGCATCGTCGGGGGAGCGCAGCTCGATGGTGAGATCGGTACGCTGCGGGATCACGTTGACGCCGTTGGGCGAATTGTCGATCTTGCCGACGACGCCGACTAGCGCATCGGTCGCCTTGCACAGCTCATCGACCAGGCCGATCACCCGGGCGGCCCCTACCAGCGCGTCCTGGCGCAGATGCATCGGCACCGTGCCGGCGTGGCCGGCCAGGCCATGGATGCTGAGCTTATGGCGCTCGATGCCAGTGATCGCGCTGACCACGCCGATCGGCAGGCCCTCGGCTTCGAGCTGCGGGCCCTGCTCGATATGCACCTCGACGAACCCCAGCACCTCGCCAGGCGCATAGCGGTCGTCGGCGATGCGCTCGGGATCGCAGCCAAAATCGATCAGCGCCTGGCGCAGGGTCACGCCCTGGTCGTCCTGGGCGTCGAGCATGGACGGCTCGAAGGTTCCAGCGAGCACCTTGGAGCCGAGCAGCGTCGAGCTGAAGCGGGTGCCCTCCTCGTCGCTGAAGGCCACCACGTCGAGGTGGAACGGCAGCGCAATGGCGTGATGGTTGAGGTAGTGGACCAGCGCCAGGGGCAGCAGCACACCCATGATGCCGTCGTACTTGCCGCCGTGGGGGACGGTGTCCTGGTGGGAGCCGAGGAGCAGCGTGCGTGCCTCGGGGTTGGCACTGGCGTAGCGGCCGATCAGGTTGGCGCCATGGTCGCTGCGCAGCGTCATCCCGGCATCACGCATCCAGCCACCCAGCATTTCCAGTGCCTGGCGATGCTCGCGGGTCGCACACAGCCGTGTCACGCCATTGCGGTTTGGGTCATCGGTCTCGCTGACCCGGGCGATCTGCTCCAGCCACTGCCAGGCCAGCGCGCCGGCCTGCTCGTATGTGAGCGTCATGATGTCGTCCTGGTTGATGCTGACGACACGCCGCCAGCCTATTTATCATGATAAATAGGCTAGTGAATAGATCCAGAGGCTGTCAAACCGCGCCCTGAGACGACAACCCCCGACAGACTATATAGCGATATATTGCACAGAAAAGGCGATACAGCCTTGAAGTGAGCAATATACTGCTCACCTATGTAACACAAGACGCCCGATCCACCTTGCGGTGAGCCGGGCGTCAGATGGCGATCACGCCAGCATCGAGATACGGCAGACCACTGCGCTCAATCGTCGGCGCTGGCCAGTACCCAGGTGGTGCCCTCACGGGAGTCCTTGAGTTCGATCCCCAGGTCTGCCAGCTCATCACGAATGCGATCGGCGGTGGCGAAGTCCTTGGCCTGCTTGGCGGCGGCACGCGCTGCGATGCGCGCCTCGATATCGTCGGCGGGCAGCGGCAAGGCGGTATCGCCGCCCTGCAGGAAGCGCGCCGGATCCTGCTGCAGCAGGCCGAGCACGGCGGCCAGCCGCTTGAGCCCCACCGCCAAGCCGGGGGCCGCCGCTGGGGTCTCCTTGCGCGCACGGTTCAGTTCACGCACCAGGTCGAACAGCGCGGCCAGCGCCACCGGGGTATTGAAGTCGTCATCCATGGCGGCGTTGAAGGCGCGCTGCGTCTCGACCAGCACCTCACTGTCGGCCTCGTTGACGCCCTCCAGATCCAAGCCATCGAGGGCGGTATAGAACCGCTCCAGCGACTTGCGCGCCTCGGCCAGCGAGTCGGGCGCGTAGTTGATCGGGCTGCGGTAGTGGCTGGCCACCAGCAGGTAGCGCACCACTTCCGGGTCGTGGTGCTCGAGCACCTCGCGAATGGTGAAGAAGTTGCCCAGCGACTTGGACATCTTCTCCTGGTCCACGCGCACCGCCCCGGCATGCATCCAGGTGTTGACGTAGGGCTTGCCGGTGGCCGCCTCCGACTGGGCGATCTCGTTCTCATGGTGGGGGAAGGTCAGATCCGGCCCGCCGCCGTGAATGTCGAAGGTCTCGCCCAGGCAGCAGGTCGACATCGCCGAGCACTCGATGTGCCAGCCGGGGCGCCCCTCGCCCCACGGCGACGGCCAGCTCGCCTCGCCAGGCTTGGCCGCCTTCCACAGCACGAAGTCGAGCGGGTCCTCCTTGTGCGCCTCGACCTCGACCCGCGCACCGGAGCGCATCTCGTCCAGGTCGCGGTTGTTGAGCTTGCCGTAGCCCTCGAACTTGCGCACCCGGTAGTAGACGTCGCCGTTGTCCGCCGCGTAGGCGTAGCCCTTGTCGATCAGCGTCTCGATCATGGCGACGATCTCGTCGATATGGCCGGTGGCGCGGGGCTCGGCATCCGGACGCAGCACGAAGAGCCGCGCCTCGTCTTCGTGCATGGCCGCAATCATGCGCTCGGTGAGCGCGCCGATGCTCTCGCCGTTCTCGTCGGCGCGCTTGAGGATCTTGTCGTCGATATCGGTGATGTTGCGCACATAGGTCACCTCAAGGCCGCGAGCACGCAGGTAGCGGGTGATCACATCGAAGGCCACCATCACCCGGGCATGCCCCAGGTGGCAGTAGTCGTAGACGGTCATGCCGCATACGTACATGCGCACCCGTCCCGGCTCGATGGGGGTAAAGCGTTCCTTGCGCCGCGTCAGCGTGTTGTAGATCTGCATATCAGCCCTTCTTGTGACCTGGCTCTTGCTTCTGGGCCTCTTGCTTCTGAACCTTGGCCCACGTGTCCTTCAAGCCTACCGTGCGGTTGAATACCCGCTTGCCGTCGGCACAGGCATGACGATCGGCACAGAAGTAGCCAACCCGCTCGAACTGGAAGCGGCTCTCCGGCGCGACCTCGGCAAGGCTCGGCTCGCCGATCGCCTGGCACACCTGCAGTGACTCGGGGTTGAGGTGCTCGAGGAAGTCGGCGTCCTTGTCCTTGTCCGGCTGCTCGACCTGGAACAGGTTGTCATAGAGGCGCACCTCCATGGGTACGCCGTGCTCGGCGCTGACCCAGTGGATCACGCCCTTGACCTTGCGCCCCTCGGGGTTCTTGCCCAGGGTGTCGAAGTCCACCGAGCAGTGCAGCGCCTCGATCTCGCCGGCGGCGTCCTTGACCACGTCGTCGCAGCGAATCACATAGCTGTTGCGCAGGCGCACTTCCTTGCCCGGCGCCAGGCGGAAGAACTTCTTGGGCGGCTCCTCCATGAAGTCGTCGTGGTCGATGTACAGCTCACGGGTCAACGGCACCTTACGCACGCCGAGGTCATCGCGGGCCGGATGACCGGGCACGTCATAGACCTCTTCGAAATCCTCCGCCACGTTGGTCAGCACCACCTTGAGCGGCTTGAGCACGCACATGGCGCGCGGGGCGTTGTCCTCGAGGTCAGAGCGGATCGCATGGGTCAGCATGGCGATATCCACCAGGCCGCCGTCGGCGCGGGTCACGCCGATCATGTCGCAGAACTTGCGGATCGAGCCGGGGGTATAGCCGCGCCGGCGCATGCCGGAAATGGTCGGCATGCGCGGGTCGTCCCAGCCGTCGACGATCTGCTCATCGACCAGCAGCTTGAGCTTGCGCTTGGAGGTCAGGGTGTAGTTGAGGTTGAGGCGCGCAAACTCGATCTGGCGCGGCACGCAGGGCACCGGCAGGTTGGCCAGGAACCACTCGTAGAGCGGGCGGTGATCTTCGAACTCCAGGGTGCAGATCGAGTGGGTCACGCCCTCCAGGGCATCCGATTGACCATGGGTAAAGTCATAGGAGGGGTAGATCTTCCACTTGTCGCCGGTCTGGTGGTGGTGGGCATGGCGAATCCGATAGAGGATCGGGTCGCGCAGATTGATATTGGGCGCGGCCATGTCGATCTTGGCGCGCAGCACCTTGGCCCCTTCATCGAATTCGCCGGCGCGCATGCGCTCCAGCAGGTCGAGGTTCTCATCGGCGGAACGCTCGCGATACGGGCTCGGCTTGCCGGGCTCGGTGAGCGTGCCGCGGTACTCGCGGATCTCATCCGGCGAGAGATCGTCGACATACGCCTTGCCCTCGCGGATCAGATGCTGTGCCCAGGCGTAGAGTTGGTCGAAGTAGTCCGAGGCGAAGCGCACCTCACCCGCCCACTGAAAGCCCAGCCACTCGACGTCGGCCTTGATGGCGTCGATGTAGGCCTGCTCTTCCTTGGCCGGGTTGGTGTCGTCGAAGCGCAGATGACAGTCACCACCGAAATGCTCGGCGAGCCCGAAATTCAGACAGATCGACTTGGCGTGCCCGATATGCAGAAAGCCGTTGGGCTCCGGAGGAAAGCGGGTGACGATCTTGTCGCCACGACCGCCCTCGATCTCGTCGCGAATCTGGTTGCGAATGAAATTCGGCGCGCTGGTAGTATCGGTGGTCATGGTGTGAGAGCAAACCTCTGGTTGGCGCGATGGCGACCGCCTCGGCCCAAGGCGGGCAATGTCCCTGCCCTTGCGGCTTCGCGTGTCGATGCAAAACGGCTATTATAGCGTGACGCAGACGCGCTACGCCAAGGCGCACCCTCACAGACCCTCAGGAAGCCCACATGATCGTTCTGCAGACCAATTTCGGTGACATCGTCGTCCGCCTCGAGCACGACAAGGCCCCCAAGACCGCCGCCAACTTCGAACAGTACGTCACCGACGGCCACTATGACGGCACCCTGTTCCATCGGGTCATCAATGGTTTCATGGTCCAGGGTGGCGGTTTCGACACCGACTTCAACCAGAAGCCGACCCGTGACCCGATCGAGAACGAGGCCGATAACGGCCTCAAGAATCTCACCGGCACGCTGGCCATGGCGCGCACCCAGGACCCGCACTCCGCCTCGGCGCAGTTTTTCATCAATGTCGCCGACAACGACTTCCTCAACCATACCGGCAAGTCGATCCAGGGCTGGGGCTACTGTGTGTTCGGCGAAGTCGTCGAGGGCATGGAGGTGGTCGAGCGCATCAAGGAGGTGCCGACCACCCGCCGCGGTATGCACGCCGACGTGCCTGCCGAGGACGTGGTCATTCAGCGCGCCTACCTCAAGGACGCCTGACCCCGATGCCAGATCGAAACGCCCGCCATCGCGCGGGCGTTTTATATCGCCTGATGCCTGTGGAGCCATGCCATGACCACCCTGCTGATCGCCGACCTGCACCTTCATCCCAGCGCCCCTGAGGTCACCGAGGGCTTTCTCGCCTACCTCGCGGATAGCGCCAGCCAAGCGCACGCCCTGTACATCCTCGGCGACCTGTTCGAGGCGTGGATCGGCGACGATATCCTCGACAGCCCCGAGAGGGATCCGCTGGCGGTACGCGTGGTCGAGGCACTCAGGGCGCTCAGCGACGGCGGCACCCAGCTGTTCCTGATGCACGGCAATCGCGACTTCCTGCTCGGTACACGCTTCGCCGAGGCCTGCGGCGCCACCCTGCTGCCCGACCCTTACCGCATCGAACTCGGCGGCAAGCCGGTGCTGCTGATGCACGGCGACAGCCTGTGCACCCGCGACGCCGCCTACATGGCCTTTCGCGCCCAGGCCCGCGACCCGCAGTGGCAGGCCCAGGTGCTGGCGATGCCGCTCGAGGCGCGGCTCGAACTGGCCAAGAGCCTGCGCCAGCAGTCCGGCGAGGCCAACTCCAACAAGGCCGAGGACATCATGGACGTGACCCCGGAAGAGGTCGACCGGGCGATGATCGAGCACGACGTCGCGACCCTGATCCACGGCCACACCCACCGCCCCGCGATACACGTGCTAGAGGTCGACGGCCAGCCCGCGCGGCGCCTGGTCCTCGGCGACTGGCAGCCGCAGCGCGGCTGGGAAGTGCGCATCGAGGGCGAGCGCCCGCCGCAGCTGCTGGAGTTCGCCCTGCCGCCCAGCTGAAGGCCTCAGGTCGACGCGGCGGCGGCCAGCCGGCACTCGGCCAGGCGCTCACCCAGCGCCTGGCCGTCAGGCAGCGTGCCGGCTGCGCCGATCACCTCCAGCCGTGAATCGCGCCGCCAGGCGCTGGGTGACAGCTCGCTGCGCCCGTTGCTGCGGTTGAACAGCCGCCAGCCGACGTCGGTGTGCCACACCGCCTTGACGCGCAAGCGACGATCGAGACCGTCCAGCAGCTGCGTCAAAGCGTCCAGCGAGAAGCAGTCCGAGGCGTGCCAGCGCCAACCGATGCTGGCATGGCCCAGCGCCTCCCCCGCCTCGAAGCAAGGCTGCCCCGGCGCCGGCTCTCGGTAGCTGAACTCGTCTAACAGCACCGCCGCCGGCGGCTCCCGGTGATCCACGCCGGGCGGCCTCTGGCCAGAGCCGGTGGCCGGTGCCGTGAGCAGTAGCGACGCCGACAAGCGCCCGTGGGGCGCCTCGTTCACCCAGCGCTTGGGTGGCCACATCGCATCCACGTAGCGCAGGGCCTCGCGCCGCTGTGCCGCGCTGCTCAAATCGGTCATGGTCAAGGCCACGGCATCGGCCATCAGCAGTTGGTCGCGAAATGTCTCGTGCTCGCGAGCCTTCGGGTCGTCCAGGCGCCGCGGATCGAGCAGCGTGACAATCTCACGCACCTCCAACACCGAGTCGAAGGCCTGGCCGCGCAGCATATCCAGCAGTCCGGCGGGATGTCCCAGCCCCGACGGCTCGATGATCATACGATCGGGCCGCTCGCGGCGAATCAAGTTGACCAGCGCGGCCTGCAGCACGAACGCCAGCTGACAGCACAAGCAGCCCCCCGGCAGCCCCTTGACCACCACGTCATCCCGCGCCTCGAACATCGCCTGGTCGATCCCCACCTGGCCGAACTCGTTGATCACGATGGCCCAGCGCTCCTCGGCGGGCTTATGTGCCACCAGATGGCGGATCAGACTGCTCTTGCCGCTGCCCAGAAAGCCGGTCACCACGTGTACCGGTATCAGCCCCGGGTTGTCATCGCCGTGTTGCATCGCCACCTCGGTGTCGCATCGCCAGTATCGTTACTTTATAACATCTTTCAGACAAAAAAACGCGTGGCCGAAGCCACGCGTTTACCTATCTGCAGAATGGCATAGGGAAGCGCTGAACACATCGCCGAGCGAGATGAAGCGCAAGGCGCACGGAGCGCAGGAACCGGAGCCTATGGGGTATAGGTGAGGATTCCGACCGGGCTGGCGCACCAGCACCGCGCAACGCAGCGATTCGCTCGCGCAGGCATTTGTTTAGTGTTTCCCTAGAGGCGCTCGATCTCCGCGGTACTACGCAGGTACTCGAGCAGCCCCTGGATGGCTGCCTGGGCGCGTAGGCGCTCGGACATCTGGGTCACGAACCCGTCCACCTCGGCATCCACCTCACCGCTGCCGACGCTATCCAGGGCGATAATCGCCACCCGGTCGCCGTCGACCACATGGCCGTAGCGCGGCTGGTCATCGGGCTGCGGCAACCTGAAGGCGGCCTGGATGACCGCCCGCGGTGCGGCGCCGGACTGTCGATCGACCTCATCGGCGCTCTGCCAGTCGATCTCCAGCTCGTCGCCGTCGCGAAGCGCCTCGATCTGCGTCTCTGCCAGCTCACGCAGGGCCTCGCGGCGCAGGTTGGCATTCACCGACGCCTCGACCCGATCCCGCACGTCGTCGAGTTCGAGCAGCGTCGCCTCACGGTGTTCGGCGACCCGTAGCACCATGCGCCGGTCATCGTCGAGCTCGAGCACCTCGCTGTTGAAACGCTCTACCAGCACGTCGTCGCTGAACGCGGCGTCCATGACTCCCGGCTCGGAGAGCACACCGTCGGCATCGTCCCGTGACACCCAGTCGGTGGTATGCAGCTCGAGGCCGATGTCGTCGGCCACGCTCTGCAGGTCGTCAGCGGCAAAGCTGTCATCGATCAGTTGCTGGACGCGACGGTTGAAGTCATCGGTGACCTCGGACAGCGCGGCGTCGCGCTGCAGGTCGTCACGCATCGCGTCGAAGCTGGGCATGTCGAGCTCGGTGACGCGAATCAGATGCAAGCCGTTGCCGCTCTCGACGATGTTCGAGGTCTCGCCCTCGCCCAGGCTGAAGGCCGCTTCCTCGAAGGCGTCATCGAAGAATCCACGGCTGACCGTGCCCAGATCGCCGCCCGCCTCGCTGGTGGAGGTATCGTCGGAGTACTCCTCGGCCAGGTCGGCGAAGTCATCGCCCTCATCGAGGCGCGCCTGCACCTCTTCGAGGCGTGCCTCGGCCTCCTCGCGGCTGCGCTCGCCGTTGAAGGTCACCATGATATGGGAGACGCGGCGCTCGGCATCACGGCCGCGCTCGGCATAGGCCTCGCGCAGCAGCTCCTCGTCGAGCTCGTGCTCAGCGGCCATCTCTTCACGATCGATGATCACGTATTCGAGGCGCACCTGTTCGGGGCGGCGGTAGCGATCGGCGTTGGCCTCGTAGTAGCTCTCGAGCTGCTCCTCACTGGCTTCCGGTAACGTATCGAGATCGTCATCGTCGAGCAGGTGATAGCGGAAGCTGCGGGTCTGGCGCTGCAGCTCGCCGAGCCGCTCGCGCTCACTGGCCAGCGTGAAGTCGCTGAAGGCCAGCCCCTGCTGAAGCTGTTGGCGCTGCATATCGGCCTTCAGCTCTTCGCGGAAGCTGGTCGGCGAGTAGCCGGCGCTGGCCAGGCGATTGCGGAACAGGTCGGCGTCGAAGCGGCCGTTCTGATCCTGAAACTCCGGCAGCGTGACGATCAGCTGGTCGAGCTGGCTCTCCGACAGGTAGAGGCCGCCATCGGCAGCATAGCTGTCCAGTAGCGCTTCGGTGATCAGGTCGTCGAGAACCTGATTACGCAGCGCCCGCTCCTGCTCCGGCGGCACCTGGCCGCTGCGGATCGCGCGCTGCACGTTCATCTCCACCTGCTGGCGGGTGATGGTCTGGCCATTGACCTCGGCCACGTCGTCCGGGCTGCCGGTGAACAGCGTCACCAGCGAATCGACCCCGAACAGGGCCATGGTCACCACGACGGCACCGATGATGATCTTGGCGCCCCAACTCTTGGAGCGGTCCCGAATACTTTGCAGCATGCTAGCCTCAGCTGAAGAGTGGCACGAAATCCCTGGAGATCGAGAAGGCGACCATTATACCCGGACGCCACCGGCGACGACTATCGTCGTCTCACACGGTGAGGATGGCGACCAATAAAAAGGCGCACCGCTTTCGCGATGCGCCTGGCGGCATACGGCACGTCCGCGGGGCATGGGCCCTGCTTAGTTGACCGAATCCTTGAGTGCCTTGCCGGCCTTGAAGCTTGGCACCTTGGCAGCACTGATCTCGATCGGCTGGCCAGTCTGAGGATTACGGCCGGTACGCGCAGCACGCTCCTTGACGGTAAAGGTACCAAACCCTACCAGAGAAACGGAATCGCCCTTCTTGAGGCTGTCAGTCACGCTATCCACCATGGCGTCCAGCGCACGGCTAGCAGCCGCCTTGGGAATATCTGCAGATGCAGCGATGGCTTCGATCAGCTCGGACTTGTTCACACTTCACCCCTTGACTATTTCGGAAATTGACTTCTAATCGGCGCTATCTTTTATCGGCATACACGATCACGTCAAAGCGTGATTTATAGCAATGCACGCAAAGATCTGTCAAGCAACACTTGGCGCCAAGCCCCACCATGACTGACTTCACCTTCAATCATGGTGGAGAAAATAGCATCAATGCGTACTGATCACTGAGTGCGAGGCACCTTTATCATCTGAGCGCTGATCGTCACTCTTGACGCCAGGCTTTGCCACCAGCGCCTCATCCAGAACTTCATCAATCCAGCGCACTGGCATGATATCCAAGGCATTCTTGATGTTGTCCGGTACTTCCTTGAGGTCGCGGCGGTTTTCTTCAGGTATAAGCACTTTCTTTATACCACCCCGCCGAGCGGCCAGCAATTTCTCCTTTAGGCCACCGATCGGCATCACCTCGCCGCGCAGATTGACCTCACCGGTCATCGCCAGATCACAGCGCACCGGTCGTTCAGTGTAGGCCGAGACCATCGCCGTGACCATCGCAATCCCCGCACTCGGGCCATCCTTGGGGGTCGCCCCCTCTGGCACGTGGATATGCAGGTCCTCCTTCTCGAAGCGCTCAGGGTCGATGCCCAGCGCCACGGCCCGCGCCCGCACCACGGTCTGGGCGGCACTCACCGACTCCTTCATCACGTCGCCCAGCGAACCGGTCTTGTTGATCCGCCCCTTGCCCGGAGTCACCACCGACTCGATGTTGAGCAGCTCGCCGCCCACCGAGGTCCACGCCAGGCCGGTGACACGGCCGACCTGATTCTCCTGGTCGGCCAAGCCGTAGCTGTAGCGGCGCACCCCGGCGTGGGGCTCGATATCCACCGCCGCCAGCATGCGCGGCGCCTGGGCGCCCTCCTTGGCCTCCGCCTCGAGCCGTTCACGCAGCACCTTGCGGCAGACCTTGGCGATCTGGCGCTCCAGCTCTCGCACCCCTGCCTCACGCGTGTAGTAGCGGATCAGCTCGAGCAGCGCATCGTCACCAATCTCCAGCTCCCCGTCCTTGAAGCCGTTGGCCTTGAGCTGCTTGGGCACCAGGTAGCGCCTGGCGATGGCCAGCTTCTCGTCCTCGGTATAGCCCGGCAGACGGATGATCTCCATGCGATCGAGCAGCGGCCCGGGAATGTTCATCGAGTTGGCGGTGCAGATGAACATGGTCTCGGAAAGATCGTAGTCGAGTTCCAGATAGTGATCGCTGAACTTGTCGTTCTGCTCGGGATCGAGCACCTCGAGCAGCGCCGAGGCCGGATCGCCGCGATGATCCATGCCGATCTTGTCGACCTCATCGAGCAGGAACAGCGGGTTCTTGACCCCGGCCTTGCTCATGCGCTGGACCATCTTGCCCGGCAGCGAGCCGATGTAGGTACGGCGGTGACCGCGAATCTCCGACTCATCGCGCACCCCGCCCAGCGCCAGGCGCACATACTTGCGATTGGTGGCCCGAGCAATCGATTGGCCCAGCGAGGTCTTGCCCACCCCGGGCGGGCCCACCAGGCACAGCACCGGCCCCTTGAGCTTCTTGACGCGCTTCTGCACGGCGAGATACTCGAGGATGCGCTCCTTGACCTCCTCCAGACCGTAGTGGTCCTCATCCAGCACCGCCGCGGCGCGTACCAGGTCGTGCTTGACCCGGGTGCGCTTCTTCCACGGCACCGAGATCAGCCAGTCGAGGTAGGAACGCACCACCGTGGCCTCGGCGGAGGTCGGCGACATCATCTTGAGCTTGCCCAGCTCCTGGGTCGCCTTGTCGGCGGCCTCCTTGGGCATCCCGGATTCCTCGATCGCGGTCTCGTACTTCTCGGCCTCGTTGGGCACGTTCTCGAGCTCGCCCATCTCCTTCTGGATGGCCTTCATCTGCTCGTTGAGATAGTACTCGCGCTGCGACTTCTCCATCTGGTCCTTGACCCGCGAACGGATCCGCTTCTCGACCTGCAGCAGGTCGATCTCGGACTCGATCAGCGCCATCAGGTGCTCGATGCGATCGCGTACGCGGTCCATCTCCAGCAGCTGCTGCTTGTCGTTGATCTTCAGCGACAGATGCGCACAGACGGTATCCACCAGCCGGCTCGGATCCTCGATGCCGGACAGCGAGCTCAAGACCTCGTTGGGCACCTTCTTGGACAGCTTGACGTACTGCTCGAACTGGTTGAGCAGTACGCGCACCAGCGACTCCTGCTCGCGCTCGGTGAGCGGCACGCTCTCGCGCAGGGTCACGCTGGCCTGGGTGTAGCCGGCCTCGGTCACGCTGATGGCGCCGACATCGGCACGCGAGGCGCCCTCGATCAGCACCTTGACGGTGCCGTCGGGCAGCTTGAGCAGCTGCATGATCTCGGCCACGGTGCCAACCGCAAACAGATCCTGGGTATCAGGATCATCCTGGCCCGCCTCGCGCTGGGCGACCAGCAGGACGCGCTTGTCGGCTTCCATGGCGGCCTCGAGGGCCTGGATGGATTTTTCGCGGCCCACGAACAGGGGGATGACCATCTGCGGATAGACGACCACATCGCGCAGGGGAAGAAGGGGCAGACTCAGGGTCTGTTCGGCGTTCTGCTGCATCGCAGACGTTCCTCAAAATCGGGTGGTTGGTCTGGTGATGGGGGCATCGCCGGCACTTTACAAGCGAACGGGGCCATGACTGGCATGGCCCCGTGCGCGGATCGGTGGCGTGCTCAGCCGTCCTTGCCAGCCACCTTGCTCTCGTCTTTCTGAGAGTAGATCAGCAGCGGCTCGCTATCGCCGGCAATCACCGACTCATCGATCACCACCTTGGTGACGCCCTCCAGCGAGGGGATCTCGTACATGGTATCGAGCAGCACCGACTCGAGAATCGAGCGCAGCCCACGGGCACCGGTCTTGCGCGCCATCGCCTTGCCCGCCACGGCGCGCAGGGCGTCCTCGCGGAAGTCCAGCTCCACTCCCTCCATGTCGAACAGCTTGGCGTACTGCTTGACCAGCGAGTTCTTGGGTTCGGTGAGAATCTGGACCAGCGCATCCTCGCTGAGCTCGGTGAGGGTGGCAATCACCGGCAGGCGGCCCACGAATTCGGGGATCAAGCCGAACTTGACCAGATCCTCGGGCTCGACGCCGAGCAGCAGATCGCCGACGCCCTTGTTCTCGTCCTTGCTCTTGACCTCGGCATTGAAGCCGATGCCGCCCTTCTCGGCGCGGTCACGGATGACCTTGTCGAGTCCGGCGAAGGCGCCGCCGACGATGAACAGGATGTCACCGGTGTCGACCTGCAGAAACTCCTGCTGCGGATGCTTGCGCCCGCCCTGGGGCGGCACCGAGGCGGTAGTGCCCTCGATCAGCTTGAGCAGCGCCTGCTGGACACCCTCACCCGACACATCGCGGGTAATCGAGGGGTTGTCCGACTTGCGCGAAATCTTGTCGATCTCGTCGATGTAGACGATGCCCTTCTGGGCCTTCTCGACATCGTAGTCGCACTTCTGCAGCAGCTTCTGGATGATGTTCTCGACGTCCTCACCCACGTAACCCGCTTCGGTCAGCGTGGTCGCATCGGCGATGGTAAAGGGAACATTGAGCAGTCGCGCCAGGGTCTCGGCCAGCAGCGTCTTGCCGCTGCCGGTCGGGCCAATCAGCAGGATGTTCGACTTGCCCAGCTCCACATCGTCAGACTTCACATCGGCACGCAGCCGTTTGTAGTGATTGTAAACCGCCACCGACAGCACCATCTTGGCGCGGTCCTGGCCAATCACATAGTCGTCGAGGGTATGACGAATTTCGCGCGGAGCCGGCAGACGATCTTCGTCGCCCTCTGCATCGGCTTCGAGGACTTCCTCGCGAATGATGTCGTTACACAGATCGACACATTCGTCGCAGATATACACGGACGGGCCTGCAATCAGCTTGCGGACTTCGTTCTGGTTCTTGCCGCAGAACGAGCAGTAAAGCAGCTTGCCGCTGTCGTCCTTACCTTTGCCGTCGGCCATTCGCGTACCTCATTACGGACGGCGGCCTCTAAGCCGCCGGAGTTGCCTATCGTGAAATCTCAGTGGGAAATCACGCTATCAGGATGCCGGACGCTTATCCAGCACGGCATCGATCAGACCGTACTCTGCCGCCTGGGCGCCGTTCATGAAATTGTCACGATCGGTGTCCTTGGCGATGGTCTCAATGTCCTGGCCGGTATGGTCGGCGAGAATCTTGTTGAGCTTGTGACGGATACTGAGAATCTCCTTGGTGTGGATCTCGATATCCGACGCCTGCCCCTGGTAGCCGCCCAGCGGCTGGTGAATCATCATCCGCGAATTGGGCAGGCAGAAACGCTTGCCGCTCGCACCGCCGGCCAGCAGCAGCGCACCCATGCTCGCCGCCTGGCCGATGCACACGGTGGAAATATCGGGCTTGATGAACTGCATGGTGTCGTAGATCGACATCCCGGCAGTCACCGAACCACCCGGCGAATTGATGTAGAGGTGGATGTCCTTGTCCGGATTCTCGGACTCGAGGAACAGCAGCTGTGCTACCACCAGGTTGGCCATGTAGTCTTCCACCGGCCCCACCAGGAAGATCACACGCTCCTTGAGCAGGCGCGAGTAGATGTCGTAAGCCCGCTCGCCGCGTGCACTCTGCTCGACCACCATCGGCACCAGGCCACCGGCGTTTTGAATATCGAACTCGTTGCCCATCTGTGTGATGTCCTTTAATCCGCTGTGGTAAGCAGCCGGAGTGACCCGGCTATCGTCTACCTTACACCATGACGCAAGGCCCGGCGGATGCCGGGCCTGTCAACGCTTGCCAGGAGGTTACTCCTTGGCGGCGGCGTCTTCGTCGTCTTCGGCATCACCGGCCTCGGCCTGCTGCTGGGCCGCCTGCAGCGCCTCCTCATAGGACATCTCGACGTCCTTGACGGTGGCCTGCTCGAGCAGCGAGTCGACCGCCTTCTCTTCGAGAATCGCCGACTTGAGCTGATTCTTGAGCTGGTCGTTGCCAAGGTAGTACTCGATGACCTGCTCCGGCTCCTGGTACTGCTGGGCCAGCTCCTCGACCTTGGCCTTGATCTCGTCGTCGCTGGCCTCGAGCTCACCGGACTTGATCACTTCGGCCAGCAGCAGCCCCACCTGCACTCGGCTCTTGGCCTGATCGGCGAACAGCTCGTTGGGCAGTTGGGAGACGTCGAAGTCTTCGCCCAGGCCAAACTGCTGCGCGGCCTGACGCTTGAGCGCGTCGGTTTCCTGCTGCACCAGCGCCTGCGGCACCGGAATGTCGTTGACCTTCTTGAGCGCCTCGAGCACCTGCTGCTTGACGCGGTTGTCGACCGCCTGCTTGGCCTCGCGGGTCATGTTCTTGTGCACTTCGGCACGAAACTTCTCGACGTCACCCTCTTCGACGCCGAACTGCTTGATGAATTCCTCGTTGACCTCGGCGAGCTGCTGAGCGCTGACCTTGTGCACCTTGACCTTGAAGGTCGCTTCCTGGCCGGCCAGGTTCTCGGCCTGGTAGTCCTCGGGGAAGGTGACGGTCAGGGTTTTCTCGTCGCCGGCCTTGGCGCCGACCAACTGCTCTTCGAAGCCGGGGATGAAGCTGTTGGAGCCCAGCACCAGATCATGGTTCTCGGCGCTGCCACCCTCGAACGGCTCATCGCCCAGGAAACCCTGGAAGTCGATGGTGACCTGATCGCCGTCTTCGGCCGCGCGGTCGACGCTCTCCCAGGACGCATTCTGCTTGCGCAGGGTCTCGATCATGGTGTCGACGTCGGCGTCCTTGATCTCCACCACCGGGCGCTCGACCTCGGTGCCCTCGATGCCGTTGAGCTCGACCTCCGGATAGATCTCCAGGGTAGCCACGAACTCAAGGTCCTTGCCGGACTCGTTGACGGTCGGCTCGATCTGCGGGTAGCCGGCGGGGTTGAGGCTCTCCTGGGTGATTGCCTGGACGTAGCGCTCACGCATCACTTCGCCCACCACCTCATTACGCACCTGGCCGCCGAAGCGCTGGCGAACCACCGCCATTGGCACCTTGCCCTGGCGGAAGCCGTTCAGGCGAACGTTCTTCGCGGTGTCCTTGAGGCGGGCCGCAACGGCCTTGTCGACCTCTTCTGCCGGCACCTGAACCTTGACACGGCGTTCGATCTGGGAGGTCGTCTCGACGGAAACTTGCATGAATAGTCCTCTACCGACTGGGCGTTCTGATGAATGCGTTGTCTGTTGAATGCGTGGATGCGCAGTGCTGCGCAGCGAGAGCAAAGGGGGTAATTCTATGAACCCCGCCAGCCGCTGGCAAGCGCGCCATGCCACGACAATGGGGGCGATGGGCGTATTTGCAAGGCCAACTGCCTAGCACCCACGCGAGATGTACGATATGACACGACGAATACGGGCATGACCGCCGGCATCAGGGGCAGCAGCGCAGCAACACATGAGAAGGCAAAACAGGAGGGGAAACACGAAGAAGTGAGGTAATGGGGTGGATGATGGGGATCGAACCCACGACCACCGGAGCCACAATCCGGGGCTCTACCACTGAGCTACATCCACCACTACCTGACACTGACCGGCAACCGAGCAACGAATGGGGTGGATGATGGGGATCGAACCCACGACCACCGGAGCCACAATCCGGGGCTCTACCACTGAGCTACATCCACCATTTCGTCGTCACGAGCGGTATCGATCTCACCGCCCACGACCCCTGCCACGACCACGCCTGACCTGGCGCGCCCAGCAGGACTCGAACCTGCAACCTACGGCTTAGAAGGCCGTTGCTCTATCCGGTTGAGCTATAGGCGCATTCTACGACCTTCAGGCTCTTGCCGACAACCCTTTGACTATATTTTCTCAACATAATCAATCGGTTGAAATGGTCGGGGTGGAGGGATTCGAACCCCCGACATCCTGCTCCCAAAGCAGGCGCGCTACCAGACTGCGCTACACCCCGCCGGCATTTCGCACGGCCTGCCGAGACCCGTTGAGCCCCGGCAATGCGAGGCGTATTCTACGGATGTTTCGCCTACGGTCAAGCCCTTAGGCTCGCCAGCGCGGCACATAGACGCTTTGACTCGGGCCCCTCTCATGCGAAAATCGCCGCCCACAGCGTTTTCAGCGCCTGCCACCGCCCGCAGGCCGCGCCCACCATGTGCCAGGGGATTTGTAGATGACCGCCCAGTTGATCGATGGTAAGGCCATTGCCGCTCACGTACGCCAACAGGTCGCCCGCCAGGTGGCGGCGCGCCGTGAGGCGGGCGCTCGGATACCCGGCCTTGCCGTGATACTGGTCGGCGACGACCCCGCCTCTCACGTCTACGTGCGCAACAAGCATCGCGCCTGCGACGAGGCCGGCATCCACTCGGTCCAGCACCAGTTGCCCGCCGCCACCACCCAGGCCGAGCTCGAAGCCACCGTCGACGAGCTCAACGCCGACCCCAGCGTCGACGGCATCCTGCTGCAGCTGCCGCTGCCCGAGCACCTCGACTCGCGCCCGATTCTCGAGCGCATCCTGCCGCACAAGGACGTCGACGGCTTCCACCCGTACAACCTCGGCCGCCTGGCCCAGCGCCTGCCGGTGATGCGGCCCTGCACGCCCAAGGGCATCATGACCCTGCTTCAGGAGAGCGGCCTCAACGTTCGCGGCCTCAACGCCACCGTGGTCGGCGCCTCCAACATCGTTGGCCGTCCCATGGCCCTCGAGCTGATGCTGGCCGGCTGCACCACCACCGTCTGCCACCGCTTCACCCGCGACCTCGAATCCCACGTGCGCCGCGCCGAACTGCTGGTGGTGGCCGTCGGCAAGCCGGGGCTGGTCAAGGGCGAATGGGTGCGCGACGACGCCATCGTCATCGACGTGGGCATCAACCGCGAAGAGGACGGCCGCCTGATCGGCGACGTCGAGTTCGCCCCCGCCGCCGAGCGCGCCAGCTTCATCACCCCGGTGCCGGGTGGCGTAGGCCCGATGACCGTCGCTTCACTGCTCGAGAACACCCTCTATGCCGCCGACGTCCACGACGCCATGCAAGGCTGAGCCGAGTCAGGTAGAATACGCGCCCTTCAAACGCTCTCATTTCCCAGCATCGCGAGGCCATCATGAGCGAACAGCAGATGAACGTGGAAAGCTTCAATCTCGACCACACCAAGGTCAAGGCGCCCTACGTGCGCCTCGCCGGGGTCAAGGTCGGCGACAACGGCGACCAGATTCACAAGTATGACATGCGCATCTGCCAGCCCAACCAAGCCCACATGGAGATGCCCGCCCTGCACTCTCTGGAGCACCTGATGGCCGAGCTGTCGCGCAACCACAGCGACAAGGTCGTCGATATCAGCCCGATGGGCTGCCAGACCGGCTTCTACGTCGCGTTGATCAACCACGACGACTACGACGACGTGCTCGAGCTGCTGCGCAAGACCCTCGAGGACATCCTGGTGGCCGAAGAGGTCCCGGCTTGCAACGAGATGCAGTGCGGCTGGGCGGCCAGCCATAGCCTCGAGGGTGCACAGCAGATCGCCCGCGAGTTCCTCGCCAAACGCGATGAGTGGAGGAACGTCTTCGCATGAAGCGCATCGGCATCATCGGCGCCATGGCCCAGGAGGTCGAGTACCTGGCGAGCCTGCTGGAAGACGGCAAGACCCGGCAGCACGTAGGCTGCACCTTCCACCTCGGCCGCCTGCACGGCGTCGAGGTGGTGATCCTCCAGTCCGGCATCGGCAAGGTCAACGCCGCCATCGGCACCACCCTGCTGCTGGATACCTACCAGCCCGAGGCGATCATCAATACCGGCTCCGCCGGCGGCTTCGGCGAAGGGCTCGAGATCGGCGACGTGGTCGTCTCCAGCGAAGTGCGCCACCACGACGTCGATGCCGTGGTGTTCGGCTACGAGCACGGCCAGGTACCGCAGATGCCCGCCGCCTACCTGCCCGACCAGCGGCTGGTCAGGGTAGCGCGCCACAGCGTCGAGGCGCTGGGCGAGGTCCGCGTGGTCGAGGGCCTGATCGCCACCGGTGACGTCTTCATGGCCTGCCCCGAGCTGGTCACCAAGACCCGCTCGCGCTTTCCCACCATGCTCGCCGCGGAGATGGAAGCAGCCGCCATCGCCCAGACCTGCCACCTCTACGGCTGCCCGTTCGTGGTGATTCGCGCGCTCTCCGACATCGCCGGCGGCGGCGACAATCACCTGAGCTTCGAGCAGTTCCTGGTCAAGGCCGCCGACCACTCGGCGCGCATGGTCAGCGCCATGGTCGCGCGTCTGGCCACGCCCACCCCCACCACCACGCCTGCCGACGCCTGACGCTCGCCACAGGTATGGCCTAAAGAAATATCTCACCCTGCCGATACTAGGATTGACAACAACCAGCGGCAGGGTGAGAGGCCACATAATGAGCGATCTGATCAACGACATTAGTCACGCCACCCACGGCCTTACAGCCCAGCAGCGGCTCGAGAGCATGCTTGGCCAGCTCGGCCAGAGCCCCCTGCCTGCGCCCGAGCCTCAGGCCGAGCGCGGCCCCGCCGCCCTGCCCCCGGCCGGTGATCTCACCGAACCGGTACTGCGCATCAACGAGGTGATGCGCCCCTACGGCATCGAGTTCCACCTCAACGAGTTCGACTCACGCACCGTGACCCGCATCGTCGACCGCGACAGCGGCGATGTGATTCGCCAGATTCCCAGCGAAGAAGTGCTGCGTATCGCCGAGTCGCTAAACGAGCTGCAGGGCCGCCTGATCAACCTCGAAGCCTGAGCGCCACCGCCCTCTCCGGCAGCCGTGGGAACCCCATGGCTCGATGCGGGTCGCATCAATGCATCCACAAAGCCTCTACGAACATATAGGCTTGTACAAGTTGATACGACCCACCATCACCCGGACTGCCGTCATGCTGCCCTATTACCGCCTGACCACCCTGCTCTGCCTGACACTCCTGGTGGCAGGCTGCAGCCGTCACCTCAATGCCCCGCTCGAGCCGCCGGCGGCGCTGCACAGTGCCAGCCAGCAAACCCGCGTCATCGAGGGGCTCACCTACACCCCCGATGACTGGCCCGAGACACTGCGGGCGGACGTCCACCTGCCGGCGGACGACGGCAGCGCACTGCGCCCGGCGGCCCTGGTGGTACACGGCGGCGGCTGGCAGCGTCGCGACCGCAGCGACATGCAGGGCATCGCCGAGCAGCTGGCCGAGGCCGGCTTCGTGGCGATCAACATCGAGCACCGCTTCGCACCGACCTACCGTTTCCCCGCCCAGCTCCACGACCTGCAGGTGGCCATGCGCTGGCTGCACCAACACGCCGACGAGTGGCGCATCGACACCCAGCGCGTGGTCGGGGTCGGCTTCTCCTCTGGTGCCCACCTGGTCGGACTGCTCGCGCTCAGCGCCGACCAGCCCGAGTTGGCCACCCCCCACGGCGGCGAGCATACGCGGCTGCAAGCGGTGCTCGCTGGCGGCATGCCCAGCGATCTGTTCAAGTTCGACGACGGCCGGCTGGTGGTGCAGTTCCTAGGCGGCACCCGCGCCGAGGTGCCCGAGCAGTATCGCCTCGCCTCGCCTGCGCGCCAGCTCGGCGACACTGCGCCACCGTTCTTTCTGTTCCACGGCACCCAGGACCGCCTGGTACCGCTGGATCATGCCGAGGACTTCCACCAGGCGCTGCTCGAGCGTGGCGTGCATAGCGAACTCTACCTGCAGCGGCTGCGCGGCCACCTGACCAGCTTCGTCACCCGCGGCAGCGCCATCGACGCCGGCATCGACTTCCTCAGCCGCCAGGTCAGCGACTGATCGCAGCGCCCTGCTCGGGTATCATGGTGAACCGACTCCCCCAGGACCCAAGGACACCCGTCATGGCGCAGCCTCCCCGCCCGCTACTCGTCATCTACACCGGGGGCACCCTCGGCATGCTGCCCAGCGCCTCGGGCTTGGCCCCCGGCGGCGACTTCGAGCGCCGCCTCGCGGCTGCCCTGGCCAGCCTGCCGCCGGCACGCCGGGCCGACCTGCCGCGCTTCGAGCTTATCGAAACACCCCAGCCCATCGATTCCAGTGCCGCCACCCCGGCCACCTGGCGGGTGCTGGCCGGGCTGATCGCCGCACAGCACGCCGAGCAGCGCTACGCCGGCGTCGTGGTACTGCACGGCACCGACACCCTGGCCTGGAGCGCCGCCAGCCTCGCCTACCAGCTACAGGGCATCGACATGCCGGTGGTGGTCACCGGCGCCATGCTGCCGCTGGAAGCCGAGGGCTCCGACGCCCTGGGCAATATCGAGGCCGCGCTGCGCTTTGCCGCCGAGCCGGGGCTGCGGGAAGTCGCCATCTGCTTCGCCGGCAGGCTGCTGCGCGCTACCCGCGCACGCAAGTGGCACACCCAGGCCGCCGACGCCTTCACCAGCCCCAACTACCCGCCGCTAGGCGAACTCGTCGACCAGCGCCCGATACTCTACCCGAGCCGCGGCTTGGCCGAGCAGCAGCGCGGAGCGCCGCGCTTCGAGCTGCCCGACTATCCCGGCATCAGCCCAGTGGTACGCATCGCGCTGTGGCCGGGCATCGCCGCCTGGCAGCTCGCCGCCTGGCTCGAGCCGGCCGCGGTCCAGGGCGCCCTGCTGGAAGTCTGGGGCGGCGGCAACGTGCCCGACGACCCCGCACTGCTCGGCGTGCTGGCCCGCGCCAGCGGCGAAGGCAAGCTGCTCGCCGCGCTCAGCCAGTGCCCCCACGGCGGCATCGACATCGGCCACTACGCCGCCGGCCAGGGCCTTGCCGATGCTGGCGTGCTGTGCGCCGACGACATGACCCCGGAAGCCGTCATGACCAAGCTGGTCCACCTGCTGGCCCAGCCGCTCGACGATGCCGAACGCCGGCGGCGTTTTCTCACTCCGCTGGCCGGCGAACGCTGACCGGCAGAGGCGCTCGCGACCCGCTATGGTGTAGGAACATATCGTCCATCAGGGAGACTGCCATGGAACCACCGGTTCACCATTTCAGCGAGCTGTTCGAACAGCTCGGCCTGCCCGCCGACGCCGCCTCGATCGAGGCCTTCATCGAGCAGCATTCTCCGCTGCCCGATGCCCTGCCACTGCCCGACGCGCCCTTCTGGAACCGCGCCCAGGCCGACTTCCTCAACGAAGCACTCGAAGACGACGCCGACTGGGCCGAGGTGGTCGACCACCTCGACGCCTCGCTGCGCAAGCCTTGAGACCACCCGCCCACAGCGACGCTGCCCGGCCAAATGGCCGGGCAGCGTCATGTTACGGTAGAGCAAGGTACGCGCCTGGCGCCTACACCTGCATATTCATCACGTCCTTGTAGGCGGTGACGAGGCGATTCCTTACCTGCACGCCCATCTGAAAGGCCACGCTGGCCTTCTGCATGTCGACCATCACGTCGTTGAGCGCCACGTCCGGGTCGCCGGACTGGAAGGCCGTAGCCTTGGCGCTGGCGGTCTGCTGCAGGCGATTGATGCGCTGAATGGAGGCCTGCAGCTCGTTGGCGAAGCCGCCTTGGCCGACCGCCGTGGTCAGCTGCTGGCCCTTGTGCTGGGCGCCGGCGGCCTGTGTCGCCATGGCCTGCATCTGTGCCACGGCCGACTGGATCGCGGGTGTACTCATGCGTCTCGACTCACTGGTTGGAGAGCGTGCAGCAAGCCTAGCAAGCCAGCCGCAGGCA